>WLFD01000012.1 GCA_009703925.1 Actinomycetota bacterium | reverse complement strand
CGCAGTGTCGACGCCGTCGGCACGGTTCCGGCGAGAGCGATTCCGTCGGCGGGTGGCTGCGAGAGCGAGCGCACAGATCCCGACGAACCAGACGCCGGATGCGGCCACCGCGGTCCAGACGATCTCCTGCGGTGTCCAGACGATCGTGACGGTGAAGTCGGACCCGATCGCCGCCGGATCGACGAGCCACCCATTGGCGAAGCCGTCGATGAGTACAGGTTCACCGAGGGATTCTCCACCCGCGACGGTTGCGGTCCAACCCGGGGAGAGGGATTGGCCGAGAACGAGCCAGAAGGGTTCTTCGGCCCCCGAGACGTCGACGGACCACGAAAGGTCGCCTTTCTGGTCGACGGAGATCTGAGGAATGCCGTCGGTTGTATCGGCCGAGGCCGCAGTCTCCGCTCCGAGCAGGATCCGGTCGATGTCGAGTCCGGTGTCGAGCCCGATCCCGGACAGGAGCCGATGCTCGCCTGATCCGGTCGACACGGTCTCACACCCGGCGAGGTCGAGTGGCTTCCGGTCGATCGCATCGGCAACGGACCCCGAGATTCGGACGGGGATGTCGGATCCGTCGACGGACACGAGGCCGGTCCGGCAGTCGGCGGGCATGGTGATGGGCAGCGGCGCCACGGTCAGGGGCAGCCCGAGTTCCGCGATCGCTACGGGAAGAGCATGGTTGCCTCTGCTGAAGTACTCGCGGGTGAGCACTTCGCGCTCGTCGGTGATCGTCATCCGGATCGTTGACGAGACGAACGGCTCGACAGGGATGTACAGCGACGTGACCGAACCGGCGACGGGGTTGTCGGCGATGGGCGGCAGCGAAACGGCCCGAACGCTCCCGTCATCGAGGGTGAGGCTTATCTGGGTGGGTACAGAATGTCGTCCGTCGGCCACTATGGCGAGGTTCAGGTGATCGACAGCGACCGGTGTCGGATTGGTGACGGTGAAACCGTTCCCGCTCTGATTGCCGAAGTTCGAGATCCATGCAGTCGCGAGATCATCATCGAGAGCGGATGAAGGGCGGGCTCGCAGGTCGCCATCGAGGTATGCCGTTCCGCTCACGATCGGATATCCGGCCGAGAGCCCGGGCCGACCGATGAGGGAATCGACGAGGGAACCCTCGGTGCGACCATTGATCCTCGATGTTCCGGAAAGGGGAGAGGTCTGGGCCTTCGGCGTCTGGAAAATTCGGGCAAGGCGAAGTTCCGGATCCTGGCGGTAGCCCTCGATCGGATTGGCGCGCCAACGGGTGAAGAGCCACCTGGTCGAAGTAGCGGCATCGATGAACGAGTCGACCCGATCGTCGGGAACGCGGATCCATTCGGTCGCGGTTGTGCCCGGGACGACCACGGACCTGAACCCGACGTTCGAGATGCCCACGTAGGAATTCAACCCCGAGATACTGGCCGAATCGATTCGGATCTCGAGAGTCGAGAACGTCTGCATGCCGCCCAGTTGAACGGTCTGACCGGGTTCGTTGAAGGAGGCATCGGTCATCGACGTCGTAGCCACGCGGCGTCCGTCGGCGTAGACGGAGACCTTGGTGATGTAGCGGTTGCCCTGCAGTTGGGTGAGGTCGATGTGATCTGCGGAGATCGGTCGCCGATAGGTGATGCGGATCTTGTCGCCGACGACGTCGCTGTACCCACCGGTCGACCACGCCGTCCGGGGATCGTCGTCGATGGCGTTCACCGGACGGGCCTCTGCCGAATAGGCGACGATGTTCCCGTAGCTGCTGGCCTGCACGTCGGCGACATCCGGTCCGAAGTCGGCAACGGTCATCATCGAATCGGGTTGTCCGGGGAAGACCTCCAGACGGGTGTCCTTGGGATCGACAACGAGTGGCGTGGAACCGGCCACTTCGGTGGCACCACTGTTCTCGCGGATCGTTCCCCAGCGCTGTGCCCTCTTGCGGTTCGTGTCCGTCACGAGCAGGGATGGCGATCCGGCACGGACAGTCCCCTCGAGAAGAGGATGAGCGGCGAGCGTCGCGGCGTAGAAGACGCTGGAGTTCGTCGGCAGGAGGCCGAACTCGGCCGCATCGACGAAGCCCTCGCCGTCTCCCCAGATCACGAGCGATCCGCGGGTCGGCTCGGCGCGCAGGAGCGATCGGACGCCTGTCACCGGATAGATGGCAAGGGGAGGTGTCTCGTCGGTTCCGGGCGCCCGGGCGAGTTCCTGTTCATCGAGCGTCGGCTGGCGTTGATCGGGTTGGGCGGCCGAAGGTGATCCGAAGGTTCGAGGTGCACCGAGTCCGTCGGTTCCCTCATAGGCACCGAACAGCGCGAAGAGGTCGGCGGGGCGCGGCCCCCGGAACCGTTCGTACTGGGTGTCGAGACGGAGTAGTACATCCGATGCCGAGAAGAAACGTGCGACCGGAGCGATACCGGCGGGATCGGATGTGCCGTCCTGGAGACGCCGATCGAGAGCCCGGATGAGATCGGCCGAAGCGGGCGATCCGAACGCGGTCAGTTCGCGTCCGACCCATGGTCGGTCGATGAGCCCCGGGGTTATGGGGTCCTGCGTCTCTCCCCATCGGTAGGCATAGAAGTCCGAACCTGGGAGTTCGAGGACCCGCGTGTCGGTTCCTGCCGAATCGAGATCGGCGGCAGCGTCGGTCCAATAGGTCGGGAGGGACTCGGGAAACTGGAGATCGGGTTGCACCAGTTCGCCGCGCCAGAGAGGAGGGAGCCCGAGGATGGCGATGGCGATCAGGCCGACCGGTATCGCCACACGAGCTCTCGCGCTCCACGGCGAATCCGCGCGGTTCCGAAGTCGCTCGTCGACCGATTGGACGAGTGCAGCGAGCAGCGCCGCCATTCCGAGAAGGAGGAGGGGTACGGCGCGCGGCGAGTTGCGGAGTGCGAAGCCCGCTTCGGATGACGTCGTGAGTTTCACGAGCCAACCGAATGGGGCGGGGGAGTCATACGGATAGGTGCCGATGCCGAGAACGAGACCGGTGAGTATCAGTGCGACGAAGAATGCCCGATATCGCCATCTCGTCAGCATCGCGGCGCAGAGACCCAGCGCGGGAAGTATGAACCCGAAGGCGATCATCCCGGGATTCTGTGTGTAGAGGGTGCTGGCATTGGTCCACTGGGCCAAGCCATCGCGTCCGTAGAAGTACCAGTAGCCGAGCCCGCGCAGGAGCTCGGGGGCCGTGGATGTCTGCGCGACGGTCTCGACCGATTCAGTGAGTTGCAGAATCGGCAACCCGTATTTGCCCTGCACCCAGAGACCGGCGACCCACCACAACTGTGCGGGTGCGGTGGTGACGGCGGCCCGCCCGATCGATTTCAGCGCGTCGGCGGGCGTCACCTCGCGCGTGCCCCAGATCATGAAAGGCACGAGAAGAGCGGGACCGAGAAGAACGAAGACGACAGAACTCGCGTTGGTTCCGGCCATGAGGGTCACGACGATGCCGATAATCGCCGGAGCGCGCCAGGTCCGCTCCCTCAGGGCGAGTGCGGTGAGCCCGATGAGCCAGGGGAGTGCCGCCCAGGGAAGAAGGATGACGGAGGTGCGGCCGAAGTAGGCGAGGAGATACGGGCTGAGCATGTAGGCGTATCCGGCGACGGCCGGACCTGCACCGCGAAGTCCGAGTCGGCGCAGCATCCATATGGTGCCGAGTCCTGCAGCGAGGAGGAGCGTGCCGAACCAGAGTCGTTCGGCGATCCAGGTCGGCATTCCGATGGCATCGCAGAGCCAGTAGTACGGGCCCATCGGGAACAGATAGCCGATGTTCTGATGCGTCACCGTTCCGGCCGCGATGTGGCTGTCCCACAGCGTCCCCGCTCTGGAGAGGAGACGACCGGGGTCGAGGTAGAGGTAGGCCTTGGTGTCGGCCGATATCTGGCCGGGAGCGGTCAGCAGGAGTGGGATGTACGCGACCAGAACAAGCGAGATCTCCGCCCAGCGGCGACGAACGAGACCCCGAACGTCAACCGACATCGTCAACCGGCACCGAAGGCGTTCGCACAGCCACCGAAAGTAGCAGCCGTCGGGTGGGCGACCGGATCGCCGCTCCGATGTCCGCCGGAGGTCAGGGCCGCATTTCGTCGAGGAGGATCCCGAGGCAGCTGGAGGCCGGATTGTCCCGCCAGATCGTGCTGTCGGCCGGCAACTGACCGCGTTCCTCGAGACGGTTCATGACCCGCGTGACGATCGCTGCATATCGGGCCGCAGCGAAGACCTCATGGGGACCGGTGTCCTCCTCCGGCCGACCCGAGACCTCGAAATAGTGCTTTCGCTGTTCATCGCGATCCGGGTCCCCATCGAGTCTCGGGTGAGCAGCGCCCTCGGCAGCGCCGAGTTCGTGCATCGTCCTGTCGAACATCAACCACCAGGCGAGGTCCATCATCGGCGATCCGAGACATGCCGCCTCGAAATCGGTGACGCAAGCCGGGAGTCCGTCGGCATAGATGATGTTCCCCGGCCGCGGATCTCCCCAGCACAGGACGATGTCGGAATCGACCGGCAGGGACCGTCCCAACCACTCGAATGCTTCCTCGAGCAGAGGATGGGAGCGTCCGCGGAGTTCCGCGGCCGCGAATCGGGACCATCGTTCGAGTTGGGTCGGCGTTCCGGGAGCAACACCGTCATGTTCGAGCCACCCGAGTCCGGCGGCGCGCCAGTCGATCCGGTGGACGCCGGCGAGAGCATCGATGCCGGACATGATCATGGAACGGCGTTCGGAGCTCGTCGATGTCCGGAAGAACCCCTCGGTCGGGTATGGCGGACTCTCTCTGGGCACATCGCCATCGACGCAGCCCATGGCGAAGAAGGGGGTGCCGATGACGGTGGCGTCCGACTCGAATCCGATGAGCGGAGCCACCGGTACCGGGGAGTTGCGGCGGACGGCATCCATGACCCGGTACTGGATCTCGATTTCGGGCAACTCCTCCGAGGACTGGCGGGGATAAACCGCAGGATCGGGAGTCTCGAGGCGCAGGACGTAGGTCTCCGCGACTGCCGTGTCGCCCCGGTGCGCCGTGACCGTGGCCATGACTGTCTCGGCGGAGAACCCCCCGGAAGGTGTGGAGGTCGTCTCGACCGAGACGGATTCCGCACCGATCCGCGGCGCCAGCCAATCGGCGAAGGCGGAAGATGATTCGAGATTGACGGGCATGGCTTCCGATCTCCTATCGCCGGTTCCGCAAAGAGTCGCACGGGAGCGGTGGCCGGACCTTACAATCGGAACCTTCGCAGTGATCGACTTCTCGGGGGCAATTGTGACATTAGGTATGGAAGATTCGATGCTCCTTCCGGATCCCGAACCGGCCGAGATGCGGTACACGATCATTTCTGTCGATGATCATCTGGTCGAACCGCCCGACATGTTCGAGGGTCGTCTTCCCGCTGCGTTCCAGCAGCGTGCGCCGAAGGTTGTCGTGAACGACCGTGGACACGAAGTGTGGGAGTTCGAAGGACAACAGTTCACTCAGGTCGGCATGAACGCCGTTGCCGGTCGCAGGCAGACCATGAGGAACCTGGAGCCGACAAGGTTCGAGGACATGCGACGCGGTTGCTGGGACATCGATGCCCGGATCCACGACATGGATCTGAACGGTGTGTGGGCATCGATGAATTTTCCGTCGATGATCACCGGATTCTGCGGCCGTGTCTTTGCCCAGATCGACGACAAGGATCTCGGCCTGGCCACGACCCGCGCATGGAACGACTGGCTGCATGACTCGTGGTGGCAGCCCTACCCCGAGCGGATCATCCCCATGGGGATCACCTTTCTCGCCGATCCCGAGATCGCGGCACAGGAGATCCGTCGCAACGCCGAGCGCGGTTTCGTCGCAGTGACGCTTCCCGAGCGCCCCCAGCGGATCGGCCTCCCGTCGCTGTTCACCGGTTACTGGGACCCGATCGTCCAGGCCTGCGCCGACACGGACACCGTCATCGCCCTGCATGTCGGCTCCTCCGGTGGCTACGAACTCGCAGAGGGAGCACCCGCTCTCCAGTTGGGCGCGACGATGTTCGGTCAGCTCTCCCTCGCTGCATGCGCCGAGTGGTTGTGGTCCGGTTATCCCCTCAAGCATCCGAATCTCAAGATCGCGATGTCCGAGGGCGGAATCGGTTGGGTCGCGATGCTTCTCGACCGTCTCGACAACGTCGTGGATCGTTCCGGCTACGGGATGGGCTGGGACACGAGACCAGCGGATGTCCTCAAGCGGAATTTCTGGTTCTGCACGATCGACGACCCGTCGACGATCTCGACCCGGCACCGGATCGGGGTCGAGAACATCATGTTCGAAACCGATTATCCGCATGGCGACGGGACCTGGCCTGAAACACAGAACCTCGTCGAGAAGACCTACGGAGACCTCCCGGTCGACGAGCTTCGGGCGATTCTCAGTGGCAACGCCGCCCGGGTGTTCCGGCACCCACTTCCTTCTGTCGTGTTGCCGGCGCTGTGAAGCGTCGGTCGACTGTGGAGAGTTGACCGATGTCCGGGTGGAACTTCGCCGATGTGTGGGAAGAGATCGCACGAGTCCAGCCCCACAAACCCGCGGTCGCTTGCGGTGCGACGTCGCTGACATGGGCCGAGTTCTCGTCGCGTGCCGATCGGTTGGGGTCCGGGCTCGCCGGTAGCGGAGTGGTCGCAGGGGCTCGCGTCGCCCAGTATCTCCACAACGGCCCGGAATATCTCGAGACGCTCTTCGCCTGCTTCAAGTTCTCGTTCGTCCCGGTCAACACGAACTACCGGTATGTGGCTGACGAACTGCGTTATCTCTGGACCGACGCCGACGTCGAGGCCGTGGTTTTCCACGGGACGTTCGGTGAGACGATTGCTCCGATGCGGGCGGATCTGCAATCGATCCGGGCGTGGATCTGGGTCGACGACGGTTCGGGACCATGCCCCGATTGGGCGGTGCCCTATGAAGCCGTCATCTCCGGGGCGGTACCCCCGAGCCCCGACTCGTTCCGCAACCGTTCGGGAGACGATCTTTATCTCCTCTACACGGGGGGCACCACCGGAATGCCCAAGGGTGTCATGTGGCGCCAGGACGACCTGTTCGTTGTTCTGAACAGGACTGCACTTGTCCGTTATCCGGAGCAGGGTGGAGTGGAATCCATCGAAGAGGTTCTTCAAGCGGCGGGTGGACGTTCCGGACGTGTACTTCCGGCCGCACCACTCATGCATGGGACGGCGGCATTCTCGGCGTTCGGAATGTTGAGTGCAGGTGGTGCCGTGATCCTCTGTGAAGGGACGAAGTTCGACCCCATCGAACTGCTCGACACATTGGCCGCGCATCGGTGCACCGATGTTGCAATCGTGGGTGATGCCTTCGCCCGCCCGTTGCTCGATGCGCTCGACGCCGAGCCGGGTCGTTGGGATCTGTCTGCACTCGGCGTGATGCTTTCATCCGGCGTTATGTGGTCCGCTCCGGTGAAGGACGGTCTCATCGCTCACCTTCCGACGTTGCTCTGCGTCGACACGTTGGGATCGTCCGAAGCGGTGGGTCTCGCCCGGTCGATTTCTTCGAGTCGGGGAACGGCATCGACCGCCGGGTTCAAATTGGGACCCGAGGCCCGGGTGATCCGCGAAGACGGAACGCCTGTCGAGTGGGGATCGGGGGAGGTCGGACTGGTGGCGATCGCAGGACGCGGACCCATCGGTTATCTGGGCGACCCCGAGAAATCGGCGCGCACGTTCAGGGAGATCGACGGACTGCGCTGGACGACACCTGGGGATCATGCGACCGTCGACACCGACGGAACGGTCCGCTTGCTCGGCCGGGGATCGGGTTGCATCAATACCGGTGGCGAGAAGGTGTTTCCCGAAGAAGTCGAGGAAGTCCTCAAGATGCATCCGGCTGTCGTCGATGCGGTGGTTGTCGGAGTGCCCAATGTCCGCTTCGGAGAAAGCGTCGCCGGATTCGTGCAGGTGGATGCAGCTGCAGCGGTGGATGCCGATGTGCTGATCGACTTCTGCCGTTCGAGTCTGGCTGCCTACAAGGTGCCCCGGCGTCTCGAACTGGTGGCCGACATTGGCCGTGCCGCGAACGGAAAGGTCGATCAGGCCCGCTGGAAGCGGCATGCGCGAGATTCCTTTGTCGATTGATGACGGTCGATCTGTGAAACTGGATCCCATGGAACCGAAAGCAGACGGCTTGGCAAAGCGCTTCACCCGTGAGGGTCGGGCCTATCCGGACGCTCCGCGGCTCGACCGCTGGCTCGACGCCACGACGACACCGCTCGATCTTCTCGCACTCTGCACGATCTGGTTGACAGTTGTTCCGGTGGTGAATCTGGACCACCTCGCCGGGAAGTCCATTTATTGGTGGGCGGGCCGGTTCGCACTTTCGTTCATCTATTTCGTGGACATGGCGATCCGGGCACGTCTGTCGGGTCAGGGAATCCGTTACGCCTTCAGACATCCGGTCGGAGTGCTCGCCATTGTCATACCCGCGGTGCGCATCCTGTTCAGTCTTCGTCTGTTGGGAGCAATGTTTCGCAAAGGGAACCTCTCCCATTTCCTCTTTGTCGCCGGAGTTCTCCTCCTGAATATTTCCGTGATCGTGTACGCGTTCGAAACCCGCGCACCTGATGCAAACATCACGTCAATCGGAATCTCGTTGTGGTGGGCATGCGTCACCGTGGCGACCGTTGGTTATGGTGATTACTACCCGGTGACAGTCGGCGGGCGAATCACCTCTGTCGTGTTGATGATCATCGGCCTCACCACTATCGGCGTGGTCACTGCACAGATCGCGTCGAGTTTCATGGACCAGGCTGCTGCCCGACGGGCAGCCTCGGTTGAACCCGACTCGGGCACGATGTCCCCATCGGTGGAATCTGCGGACGCTGTCCGGTCAGCGGATCAGGGAGACGTCGAAGTCCGTCTCGCCCGGATCGAACAACTCCTTCTCGAACAAGCGGCAAGGGCGTCGGGCGACAATCCCTGACGCCTGTTCGCCAGTTTTTCAGACGAGGTCGCGTTTGCGCATCCAGGAGATAGCCATCCAACCGAACACCGGCGGAAGGTAAGCGGTGAACATCCGCGCCGTGAACGTGGCGGCGATGGCTTGTTGGTCTGGGATACCGGCTGCAGTGAATCCCCCGATGAGGCCAGCCTCGATGACGCCGATGCCTCCGGGTACCGGAGCGATACCCCCGAGGATCGATGCGAGCGAGTTGATCACGATGAGTTGCACGAGGCCGAGCGATTCGCCGTACGCGTGCAACGCCGCCCAGAGGGCCACCGCGTAGAACAACTGGGCGATCATGTTCCCGCCGATGAGTTGGGCACCCTTACGGGGGTCACGCAGGACGGCGGAAAGGTTCTCCTTTGCCGACCGGATCTGGGGGAGGAGATAACCCCCGAGTCGGTGTCGGAGCCCGGGCACGAGGAAGGCCACAGCGGTGATGAGGGCAAGGACGGCGGCACCGATCAGCAGCTTTCCCGAAAGACCTCCATCGGAACCGCCGCGTTTGAGCGAGAAGGAACTTGCACCGATGACGATTGCTCCGCCGAGAAACAGGACCTGCGTGAATCCCGAGGCGACCGAATTCAACAACCCGGAGGTGACGGCGATTGCGGGTTTGAGCCCCTGCTTCTGAAAGAAGCGTACGACGAGTGCGATTGTGGTCACCCCACCGCCGACGAGGCCGGTGAACTTTGTCCCGATGACGAGTGCGATGACCGGTCGAAGTGGGAGCTGCTGGCTCACGGAGCCAAGCTTCGCCATGGCCATTCCGAGGATGGGGATCTGGGCGATCACCGCGGTTGCGATCACCCACGACCATCGGGCGTCATCGAAGATCGTCGCCCAGTCGACATGGGCGAGTTCGCCGATGAGCAGATAGGCGCCGAGAATCGTGGCACCGGCAACTGCGATCGCACCCGGGGAGACTCTGCGGACTTCGACGAGCTTCGGCGGTTCGACGCCCGTCTTGGCACTCACGGCGTCGCGCAGCTGGCTGCAGAGCTTCCTGAGCCCGTCAGCGGATTTTCGCGAGACGCGCGGCAACGAGGCGAGCTGCATCATTGGCAGACAATCGGCAAGTGGGGCGGTGCCGAGAGAATCAAATGCAGCCTGCACCGCAACATCGACGCTCGTCAGCTGACTCGACGCCACGAGGAGGGCGACACGGTCGGCGAGAAGCTCATCGGGTTCCGGAGCGGCATTGGCCGTTGCCAGATCGGTGAAAGCCACCGCCGCGTCGGAGACTTTTCTGAATGACGCTGACCAGATACCTCCGTGCGCAAGGCCGGCGGCATGCAGTTCGGACAATTGTTTCCACGCCGCGTCGAGAAGTTCCGGGGTAACGGAACCACTCGGCAACTGATCAAGAGCGGGACCGCCGAGTGACTCCATGACGAGGACGGAATCTCGGCGTGCTCCGATCGTGGCTGTAGCGACAACCCTCGGCGCCGCGACGCCAGCGCGCTCGGCGAGCAGCAGGTTGTACGCGCGATGTTCGATCTGTTGCTGCCGACTCAGCGAGATGGTCGGACCGGAATCCTTGAACCAAACGAATCTGGCGACTTTGGTCAGAAGCTGGGCGTCGGTGGCATCGCGACCGATCACGACAATGCGAAGATGCTTTCCGTTCGAGGGGCCGTCATAGGCCTTCTCGCCCCACGCCTGAAGAGCACTCGACTGCAGCTCCGCAACGGTGATGCCGATCGCCGCGAGGTCGGCTGCGACCTCGTCGGGGTCTGGCGCCCCATCGGGAGATCCGAACGCCAGATGGACGAGAGCGGCGAGTGACCAGCCGAGAAACAGGGAGCCGACGATCCCGGCCGGATAGCCATCGGTGACCGAGAGCGAACTCGCCGAGACGAGAACAAGCAGAAACATCAGCAACCGGCGAGATGGACGGGTGAGTTCCGGTCCGGCCACGAAGAAGATCGCTGCGACAGCCACCAACCTGACCGACGGATATTGGGGATAGCTGGAGAGCTGCTTCTGAGCTGCATCGACGGCGCCCGGAGCGTTGACGAGATGCTGCAGCAGCGCGGTCGTCCCCAGAGCGAGGGCCGATGTGACGAGCAGTGATCCGATGAAACGTATGCGGCGGGAGGAGAGCGCAACGATGAACACCACGCCGATAGCGGCCACGATTCCGCCGCCATTGGCGATCCGGAAGATCTGTCCGAAGATGTCCGGCAGCGCCTGGAACGCCGAGTGGACCGCCTGTTCGAATGACGAATAGTTCCGCGCTGCCAGAACGCCGAACCCTGCGATCAGCGCACCTGCGATCACCCGGAGGACGTCGCTCGGTCTGCGGTGCAGGCCGTGGTCCGGGACAACGCCGAAGAGCGCTCCCCATGTAGCGCGCGTTCGTCTTCCGCTCTTCGGAATGATCATTCGTCAGGCGATCGCGGCAGCGGCAAAGGCCCGCATTTCCCGCTCGACGTCCGGTCCGGATGGCGTGTAGAGCACTTCGTCGACGCCTCGCCCTGCGGATTCTCCGACGCGCCGGGCTATGTCCGTGGCGTCGCCGACCCAACCCGCTGCGCCGATGGTCTCGGCGGAAGCGGCCTCGAGCAGCGGCCGGTCGCGGTCCGAGATGTCGGTCACGTGGCCCTCGTTGACGGCGAGGTGGCGTTCGCCCTCCGGGCGGTCGGACTCGACGCGGGCCAGCCATTCGGGTCCACCCGGCATCCCGGCGAGTGCTTCGGGAAAGGCCTGCCATACATAGTGATAACCGACGACGAACCAAGGGCCGACAGCCTCCCGGACTCGGCTGGCGCCGACGTCTTCGCCGGGGTCGAGGACGGTGCCCGAGACCATCTGAACATGGCGACCCCAGTCGCCTTCGATGCCTTCGGTGTCGATGAGGCCCTCGACGATGCCTGACCCGATGAGGTCCTTGGTGATGCCGAGTCCCTTGGGTCCCAATGCTGAGAGCAGTAGCGGCGTGTTGATCGGTCGCGGCGCAGCGAGATGCGGAAGGTGGATCATCTGTGCCTTCGCTCCAGCGATGTCGACGACTTTGCCGTCGAGGAGCCCGCGCAACTGTGTGACGTAGGTCGTGAGTGATGCCCAACTGAGCGCCGGTTTGCCCAGTACCCATCGGGCGGTGAGTCCGGTACCGAAACCACAGGTGAGCCGACCTGGCGCGATTCGTTCGATGGTGGCGATGGCCGTCGCCGTGGTCATCACATGTCGGAGGTTCGGAACGAGCACAGCCGTACCGAGGTCGATCGACGTGTGCTCGGCGATCTGGGCCAGATTGATCCAGATGTCCTCGTACAGGGCGGCGGAGTCGTACAGCCATGCGCGGGCGAAGCCGAGTTCTTCGGCCAACTGGGCGAGGCGGACAGCCTGGGGACCCGGGGTGATTCCGACAGATATCTCCATGGCCCCATACTTTCACGCGGTTTCGTGTCTGCAGCTCTGATTCACTTGTTCCGTACAGGGTCCGACCGGATCCGATTCCCTCCCGTCGCCAGTTTTCAAGGAGCACCAATGCCGAACCGTCATGCCGATCCCGGTCAAGCCGCTTCCGACGAACTTGCGGTTCGTTCGGTGATCGTCCGGCTCGCCCAGTACGCCGACGGTCTCGGCACCGTCGATCAGTACGCAGATCTCTTCACCGAGGATGCGCAGTGGCTGATGCCGGGTGCTCCCCGGCACGGACGCGAAGACATCAGGAACGGCAGCATCGAACGCCGGGCTTCAGGAGGTGTGGGGCCGGGCAGCAACTCGAGGCACATCGTCACCTCCACGGCAATGGACTTCACCTCGCCTGACGAGGCCGTCGCCGACTCGTACTTCGTGTACGTCGTGGAGACCGATGTCGCAGCGAGGGTCCAACTCGTCGGCCATTACCGCGACACCGTGGTCCGGACCGCGGCCGGTTGGAAGATGGCCCGGCGCGAGGTCTCCTTTGGCTGAGGTGCCCACCCCCTAGGATCGTCGTCCAGGGAGGAATGATGTCTGCTGCAATCGAGGCCCACGGCCTTGTCAAGGTGTTCGGCTCCGACGTGAAGGCACTCGACGGTGTGAGCCTCTCGGTGGAGGAAGGGACCGTGTTGGGTCTGCTCGGACCCAACGGTGCCGGAAAGACGACAACGGTGAGGGTCCTCACGACGACGCTCGTTCCCGATGAGGGCCAGGCGTTCGTCAACGGCTTCGACGTTGTGCGTCAGCCGAACAAGGTGCGGGCGAGCATCGGCCTCGCCGGTCAGTACGCCGCAGTGGATGAGAACCTCACTGGTCGGGAGAACCTCCGGATGGTCGGCCAACTCTTCCAGTTGTCGCGCAAGGACGCGTCGCGCGTCGCCGACGAATTGCTCGAGCACTTCGGACTGACCGAGGCCGCCAATCGTCCGTCGAAGACCTACTCGGGCGGGATGAGGCGGCGTCTCGACATCGCCGCCGCCCTTGTTGTTCGACCACCCGTGCTCTTTCTCGACGAACCAACGACCGGCCTCGACCCGAGCAGCAGGAATGCTGTGTGGGCGATCGTCGAGGACCTCGTAGCGAACGGCACGACGGTCCTCCTCACGACGCAATACCTCGAAGAGGCCGATCGTCTTGCCGATCAGATCGTTGTCGTCGACCGCGGCCAGGTCATCGCCGAGGGAACGGCGGCGGAACTGAAGTCGCGTCTCGGTGAAACCGTGCTCGATCTCGGGTTCGTTGACGAACACGCGGCGGCGAGGGCCGAGTCGATCTTCGCCGGATCGTGGGGAAGTGTCCCGGTGCGCGAGGGGTCGCTCGTGGAACTCAACATCGACGCCGGTCCTTCGCAGGTGATGATCGCGCTTCGTCACCTCGACGAGGCGGGTATAGCGCCCGTGACAATGGTGTTGCGGGAACCGAGCCTTGACGATGTGTTCCTCAGCATCACGGGACGACGAACCGAAGCGGACCTGGAGGTCGGGAAATGACAGCATCGGTACTTCCGGGCCGGGCCGTCGCGCTCAAGCGTTCGAGGCTCCGGGCTTCGATCGGCGACAGCATTGTCGTCACCGAGCGAAATCTCATCGGATATCTGCGGATTCCTGAGCAACTCTTCTTCTCGAGTGTGCAGCCGATCATGTTCGTACTGCTGTTCAGGTACGTCTTCGGCGGAGCGATTTCGCCGCCGGGAATGAGCTATGTCGATTACCTGATTCCGGGGATTCTCGTGCAGACGGTCCTGTTCGGATCGGTGAGCACCAGCGTGGGACTCGCCGAGGATCTGCAGAAGGGCCTCGTCGATCGATTCCGCTCGCTTCCGATGGCACGATCGGCCGTATTGGCAGGGCGAACATCGGCCGACAGCATTCGTAACGTCTTCGTGATCCTTCTCGTCATCGGTGTCGGTTATCTGGTCGGGTTCCGCGTCGGCACCAATTTCGCCGGCTTCCTCGCTGCATTCGCGCTGTTGCTCTTCTTCGCTTATGCGGTTTCCTGGGGGTTCTCCTGCATCGGCCTGTCGGCACCAAACAGTGAGACGGCACAACTGATGGCCTTCCCGATCCTGTTTCCCCTGACATTCGCGTCGTCGGCGTTCGTTCCGACCGAGACGATGCCGTCGTGGCTCCGCTGGTTCGCCGACCACCAGCCCGTCGGGGTGGTTGTCAACGCCACGAGGGCATTGCTCGAAGGTGGGCCGACCGCCCGTTGGGTCATCCCGGCGGTGATCTGGTCGCTCGCCCTGCTTTTCGTGT
Source organism: Actinomycetota bacterium (assembly GCA_009703925.1). Lineage (GTDB taxonomy): Bacteria > Actinomycetota > Acidimicrobiia > Acidimicrobiales > Acidimicrobilacustridaceae > Acidimicrobilacustris. The sequence continues at coordinate 15,235 of WLFD01000012.1, read as the reverse complement.
TCGCACCGCTTGCCGTCTGGCGTTATCGCAAGACAGCCTGAGTCGTCCCGGGGGGATCATGACTCGTCCACTTGAAGGTATCCGGATCACCGATCTCTCGATCGCGCTCACGGGGCCCTATGCGTCGGCGTTGCTCGCCGATCAGGGCGCCGATGTCGTGAAGGTTGAACGCGTCGGATTTGGCGACATCGCCCGATGGGTCGGCGTTGCCGTGAACGGAATCTCGGCACTCTTTCAGGCGTGCAATCGGGGCAAGCGGTCGATCGCCGTCGATATCTCCTTGCCGGATGGTCAAGAGATCGTGCGGCGTCTTGCCGCGCAGAGTGATGTGTTCATCCAGAACTTCCGGCCGGGTGCGCTCGACCGGGCTGGACTCGGTTGGAAAGAACTCTCCGTCGAGAATCCCGATCTCATCTACGTCTCGTTGTCCGGGTTCGGTTCGATCGGCCCGTACGCACACAAGGGTGCGTACGACACCGTGATTCAGGCGTATGCGGGCCTGGCGACAAACCAGTCCGATCCCGACGAAGGGACTCCCGTCTTCCTGCGTCAGACTGCGGCAGACAAGATCACCGCGCTCTACGCCGTACAGGCGATCACCGCAGCCCTGTTTGCACGCGAGCGCGGCCTCGGGGGACAGCACATAGAACTTTCGATGACCGACGCGGTCGTGTCGTTCCTTTGGGCCGATGCGGCTGGAAACGAGATGATGCTCGATTCCGATCACACGATGAATTCGAGCTTCGTGCAAGGTTCGCGTCCGTTCCGCTTCATCGACGGTTGGGGGATAGCGACGCCAACGGCGGATGCGGACTTCCACGGGATGTGTCGGGCGCTGGGCGTCGAAGGTCACGACGATCCCCGGGTCGCGACGATCGGCGAGCGACGGAGGAATCCGGAAGCGACCGCCGACATCATGCGGGCATGCCATGCGGCGGCGGGAAACTTCACCGTTGCCGAGGTTCTCGCCACCATGGATGAGCACAGGGTTCCGTTCGGATTGGTGATCGCACCGGCAGACCTTCCGGATGACCCCCACGCTCGGGCGATGGGATTGTTCGAGGAATCGGTTCATCCACTCGCCGGGCGTTTGCGGCAGCCGCGACATCCGGCCCGTTTCGGAGGAACGCCATCGGCGATCGGCGGCCCCGCCCCGACACTCGGTCAGCACACGGACGAGATTCTCGGGGAACTCGGACTGGGCGCTGCGGTCGAGGCGCTCAGGGCAAGTGGATCCGTGGCATGAGCGGTTCGCCGATTTCGGGTTTCGCCCACGTGGCGATTGCGGTCACCAGCCTTGCCGAGGCACGTCGTTTCTATTGCGGAATGCTCGGACTCGACGAAGTTCCCCGCCCCGATCTGGGGATCGATGGAATGTGGCTGCGAGTCGGTGATCTTCAATTGCACTTCATCGAGACCGACGTGATGCCGGTCCCGGGTCCCGGGTTCCCGCACTTTGCACTCCACATTCCAGCTGATGTCTGGACGGACAAACTGAACGAACTTGTCGGTGCAGGAATCGTGTTCCTGATGGGCCCGTCCGAGCGTGTCGATTTCGGAGTTCGGGTACGAGCGGCCTTCATCACCGACCCGGCCGGCAATGTCGTTGAACTCACGGACGCCGGACCGCTGAACGCCTGATGGTGTTCCTTGGTGGAAGTCTCCCGAGGGCCAACGGAGAGTCAGACGGGGGCGAGCAGTCCGCGTAACGCCACGCGATCTTCTGCGGTCGGTGTCCATACGCCGGCGGCGGCATTGGCTTCGACTTGGGCAACCGACGTGGCTCCGGCGATCACCGATGCGACGGTCGGCTGCGCGGCGAGTCCGCCCATTGCCACGTCGAGCAACGTGATGGAGCGCTCGGCGGCGAATGCCTCGAGGCGTTCAACAATGTCGAAGTTGGCATCGGACAGGAGGGCTGTCATTCCCCATGCCGCTATACGACCGCCTTCGGGTGGGGCATCACCGCGTCGGTACTTCCCGGTTAGCAGCCCGCTGGCCAGAGGAAAGTAGGGGAGAAGTCCGACGCCGAAACGTTCGCAGGCCGGTACAAGTTCGGCCTCGACACCGCGCTCGACGAAGCTGTAGTGGTTCTGGGCGCTGATGAATCGCTCGAAGCCGTTGGTCTGTGAGATCCAATCGGCATCGGCCACCTGCCATGCCGCGAAGTTCGAGCAGCCGATGTAGCGGACAAGGCCCTCGTGTACGAGATCCGAAAGTGCCCCGAGTGTTTCCTCGATCGGCGTGGTGGGATCGGGCATGTGGATCTGGTAGAGGTCGATCCAGTCCGTGTTCAGACGGGTCAACGACCGTTCCACCGCCCGTCGGATGTAGCGCCGCGAGCCGCGGGCATTCCAGTCGGGCCCATTGGCGCCTCGCAGATCACTGCCGAACTTCGTGGCAAGAACGACGTCGGCTCGCCGCGTGCCGAGTGCCCTTCCGAGGAACAACTCGGAGTCGCCGTAGGAATCGGAGGTGTCGAAGAGGGTGATCCCGGCGTCGATCGCCGCGTCGACGACCAGACGGGTCGCGTCCTCGTCGATTCGCAATCCGAAGTTGTTGCAGCCGATGCCGACAGCGGAAACCGTAAGTCCGGAATTTCCAAGATGGCGATAGGTCATGTCAGTCATGCCGACATTGTGTCCCATCGCGGTAGTGGTTGCTCAGATGCCGAGAGCGTCCCGGGTCCGCGCCAATTCGGTGACGTCTGCGGTTGTCGGCACCAGGAACAGTTCGTCGCAACCGAGGTCGGCGAGCGTCGACACGGCCGTACGAAGGGCCTCGGGAGTCGATGTCTCGAGCATCCCCGCCATCATCGTCGCAAGGTCTTCGCCGAAGATCTTCATGTAGGAGTAGCCGTATTCGTGGAGCCGTTCCTGGGCACCGTCGCCGAGGGAGTACCAGAGGCTTGCCGAGATGTGCGGAGCATCTGCACGGCCGGCATCGGTCCATGCCTGACGGATGCGATCGAAGGCAGCGGTGGTCGCAGCGGGATCGATTCCGAAGACGGTTGAACCATCGTCGACGCCGACCGCCCACTGCGCGGCGCGGGCGAGCGCCTTCGGACCCATGACACCTGCGACCAGTGGAGGACCGCCAGCCTGCACCGGAGGGGGTCCGACCGGATCGGAACCTTCGAACGGAGCCTCACCGCTCCAGATACGTCGCATCGTCGCCACCTGCCCGTCCATGCGGCTCCACCGGCGTTCGAACGGGGCATCGATCGCCCGATAGTCATGCTCTCGTCCACCGACGCCGATGCCGACCGTGAGCCGTCCATTGCTCAACTGATCGACGGAGGCAAGTTGCTTCGCCACATCGACTGCCGGATGGGCGGGCAGCACGATGATCGTGGTCCAGAGACGAACGCGCTGTGTCAGTGCGGCGGCAGCGGAGAGTTCCACGATCCAGGAATGGCTCGGGTACGTGACCCGCTCGGGAACGGCGAGGCTCGACCAGGGACCTTCGTCAATGGCCTGACACCAAGCAAGGGTGTCGTCCCGTCCGTGGGCAACCATCGTCGGCAAGGTCATCGCGATTTCCATGCCCATGATCATGGCCGAAATCCGCTGGTCGCGTGTCAAGCGGCAGCCCTGACCGGCGACGGGTTCGGCCCGTTCCGCGATTTCGTGTCGGCAACCTGCAGTTGGGCAAGAATCGTGGCGTCGTGGTACTCGGGGGAGTGCGATGGCGTCGGACGTTCCGGAGGGGGACCCCACATGACTGCGCTTGTCGACCTTTATGATCCGGACACCTACAGCGCCGGTGTTCCGCATGATGTGTTCACCGAACTCCGCCGGACGCAACCGGTGTTCTGGCAGAACGTGCCGGATCAACTCGGCTACTGGGCGGTGCTTCGACATGCCGATGTCGTGCATGTTTCGCGCAATCCGAATCTCTTCTCCGCCGAGGCCGGCGGAGTAGTGATCGAGGATCTCGATCCGGAACGGCTCGCCCGGATGCGGGAGATGATTCTGTCGATGGACCCGCCGCGTCACATCGCCTATCGGAAGCCGCTCGCTCCAGAGTTCAGGGCCCGGGTGATCGCCGGACTGGAGACGCAGATACGGGACATCACCCGTCAGGTTCTCGACGATGTTCGGGGTCGTTCCGACGTCGAATTCGTACACGAGGTCGTGGGGGGCATCCCGACCCAGGTGATCGGCAAACTTTTCGGGCTCCCGGAAGCGGACTGGGACCTCTTGCATGATCTGGCCGAGAGGAACACGAGTGGTCAGGATCCGGACATCAACCCCGGCGAGGCGAACGAGGAGGCAGGCAGCGCGGATTCATCCATGAAGATGGCCCTGTACGGCATGGACTTCGCCGCCGATCGGCGCACGATGGCGCCGCAGGGTGATCTCATGGACATCATTCTCGGCTCGGAGTTCGACGGACGGTTTCTCACCGACGCGGACATCGGCAGCATGCTGGTTCAGATGATCACGGCCGGGAACGACACGACCGTTTCGATGATGGCCGGTGGACTGCTGGCGCTGATGCTCCATCCCGGACAGTTGGCCGAGGTTTCGCAGGACGCGTCCCTGATACCGGGTGCTGTGGAGGAGATCCTCCGCTGGCACAATCCGCTGCACTACTTCCGGAGGACCGCAACGGAGGACACGACGATCGGGGACACATCGATAGCGGCAGGCGACAAAGTCGCCATGTATTACACGTCCGCCAATCGGGACGAGCTGGTCTTCGACGATCCCCAGCGGTTCGACATCTCCCGATCGCCGAACCCGCAGCTGTCGTTCGGGATCGGGGAGCATTTCTGCCTCGGGGTCCATCTCGCCCGGCTCGAGGGGAGGGTGTTCTTCGAGGAACTCCTCGGAAGTTTCCGGTCGTTCGAGCTGGCGGGAGATCCTGTGCGGGTCCGGTCAAATCTGAACAACGGCTTGAAGAGGCTGCCGGTGTGTCTTGGATCGTGAGCTGTCGCTTCATTTCCGTGCAGGGGTACCGATCCCGGCGGGGAATGTGGGATGCTCTGAACACGGGGCCCGTCGGCCCCATCGCACACGAAGTGGGGACTCATGTACGACCTGATCATCCGCAACGGAACCATTGTTGACGGCACCGGCCGGGCCCGGTTCGTCGGTGACATAGCGGTTCGCGACGGACTGCTCGTCCAGGTGGGCGGGACGGTCGTCGGTGACGCAGCGGAGACCGTCGACGCCACGGGGATGATCGTCACGCCGGGTTTCGTCGACGTCCACACCCATTTCGATGGGCAGGTCACATGGGACGATCTTCTGGAACCTTCCGCAAGTCACGGTGTCACGACGATCGTCGCCGGCAACTGTGGCGTCGGCTTCGCCCCGGTGCTTCCGGAGCGGCGCGAACAACTGGTGCAGTTGATGGAAGGCGTCGAGGACATCCCCGGTTCGGCACTCACCGAAGGAATGACCTGGGACTGGGTCACGTTCCCCGATTACCTCGATGCCCTCGACAAGCGTTCGTGGTCGATGGACGTCGGCACGCAGATCACGCACGGAGCTCTCCGGGTCTGGGTCATGGGCGATCGGGCGATCGGCGAAACGGTCGCCACTCGCACCGAGGTTGACGAGATGGCGCGACTGGTCGCCGAGGCGATCGGCGAGGGGGCCCTCGGATTCTCGACGTCCCGGACCTTCAGTCACAAGGCTCCGGATGGCAATTACGTGCCTGGAACATTCGCCGGACAGGACGAACTGTGGCCCATCGCCGCTGCGATGAAGGACGCCGGACGCGCAGTGTTCCAACTCGCGCCGCTCGGAACCACCAGTCAGGATCCCGAAGAGGTCCTCAAGGAGTTCGACTGGATGCGCCGACTGTCGCTCGAATTCGGGCTGGTCGTGTCGCCGGTGCTCGCACAGATCCCGACCAACCCCGGTCTCTACCGCGAGGTCCTCGATGCGGCGCTCGCAGCGCGTGCCGACGGCGCTGTCGTTATCCCGCAGGTCTCCGCGAAGTCGCAGGGGCTGCTTCTCGGTCTGCAGACTTCCCACGCATTCATGCGACGTCCCACGTTCGTGGCGTTGTCGCTCGAGGCCGATGGCGATCTCGCCGTGCTCGTTTCCGAATTGCGGAAGCCCGAGACGAAGGCGGCGATTCTCTCCGAGGACGACATGCCTCTGGCCGGATTGCTCTACGAGGGAATTGCAGCGTTCGCCCAGCACGGAACCTCGATCATCTTCCCGATCAGCGATGCCGTCGATCAGGAGCCGACGTCGGATCAGAGCATCGCCGCCCTGGCCGAGGCGGCCGGCGTGTCGGCCCTCGACATGACGTACGACCTCATGCTCGAGCGCGACGGTCGAGCGCTGCTGATGGCCGCCATCAACAACTACGCCGACGCATCGCTCGATGGTGTGTACGACATGCTCACGCATCCGGGTTCGGCACTCGGCCTGTCCGATGCCGGAGCCCATTGTGGACTTCTCGTGGACGCCTCGATGCCGACCATGCTTCTCACCCACTGGGTGCGAGACCGCACCCGCGGCCCGCGGATCGGGCTCGAGTCGGCCGTGCGGATGCAGACGTCCGAGACCGCCGAACTCTACGGACTCGGCGACAGGGGAGTTCTCGAAGCGGGCAAGCGCGCCGACATCAACGTCATCGACTTCGAGGCACTCGAGCTTCATCAGCCCGAGGTGATCCACGACCTTCCCGCCGGCGGTCGTCGTCTGGTCCAGCGAGCCAGCGGCTACAAGATGACGGTTGTCGCCGGAACCATCACTCGTCGGGATGACGCCGATACCGGCGCCCGACCCGGCCGCCTCATCCGCGGCGCCCGCTAGCCTTTCCGATACGTACGAACCTCTTCAAGGAGATTTCACGATGACGCTCACCTCCCACAACGCCCCGGAAGCTGTCCACATCGGCGATTCCGATCTTCCGTTCGTCGAGATCGGCGGCGGCAACAAGATGCGCGTCCTCCAGGTCAAGGAAAAGGAAGGCCTCTGGATCGTCGAGAACATCTTCATGGCCGGCTTCGACGTTCAGAAGCATCGTCATTCCGGCCCGGTCTGGGGCTACACGACCTCCGGCGCCTGGAAGTACAAGGAATACGACTACGTCAACCGCGCCGGATCGTTCCTCTACGAGCCGGCGGGATCGATCCACACTCTCGAGTGCATCGAGGACAACACGCGTGTGTGGTTCCACATGTACGGCGTCAATCTCAATCTTGATGACGATGGCAATGTCGAATCCGTCACCGACGGCGCAGGATCGTTGCAGGCCTATCTTGCGCTGTGCGAGATGCAGGGGTTCGGTATCCCCCAAGTCATAACCGACTGACGGTGTCGGAAGGACTCCACTTACGAGGCGGCGCCCGAGGCGTCGCGCATGATCAGCGAGGGGACCCTTCCCGGCAATGAGCAAGCACCCGTTCCACGACGTCGCGATTGTCGGCGTTCACAACACGCGTCAGGCTCGAGTTCTCGAAGGTCATGATGCGCGCAGCATCACGATGGAGGGGGCTCTCGGCGCCATCTCCGATGCCGGTCTCGAACCGAGGGATATCGACGGAGTCGTCGGATCGCTGGCGAGCGACTTTCTGTTCCAGTCGCGTGTCGGCCCGGCATGGCGGTCACTCTCGCCATTGGGGATCCCGGCAGTCCTCGAGGCGGCGATGGCCATCGGATGTGGCCTCGCCTCCACCGTGCTGGTGGCGACCGGTGAGGCCGGAAGCTATCGGCAGCATGACTCGACGGCCCCGTGGACCCGCCCCACAAACGAATTCGTCGCGTCCTACGGAATGTTCACTGCCGCCGAGTTCGCCCTGATGGCCCGTCGCCATATGCACATGTATGGCACCACCGCCGAGTCGATGGCGCATGTGGCCGCCACCATCCGAAACAACGGGCACGTCAATCCCGAAGCGGTGTACTTCGGGAAGGGTCCCTTCACCATCGACGACATTCTCGGTAGCCGGATGATCGCCGATCCGTTTCATCTCCTGGAATGCGCAACCACGTCCGAGGGAGCAACCGCCCTCGTCCTGACCCGCGCCGACCGCGTCGAGGACCTGGCCAAGCCGCCCGTGTACATCCTTGGTGGCGGAACCGATTACTACGGTCCTGCCTATCAACATCCTCCCGTCTGGGACCTCGGTGGAAACAGGCGAAGTGATCTTGTTGCCGGTTATGTCGGAAGGCAGGCTGCCGAAGAAGCCTTCGCGGCGGCCGGCATCGGACCCGATGACGTCGACGTGTGCGAGTTCTACGATCCGTTCTCGTTCGAACTGATCCGCCAATTCGAGGCTTTCGGCTTCTGCGGCGAAGGCGAAGGCGGTGACTTCGTCATGTCCGGGGTGATCGAGCCAGGGGGCCGGTTTCCGATCACGACCGATGGTGGAACCATGTCTTTCAGTCATGGGGGAGCGTCGGTGCAGTTGTTCCAGAGAGTCGTGCGCGGCGTGCAGCAGATCCGCGGCGAATGTGTCACCGGTCAGGTCGGCGGAGCGGAAGTCGCCATGAGTACCGGTGGCGGCTCGGGCGCACTGTTCACGGACGTGCTTCTGCTCGGAAAGGATCGGCCATGACGATGCTGTTGCCCCAGGACGGTTCGATTCCGGTTCCCCAGCCGGGAGCTTTCTCCCGCAACTACTGGGAGGGTTGCGCCGAACACGAACTGCGATTCCAGCGTTGCGGTCAATGCAACGGCGCCACCCACACACCCGCAGTCCTCTGCGCCGTCTGTGCATCGCCCGCCCTCGAGTGGGAGCGCAGCGCGGGCATTGGCGAGATCTACAGCTGGACGGTCGTATGGCGGCCGGCGACTCCGGCATTCGTCGTTCCGTACGTGCCCATCGTGGTGACGATGGCCGAGGGTTGGCATCTGCTGTCAGCACTGGTCGGTTGCGAGCCCGAAGCGGCCGAGATCGGCATGGCCGTCGAGGTGGAGTTCCACCGCGGGGCCGAGGGCTTCACCCTGCCGTATTTCCACCCGGTGGAAAAACTGTTGCCCAAGGCTTGACTGAGTCAAGGCCCAGGCGTACGGTTTCGATGCCGGGACAGGACCCGGATATCACCCCACAGGAGAAACGCGATGGCGCCCAACGATCACTACACGATCATCTCGGCTGATGGTCATGCTGGCGGCAACCATGTCCAGTACCGCGAGTATCTCGATCCGGAATGGCGCGACGAGTTCGACGCGTGGAGGGGTGGCTACAAGAACCCGTTCCGCGATCTCCAGGACGACGGTCGTTCACGCAACTGGGACAGTGCCCGCCGCAACGCCGACCTCGACGCCGAAGGTGTCGCCGCCGAAGTTCTCTTCCCCAACACCGTCCCGCCCTTCTTCCCGACCGGTGTCGTCATCGCCCCGGCTCCGTCCGTCGCCGACTTCCCGAAGCGTCTTGCCGGACTGCGTGCCCACAACCGTTGGCTCGTCGACTTCGTCGCCGAATCGCCGGAGCGCCGGGCCGGTCTTGCCCAGGTCGCACTGAACGAGGTCGACGAGGCCGTCGCTGACGTGAAGTGGGCCCGCGAACAGGGTCTGCGCGGCATCCTGCTCCCCGGTGTGTCACCCGACACGCCGTGGATCGATCCGCTCTTCTCGGCCATCTACGATCCGCTCTGGGCGATCTGCCAGGAGCTCGACATGTCCATCACGCACCATGCGGGTGGCAGCGGAATTCCCAATTACGGCAAGCACCCGTCGTCGCTCACGATGTTCGTGCTCGAGTCCGGATTCTTTGCGAACCGTGCGATCTGGCATCTGATCATGTCCGGTGTGTTCGAACGTTTCCCCGGTCTCAAGTTCGTCATGACCGAGCAGGGAACGTCGTGGCTTCCGCCGGCGATCACCAAGATGGACGACATCCACACAGCGCAGGTGCGTGGACGCATGGGCGAGATCGGCATGCCCGAATCGGGCGCACTGCCGCACAAGCCCAGCGATTACTTCCGTCGCAACTGTTTCCTCGGCGCCAGCTTCCCGTCGCCGGGCGAAGCCTCGCATTTCCACGACCTCGGTCTCGACAAGGTCATGTGGGGGAGTGACTACCCGCACAACGAAGCGTGCTCGCCCTTCTCGCGCGAATCGCTCCGTCACACCTTCAACGGTTGGAACGAGGCAGATCTGCGTCAGGTGCTCACCGAAACGGCAGTGAGTGTCTACGGCTTCGATCTGGCTGCATTGCAGCCTCTCGCCGACCGCATCGGACCGACCGTGGCGGAGATCGCCGTGCCGCTCACCGAGATTCCGGACCACCAGAGCCCCGCTTTCCAGCGGGCCTGAACGCGCCCGATGGCCCCCGGCTGGTCCACGCACCATGACTTCTGATCAGACATCGGAGATCGAGGACCAACTGGGGGCCGTTCGGCTCGGACTGAACCGGCTGGGTCGGCTGCTCTCGAGCAGACGTATCCACGCCGGGATGGCCGGTGCTGCGGGAGTCGAACTCCCGCAGCAGGCCATGAACGTGCTGAGGGCACTCGGCGATCGCGAAGCATTGCCCATGGGTGATCTGGCCAAGGCGGCGCGGATGGACAGCGGCGCTGTGAGTCGTCAGATTCGGGTGCTCGAGGAACGGGGTCTCGTCGAACGGCGAGCAAGTCCCCAACACGGAAGCATCGTGCTCGTCGAGGCGACGAAGGACGGCCGGTCGATGGCGGCGGGCTTCGAGCGCGTCCGTAACGCTCAGCTTTCACGTGCGCTGGCCGAATGGACTCCGGAGGAGCGGATCGAACTCGGTCGACTCCTCATCCGTCTTGTCGACGATCTGCAGACGACTCCCTACCTGCAAGCCGATCGGGACTGAGCCGCGGGCTCTGTCCGGATTCAGTCGGGTATGACGACGGCGCGACCGCGCAATTCGCCCCGCTCCATCTTTTCGTAGGCAAGAGCGACATCGTCGAGCGAGAAGAAGTCGGCATCGACGCGTATGCGGCCGGCATCGGCGAGAGCGATCACGTCGAGCGTGTCGGCGATGGTCGGAGCCTGGAAACAGAACACCTCGCCATCCTTGGGGAGTGCGTCGAACCACGTGCCGGATCGAAGGGCACCCTGTCCCGCGCCAACGAGCGCGAACGCTCCGCCTTTACCTGTGGAGCGAAGACCCTGTTCGATCGTCGAGTCGATACCGACGAAGTCGAAGACAGCATCGGCCCCGGTGCCGCCGAGTATGTTCCGGACATCGGCCGCAGTTTCCGGGTTGACTCCGTCGAGAACGTCGTGGGCTCCCAGTTCGCTCGCGTAGGCAAGCCGTTCACCGGAGGTATCCACGGCAATGATCCGGGCGCTCGTCAGCGCGACAAGGTGCTGGATCGCATATGCACCGAGGCCGCCCGCGCCGATAACGACGGCCGACCCTCCGGGTCTGATCCGCTTGAGTGCCCGCTTCACGGCATGGAACGACGTCGCCCCGGCATCGGTGAGTGGTCCGGCGATCTTGGGATCGAGATTGCGCAGCGGAACGAGTTCCCGCGTGCTGTGCACGAGCATGTACTTGGCAAGCCCGCCGTCGATTCCGTAACCCCGGCCGACGACCGAGTCGTCACAGTTGTTGTCCTCGCCATTGGCGCAGAAGCGGCACGATCCGCATGATCGGGGAGAGATCACCGCCACGGGGTCGCCCTCTTTGAACCCCGTGACTCCCTTGCCCAGGGCGGCGATCCGCCCGCCGACCTCGTGTCCGAGGGTGAACGGAACTTTCCAGCCGAGCATTTCGCCGAAGGAACCCGGCATCTGGGTCATGCCGACGTCGGAATGGCACAGACCGTTGCCGGCGACTTCGACGACAACCTGTCCGGGTCCGGGAGTCGGAACCGGCGCCTCCGTGAGGATGGGCTGCTGCTGCCACTCGACGATTCTGTAGGCCTTCATCATCTCGGTCATGTGCGCATCCTGCCACGAGACGCTTAAGTCTGCCTTGGGGTCGCCGGCGAGGCATGATGTTGCGGTTCATTCGAGGGAGGCCAAGTGTCCGAAGTGAAGAGTCTTGAAGAAGCAGGGACGATGTGGGAGCTGGTTGAGGCCAGTGCTGCCGCCAATCCGGACGTCGTCGTCCTCCTCGATGGCGAAGATCGTGAAATAACGTTCAAGGAATTGCGCGACAAGTCCGAGCGCGTCGCTGCCGGGCTGCACGCAATGGGATTGCGCTCGGGCTCCCGTGTGACGTGGCAGCTTCCGACCCGCATCGAGACGGTGATCGTGTCGCTCGCGCTGGCACGTCTGGGGGCCGTGCAGAATCCGATTATCCCGATCTATCGCGATCGCGAGGTTGGGTTCGTTCTCGAGCAGACCAACGCTGAGTTCTTCTTCATCCCGGGTGATTGGAACGGTTACGACTTCAACGCCATGGCCGAGCGGATCATTGATCAGATCGGCATCGAGTTGAGTGTCTTCATCACCTATGACGAGCTTCCCGAAGCGGAGCCGTACACCCTGCCTCCGGCACCGACCGACGGTGACGTCGTGCGCTGGATTTATTACACATCAGGAACAACTTCCTCGCCAAAGGGAGTTCGCCACACCGACGGCACACTTATGGCCGGCGGTCTCGGTCTTGCGAATGCAGCAGCCCTCTCGGGCGACGATGTCGGCTCGATCGCTTTCCCTTACGCCCACATCGCAGGACCCGATTACTTGATGATGCTGCTCTACCGCGGCTGCGGGGCGGTACTCGTCGAATCGTTCAATCTCGAAGAAGCGGTGTCGTTGTTCTCCCGCAAGGGCGTAACTATGGCTGGCGGCGGCCCCGCGTTTTACCAGATGTATTTGGCGAAGCAACGCACGCAGCCGGGCGTCCCGATCATCCCGACACTCCGACTCCTCTCCGGCGGCGGCGCACCGAAGCCGCCCGAGATGTTCACCGAGGTGAAGCAGGAGATGGGCATTCCGGTTTGCCATGGATATGGCATGACCGAATGTCCGATGATCGCCCAGGGTGGTCCGAACGACACCGACGAGCAATTGATGTACACCGACGGCGCACCGGTCACGGGTATCACGATCCGCATCGTCACCGTCGACGGTGTTGAGGCGCCTCAAGGGGGGGACGGCGAAGTGCGCCTGAAGGGTCCGATGGTCTTCAAGGGCTACACGGATTCCTCCCTCGATGCCGATGCTTTCGACGAGGCCGGATGGTTCCGCACCGGAGATATCGGACACATCGACGCAACCGGCCACGTTGTACTGACCGGTCGTCTGAAGGACGTCATCATCCGAAAGGGCGAGAACATCTCGGCGAAGGAGATCGAGGATCTCCTCTACCAACTTCCGAACGTCGGTGATGTCGCAGTGATCGGCTTGCCCGACAAGGAACGCGGCGAGCGAGTTTGCGCCGTTGTCGAGCGGGCTCCCGGTACCGATGATCTCGAATTCGCCGAGATGGTTGCCTACCTAAAGTCCGAAGATCTCATGACGCAGAAGATTCCAGAGCAGCTGGAAGTCGTGGACGCTCTTCCACGCAACGAGACGCTGCGGAAGGTTCTGAAGCAGGACTTGCGCGACACGTACCGCGACAAGCCCTGGGCTCCCGCACCTCGAGGTTGATCAGCGGGTCCTTCGCCGGGCCCAGCGACGATCCGGTCGCGGTATCGCCTTCGTGTTGATAGCCGCGACCGGGTTGGTCAACGTCACTTGCGAAGGGTTACCGGACGGTTCTTGATGACTTCCTCGAAGAAGTCGTTCCCCTTGTCGTCAACGACGATGAACGCAGGGAAGTTCTCGACTTCGATCTTCCAGACAGCTTCCATGCCGAGCTCCGGATACTCCAGCACCTCGACAGAGCGAATGCAGTCCTGCGCGAGACGCGCTGCCGGTCCGCCGATGGATCCGAGATAGAACCCGCCATGTCGCTTGCACGCTTCGGTGACCGCTTTCGAACGGTTTCCCTTGGCAAGCATCACAAGACTCGCTCCCTGTTCCTGGAACAGGTCAACGTAGGAATCCATCCGTCCCGCTGTCGTCGGCCCGAATGAACCGGAAGCGAAACCTTCAGGCGTCTTTGCCGGACCTGCGTAGTAAACGCAGTGATCCTTGAAGTACTGGGGGAGCCCGTCTCCGGCGTCCAGACGTTCCTTCAGTTTCGCGTGTGCGATGTCGCGGGCGACGATGACGGGACCGGTGAGCGACACACGGGTCTTGATCGGCAGGGCACCAAGGGTGGCGCGAATCTCGTCCATCGGACGATTGAGATCGATCTGGACGACGTCGGTATCGAGATGTTCGTCGGTGATCTCCGGCAGGAACTGTGCCGGATCATGTTCGAGTTCCTCGAGGAAGACACCCTCGGATGTGATCTTGCCGAGTGCCTGTCGGTCGGCGGAGCAGGAGACGGCAATGGCAACCGGGCACGAGGCACCGTGACGCGGGAGACGGATTACACGGACATCGTGGCAGAAGTACTTGCCGCCGAACTGCGCGCCGATCCCCGATTGCTGTGAGACCTTGAGGATCTCGGCCTCGAGTTCCACATCGCGGAATCCGCGGCCCAGATCGTTTCCTTCGAGCGGGAGCGCATCGAGATAGCGCGCCGATGCGAGCTTTGCTGTCTTCAGCGCGAACTCCGCCGACGTACCTCCTACGACGAGCGCAAGGTGATACGGGGGGCATGCCGAGGTGCCGAGGAGGTCCATTTTCGCAGCCACGAAGTCCAGAAGGCTCGCCGGGTTGAGCAGCGCCTTCGTCTCCTGGAAGAGGTAACTCTTGTTCGCCGATCCACCGCCCTTGGCCATGAAGAGGAACTTGTAGGTATCACCGTCGACTGCGGCGATCTCGATCTCGGCGGGAAGGTTCGTTCCGGTGTTCACCTCCGTGTACATGTCCAGTGGTGCCATCTGGGAGTAGCGGAGATTGTCGGTGAGGTATGTGTCGTAGATCCCGCGGGAGATCGCCTCTTCGTCGCGACCGTCCGTCAAGACGAATTGGCCCTTCTTGCCCTTCACGATCGCCGTCCCCGTGTCCTGGCAGGAGGGGAGCACGCCGCCGGCGGCGATGTTCGCGTTCCGCAGCAGGTCCAGTGCAACGAACCTGTCGTTTCCCGATGCCTCGGGATCGTCGAGAATCGCCCTGAGTTGGGCCAGGTGACCGGGTCGCAGGAAGTGGGCGATCTCGAACATCGCCGTCGCCGAGAGCAACGTGAGCGCCGAGGGCGCCACACGCAGGAATGTCCCGACCGATGTTTCGACTGTTTCGACGCCATCGCCCGAGATCTTGCGATAGTCGGTGTTGTCGGCTCCGAGGGGAAGGAGTTCTTGATGGACGAATTCAGGCATGGCGCAACGGTACCGTCGGG
>WLFD01000119.1 GCA_009703925.1 Actinomycetota bacterium | reverse complement strand
GTGATTCCAGTCATGTTCTTTCCGACGTGAAACTCGCCCTTGATGACGGACCCGAGGCGGCGGTGGACCCCGACGCCCGAGTCGTTGTATTGCAGCGTCTCGGACTTCCCGACGAGCGCGTCGAGAGCATCGCATGGGTCGACCTCGACCGCGTCGAAGCGGATCACCTCACATCGGTCTACATACCTGACCTTCGTGCACCGGTTGCGCGCGAACTCGCCCGGTTTGTCGAACAGGTGGCGGTCCTGCGGGCCGAGTGCCCCTGGGACCGGGAACAGACGCACGAGTCTCTTCGGCGCCATCTACTCGAAGAGTCGTACGAGGTGCTCGAGGCGATCGACAATCTCGATGTGGAATCCGGAGAGGGCTACGACCATCTCGAGGAGGAACTCGGGGACCTTCTCTTCCAGATCCTGTTCCACAGCCAGTTGGCCGCGGAACAGGGTCAGTTCACCATCGCCGACGTTGCCACGACGGTGCACGACAAATTGCGATCGCGACATCCGCACGTGTTCGGCGATGTCGAAGTCGACGGCTCCGAGGATGTGGTGAGGAACTGGGAGCAGATCAAGAAGGCGGAGAAGGGGCGCGAGAGTGTTTTCGACGGTGTGCCTGCCGCCCTTCCAGCGCTCCTGTTCGCCCTCAAGGTCCAGAAGAAGGCGGCGACCCTGGATGTCCCGGACATCGACCAACGCGTCGATCTGGCGGCTTCGGGCCGACTGATCGAAGGATCCGTCGATGCGGATTCGATCGGACAACTGTTGTTTGCCGTGGTCGACGAGGCCAGGCGCGCCGATGTCGATCCCGAGACAGCCCTGCGTGCAGCGGCCATCCGATTCCGCGATGCGCAACGGGCTGCCGAGCTCGCGGATCCCCAATCAAGCTGACTATTCACGACTGGCGCGCGCCAACGTGGAAACATTCCCTAGAAGCACCCTCAACCAGGAGCCCCCGGATCCATGAGCATCATCGAACACATCGCCGGCCGCGAGGTCCTTGACAGCCGCGGCAACCCAACGATCGAGGTCGAGGTGATTCTCGAGTCCGGTGCCTCCGGCAGGGCAATCGTCCCGTCGGGTGCTTCGACCGGTGCCTTCGAGGCGGTCGAGCTCCGCGATGGTGAAAGCCGTTATGGCGGCAAGGGCGTTCTCAATGCGGTCGCCCATGTCGACGACGAGATCTACGACGCGCTCGTGGGATTCGACGCGCTCGATCAACGCGACATCGATCGTGTGCTTCTCGATCTCGACGGTACGGACAACAAGGGCCGTCTCGGCGCGAACGCGATCCTCGGCGTTTCGCTCGCGGTCGCACGGGCAGCAGCAGACGAACTCGCCGTGCCTCTCTACCGATACATCGGTGGAGTCAACGCGCACGTGCTCCCGGTGCCGATGTTGAACGTTCTGAACGGTGGCGAACACGCCGACAACAACGTCGACATCCAGGAATTCATGATCATGCCCGTGGGGGCCGCTTCGTTCTCCGAGGCGCTCCGTTGGGGAGCCGAGACCTATCACGTCCTCAAGAAGGTGTTGCAGGACCGCGGCCTCTCCACTTCGATCGGCGACGAAGGTGGTTTCGCCCCGAACCTCGCGTCGAACGAAGATGCGGTGAAACTGCTCCTCGAAGCGATCGAGAAGGCGGGGTTCACGCCGGGAACCGACATCGCCATCGCATTGGATGCGGCATCCACCGAGTTCTACAAGAACGGCAACTATGTGCTTGCCGGTGAGGGCCGCACGCTCGACGCGGCCGAGATGGTCGGCTATCTCGAGTCACTCGTCATCAAGTACCCGATCGTCTCGATCGAGGACGGTATGGCCGAAGAGGACTGGGACGGCTGGGCAAAGCTGACCGAAGTCCTCGGTACGCGTACCCAATTGGTGGGTGACGACCTCTTCGTCACGAACACCGAACGTCTTGCCCGAGGTATCGAAGCAGGTGTCGCGAACTCGATCCTGGTGAAGGTCAACCAGATCGGTTCTCTCACCGAAACGCTCGAATCCGTCGCCATGGCGACACGGGCCGGATACACCGCAGTCATGTCCCACCGTTCGGGTGAGACCGAAGATACGACGATCGCCGATCTCGCTGTCGCCACGAATTGTGGCCAGATCAAGACCGGTGCCCCGGCCCGCAGCGATCGGGTCGCGAAGTACAACCAACTGCTGCGCATCGAGGACGATCTCGGTGAAGCCGCGGCTTACTGGGGTGCTGCGGCACTCAAACAGGTCAGCGCAGGTTCGTGACCCCGAAGAACCCCGTTCGGCGGACAGCGAAAGCTGATCCGGTTCCGGTTCGCCGCAAGGCGTCCGGGCCTCGCCATGCGGCGCCGGCAGGACGTTCGGCGGGTCGAACCCTGGCCCGTCTCGTCGGGCCGCTGGTTCTGGTGATTCTCACGATCGGTG
The DNA here is from genome assembly GCA_009703925.1 of Actinomycetota bacterium. Taxonomy (GTDB): domain Bacteria; phylum Actinomycetota; class Acidimicrobiia; order Acidimicrobiales; family Acidimicrobilacustridaceae; genus Acidimicrobilacustris. The sequence continues at coordinate 5,520 of WLFD01000119.1, read as the reverse complement.
TTCTTGTCGTCGGAGCATTCCCGACCCGGACCTGGTTGGCACAGCGCTCGACTGCGGCCACGGCCGAAAGCCGCCTCGCCGAACTCGACGCCGCCAACGATGCGGCCCGAGCTGAAGCCGATGCACTCCGTACCGATTCCGAGATCGAGCGTCTCGCCCGCGAGCAGTACGGGTATGCCAAGGCGGGCGAAGAGGTTTATCAGGTGTTGCCTCCGGCCCGGGATCCGGTGAGGGTTCCCGATGCTTGGCCATTCGGTGGACTCGGAACGACCATCGAGCGCTGAGAATCCGGAAGTCGGACGTCCACTAACCTTCCGAAGGCCAGAGGCCATCGAGGGGGAGTGCACACATGAGCGTGATGGGAACGCGAGTTCAGCGTCGTGAGGATCCGACGTTTCTGACCGGCGGGGGCGTCTATACCGCCGATCTCCGCGATCCGCTCCTCGACGGGGCCGTGCACGCCCATTTCGTGCGGTCCACCATTGCCCACGCCCGGATCGTCGAACTCGACGTTTCCGAAGCAGTCGACGCCCCGGGTGTCGTTGCGATCTTCACGGCAGCCGACATTGCGGCGTCGGGAGATCTCGGACCGTTCGGTGTCGCAATCCCCGGGATGATCCCGGACATCCTCGCTCGTCCCTGGCTCGCGACCGACGTGGTGCGCTTCGTGGGCGAGGCGATCGTGGTGATCCTCGCGGAAACCCGCGAACAGGCAGAGGACGCCTCGGAACTCGTGATCATCGATTACGACCCGCTCGATCCGGTGGTGAGCCCGATCGACGCGGCGAAGAACGAGATCCTGCTCTTCCCGGAACACGGTTCGAATACCGCCCTCGAAGTTCCTTTCGGCTATTCGGACGATCTTTTCGATGATTGCGAGGTTGTCGTCACACGCGATTTCGTGAACCAGCGTCTCGCTGTCTGTCCTCTCGAGCCCCGGGCGATGGCGGTCACCTGGCACGACGGTCGCCTCGTGGCGTTCTCGTCCACGCAGGCACCCCATGGAGCGAAGGGCAAGCTTGCCGGCCTGTACGAACTGGAGCCGGAACAGGTCCGGGTCATCGCACCGGCAGTCGGTGGCGGGTTCGGGGCCAAGATCAACCTTCAGGCCGACGAGGCGCTGCTTCCCTGGGTCTCGCGGAAGCTGGGTCGGCCGGTGCGCTGGGCCGAGATCCGTGGCGAGAGCATGGTCTCCATGCCCCACGGTCGGGCCCAGATCGACAGGATCGAGATCGGTGGCAGTCGCGACGGAAACGTCGAGGCTTACCGTCTCACCGTGCTGCAGGACGTTGGCGCCTATCCGTCGATGGGTGCGTTCCTTCCGTTCATGACGCGCACGATGGCGCCCGGCACGTATGTCATTCCGAAGGTGGAATGCAACATCAAGAGCGTCATGACCAACACCACCCCGATCGAGGCGTACCGCGGTGCAGGACGCCCCGAGGCGACCGCTGCGATCGAGCGGGCATTCGATCTGTTCGCCGGCGAGATCGGCATGGACCCCGTCGAACTCCGTCGGCGCAACCTGATCCAGACGGATGCATTCCCGTTCACGACGGTCACCGGTGCGGTCTACGACTGCGGTGATTATGTCGGCGCACTGGACCTCGCGCTCGAGACCGCCGATTACGAGGCACTCCGCGCCGAACAGGCGCAGCGTCGTGCCGCCGGAGATCCGGTGCAACTCGGCATCGGCGTATCGATCTATGTCGAGATCACGGCCGGTCCAGCCGGCAATCAGGGTGAGTTCGCCAAGGTCGCCCTGCGCAGCGACGGTGGCATCACGGTCTTCACCGGTTCGTCGTCGCACGGACAGGGCCACTCGACCGCGTGGGCGATGCTGGCCAACGAGCTGACGGGCATTCCCATGGACGACATCGACGTCGTGGCGGGAGACACCGACCGGGTCGCCGAAGGACACGGCACGTTCGGATCGCGCTCCCTCCAACTCGGTGGATCTGCGGTCTGGACCGCGACCGAGCAGGTCGTCGACAAGGCCCGAAAGGTGGCGGCGGAACTTCTCGAGGCGAATGCCGACGACATCGTGCTCGACGTCGACCGTGGCGCATTCCATGTCGCCGGTACTCCCGCATCGGCGAAGACCTGGGCCGAGATCGGTGCCGCCGGTGACATCACCGGCCCGATCGGCGAGGGCCCTGCCGGCCAACCGATCGAAGTCGCCCTGACCTTCACTGCCGACAATGCAACCTTTCCGTTCGGTGCACATGTGGCCGTCGTCGAGGTGGACAGCGAAACCGGTCGGACGCGCCTACGCCGCATCATCACCTGTGACGATGCCGGACGGATCCTCAACCCGTTGATCGTCGAGGGTCAACGTCATGGCGGCATCGCCCAGGGAGTTGCCCAGGCGTTGTACGAGGAGATGATGTACGACGAGGACGGAAACCCGCAGACCTCGAACCTCGCGGACTACGCCTTCATCTCGGCGGCCGAACTGCCGAGCTTCGAACTGGTGCCGCTGGAGACACCGTCCCCGGTGAATCCACTCGGGGCGAAGGGCATCGGCGAATCGGGCACGATCGGTTCGACTCCGGCCGTGCAGAGTGCGGTCATGGATGCGTTGTCGCCCTACGGCGTCACCCATCTCGACATGCCACTCACCTCGGAGAAAGTCTGGCGAGCAATCGCCGGTCTCTAGATCCATGACCGAGAAGCAGAGTTGGCAGAGTTCGGCCCGTTGGACGCTCGTGGCAGTCGTCGGTGTGACCGTCTTCGGTTTCGCCGGTTTCTATTTCCTGTTCCTCAGGGGCTGATCCCGGAAGGGATCGACGCCTGAGCGCAGCGGTATCCTCTGCCCGTGGCCTCCACCGATCCCCAGACCGTCGATGATGTGCTTTCGGGACTCGCCGGTGAGGGCTATCTCGCCGACGAGGGCTTGGCCACGGCGGTGTTTCTCGCTCTCTCGATGAAGCGGCCCCTGCTTCTCGAAGGAGAACCCGGTGTCGGCAAGACCGAAGTGGCGAAGGCGCTCGCCCGGTGGACGGGCGGCGAACTGATCCGACTCCAGTGTTACGAGGGACTCGACGCCGCTCAGGCACTTTACGAATGGGATTATCCGCGTCAGTTGTTGCACCTTCGTGCGGCCGAGGCGGCAGGTGCGGCATCCGGGGGAGTTGAGGCCCTCGAGGGGGAGTTGTACGACGAACGCTTCCTTGTCCGCCGCCCGCTCCTCAAGGCGATCGATCACCACGACGGAGCCCGACCGATCCTTCTTGTCGACGAGATCGACCGTGCCGACGACGAGTTCGAAGCATTCCTTCTCGAAGTTCTCGCCGATTACAGCGTCACCGTTCCGGAGCTCGGAACCTTCCGCGCCGAGGTGGCCCCGATCGTGATCGTCACCTCGAACCGCACCCGCGACGTCCACGACGCGCTGAAGCGACGCTGCCTTTACCACTGGGTCGAACATCCCGATCTCGAAAGGGAAGTTGCCGTCGTGCGGTCCCGCATTCCGGGTGTGGACGAATTGCTGGCCCGTCAGGTCGCGGCGCTGGCTGCGGAACTGCGCGGCTTCGGCCTCTACAAGCCCCCCGGCATCGCCGAGACGATCGACTGGACCCAGGCGTTGCTCGCTCTCGGCCATTCCGAACTGACGGCCGATTCGGCTTCGGTGACGCTTGGTGCCGTTCTCAAATACCGCGAGGACGCCGAGCGCGTTCGCCGCCACGGTCTCGTCGAACTTGTCGACGCGTCACATTCCCGGCTGGGTTGATCCGATGGTGGAGAGCGAACATCCTGACGACGGGACTCGCCTGTTCGGTTTTGTCGCTGCACTCCGCCAAGCGGGGTTGTCTGTTCCGATCGGAAGCGAACTTCTCTTCGTCGAAGCGCTTGGACAGCTGTGCGATGGGTTGCTCTCCGTCTACTGGGCGGGTCGCGCGACGCTGACCCACGATCGTCGCAGCATCGATGTTTTCGATTCGGTGTTTTCCACATGGTGGTTGGAGACAGGTGACGAACGGACCACGGAGGCCGAACAGAAGCCCGTTACGACAGCGATCGATGACGACGACTGTTCCTCGGTGGATTCAGTCGAGTCACAGGACGACGTCGAGTCCGTTCTGCGTTTCAGTCGGACAGAGACGCTCCGCTCGCGCGACTTCGCCGCACTGAGCGAAGAGGAGCGGGTCGAAGTGGACCGACTGATGGAGGCGATGGATCTTGTCGGAGCCCGACGCCGATCGCGACGCCGTCGACCATCGGATTCACTCGGAGGGCGACCGGATCTCAGGCGGACGATGCGCGAATCGTTGCGTACGGGTGGCGAACCCTTCCGGCGTCGTTCGCAGGTTCGCATCAGCGTTCCCCGTCGGGTGATCCTTCTGTGCGACATCAGCGGTTCGATGGCCGAGTACAGCCGTTCCCTCGTTCGCTTCGCCCATGTTGCCGTCGCCGACAGATCCCCGGTCGAGGTTTTCACCGTCGGTACACGACTCACCCGACTGACCCGCGAACTGGCCACCCTCGATCCCGACGAGGCGCTCGACCGTGCGGCGGCCGCGGTTCCCGACTGGGACGGCGGCACGCGGTTGGGCGAGAGCATCCAGCGTTTCAACGAGGACTGGGGCGTGCGGGGAATGGCTCGAGGGGCGATCGTCGTGATCCTTTCCGACGGGTGGGATCGCGGCGACACCGACGTTCTTGCGCAACAGATGGCCAGGTTGCAACGGGTGGCGTTCCGGACGGTCTGGGTGAATCCGCTCAAGGCATCCGAGGGCTATGCGCCCCTCGCGAAGGGGATGGCGGCAGCATTACCCTTCATCGACGACTTCATCGAAGGGCATTCACTCGAATCTCTCGACGAGTTGGGCAGGATCGTTTCGTCACTCGGCGTCAGGCGCCCCATGCAGGAGATGAGCCGGTGAGGGAGATCATGGAAGACATCGATCGTTGGCGATCGGCCGGACGGAGCATTGCCATCGCTCGGGTGGTGGACATCGAAGGTTCGGGGCCCCGCCTGCCGGGAGCGACGATGGCCGTGGCCGACAACGGTGAGGTGGCCGGGTCGGTGTCCGGTGGTTGCGTCGAGGGCGCGGTCGTGGCCGAAGCGCTCGACATCCTCGGTACGGGTGATCGCCGCCTCGTCACGTTCGGATACAGCGACGACGACGCCTTCGCTGTGGGCCTGACATGCGGCGGAACGGTTCATCTCTTCATCGAACCACTGGACTGGTGACGCGGTGAACCCGTCGATCTACGAACTCTGGCGCGATGCGGTAACCGCCCAAAGCCCCGTTGCATTGGCGACAGTGGTCGAGGGAGCGAATCCCGGAGCCAAGATTCTTGTCGGCAAGGGAATGGAGCCGGTCGGGACCCTCGGCGACGCCGATCTCGACCGTGTGGTGATCCGCGACGCGATCGGCGAACTCGCCGGTGGACGATCGGGTGTGCGTCATTACGGCCCTCATGGCGAGGCCCGCGAAGATGCCGTGGCGGTGTTCATCGAATCGTTTGCTCCGCCGCCGCGCATGCTCATTTTCGGTGCCGTGGATTTCACCG
>WLFD01000118.1 GCA_009703925.1 Actinomycetota bacterium | reverse complement strand
CGCCGACCAGATTCCGCCGACACCGCGCGACTCCGCCAACACTCCCGATTCGACAAGCTTGGCCAATCCGCCCCCGATGCGTTCGGCGATGGCCGGCACCCGGTCGAAGAGGTTCTCCTCGAGCAGCAACGCGGTGTTGGCCAGCGCGGCGGCACATGCCGTCGGATGGCCCGAATAGGTGAAGCCGTGGCGGAGGATGAACTGCGGATCGGCCTCGATGACATCGAGCACGGCCGAGCCGACGACAACGCCGCCCAGGGGCAGATAGCCGGACGTACAGGCCTTCGCAAACGTGATCATGTCGGGGACGACGTCGTAGAACTCGGCGGCGAACCAGGTCCCGAGTCGGCCGAAGCCGGTGATCACTTCGTCGAAGATCAGCAATGCCCCATGTTCGGTGCACAACTCGCGCAGACGCCGCAGGTAACCGGATGATGGCGGGTAAACGCCGCCGGCACCCTGGACCGGTTCGGCGATCACTGCGGCGATCGACGAACCGTGCTGCGCGAAGAGCGCCTCCGCATCGGCGATGTCCTGCGCATCGATCTGATGGACCGTGCCGAGCAACGGCCCGAAGTGTTCCTGGTTCAGGGGGAGGCCCTGCGCGGACAGGCCGCCATAGGCGACTCCGTGATACGAGTTCTTCCGGCCGACGATCGCGTTGCGCTCGGGATGTCCGCTCAGCGAATGGGTGAGGCGAGCCAGTTTGATGGCGGTGTCCACCGCTTCCGAACCCGACGAGGTGAAGAAGATCCGCGAGTCGGGAACCGGTGCCGCCGCGGCCACGAATGCCGCGAAGCGCTCGACGGTCTCGTTGGTGAAGATGTCGAACGTGTTGTAATTCTCGAGAACCGCCATCTGGGAAGCCACGAAGTCGACGATCTCCCATCGGGCATGACCGACGTTGCAGTACCAGAGGCTCGCCAGCGCGTCGACGTACTCGTTCTCGTTGTCGTCCCAGACGGTCGCACCCTCACCGCGCACGATGGTGATGAACTCCTCGGCCTGTGCTGCAGGGCGGGCGAACGGATGCAGGAACGGGCTGCGCGACATGACGGACCTTGTCGGGTTGAGGGTCGAGGGGCCCTTCGGGCTTCCCGGAAGTCTTCCACGGTCACTAGCTTTGGTTCGTGGTTGCTCCTACGGGTTCGTCAGGTCGCATCGGGGTCTATCCGGGTTCGTTCGATCCGGCGACGATCGCGCATGTCCATCTGGCGACGCTTGCCGTCGAGTACTTCCAGCTCGAACGACTCGACTTCGCCATCTCGGCCAGCACACTCGGCAAGATCGATGCCGACCTCGGCTCGGTCGAGACGCGGATCGCCGAGCTGAACGCGGCCACCGCCGACAACGCCGCCCTGGCTGCAGTGGCGACCGGTCAGAGCCTGCTGGCCGACATTGCCACCGGTTACGACGTCGTGGTTCTCGGCGCCGACAAGTGGCATCAGATCCTCGATCCCGAGTGGTACGGCGGCATCGTCGAACGCGATGCGGCCCTTCGCCGCCTTCCCGTGATCGCGCTCGCTCCCCGCCCGCCATGGACAATGCCCGACGACGACCCGTCGGTCGCGCCTCCCTCCGGCGTCGAGATCGTCGTTCTCGAAACTGATCACGCCCATCGCGAAGTCTCGGCCACCGGCGTGCGGGCCGGACGGCACGAATGGCGGGCCATGCCGCCCGGGACACCGTCGTGACCATGCGCGTCGCCGCCGTCCAGATGTCGTGCGATTCCGACCGTGATTCGAACTTCCCGCGCGCAGCCGGTCTGGTCGGCGCCGCTGCCGCCGACGGTGCCGAACTCGTCGTTCTTCCCGAACTCTTCGCCTCACTCGATCGCAATTCCGTGATGCGCACGAAGAGTGAAACCGCCGATGGCCCGACGTGTTCGTGGGCAGCCGGAATTGCAGAGGCGCACTCGATCTGGCTCGTGGCCGGCAGCTTCATCGAACGCGATGGTGATCGACTCTTCAACACGTCCTGTCTCTTCGATCCGAACGGGAAGCTGCGGGCAACCTATCGCAAGATCCACCTGTTCGATGTCGAACTCGGCGACACGATCTCGCGCGAGTCCGACACCTTCAGCGCCGGCGATCAGCCTGTGACTGCTCCGCTTCAGGATGCGGTGGGCGGTGACGCCGTTGTCGGCATGACGATCTGTTACGACCTGCGTTTCCCCGAGTTGTTCCGGATCGAAACGCTTCTGGGCGCCACGATCATCACCGTGCCTTCGGCATTCACCGCCGCGACCGGGCCGGACCACTGGGAACCTCTCCTGCAGGCGCGGGCGATCGAGAACCAGGTGGCGATCGTTGCCGCAGCCCAGTGGGGAACCGGACCCGACGGAACCAAGCGCCACGGGCACGCCCTGATCGTCGATGCCTGGGGCCGGGTGCTCGCCAATGCGGGAAGCGAGGGCGATGCTGTCGTCGCCGCCGACATCGATCCCGACGAGATCCGGGCGATCCGGACCCGGTTGCCGAGTCTGGCCAACCGCCAACCCGAGGCCTACCGCTGGCCGGCGGGGAACCAGGCGGACAACTAGACGGTCACGAGCGCCTCGAGGCCTCGCCGTAAATACCCTTGGCCATCAGCGACCGTTCGGCCGAGCGACGCAACGAGTAGATCTCACCGGCGCATGCCACCGCCTCCGGATCGTTCGGCGCTGCTCCAAGTGCCCACTCCGCAAGCTGACAGGCGAGGCGGAGATCGTCGGCTTCGGCGAGTTGGCGCGCCCGGGCGATCAGGGCGCCGACTCCACCGGACAGTGAAGCCACCTCGGCGGCGATGTGCGCATCCGGAGCGGGCTTGAGCCGCGCCGGGTTTCCGTCGTACCAGCCACCGTAGAAGCGCCAGATGTTGCGAACCACGAACTCCGGTTCGTCGTAGACCGGCTGCAACCACGGGCGATCCATGAGATGGTCCGGGACCTTCACGGTGTGCAGGATCGTGTCGAGAACCTCGCCGTTGTTCATCATCTCGAGCGTCGTCGACACGAGGTACTCCAGTGCTTCGGCGGTGTCGCCGAGGACGCGCTGGACACGTTCGCGCCCACCGATGGGCAGACCGTGGGCGGGCAGCAGCAGTTCCGGATCGAGAGCGGCGATGTCGCGCAAAGCCCTGGCCCAGTCCTGCGGAAAGCGCTGCACCTTCTGCGGATTCCCCGCGTTCGGGAAGGACCAGATCAGCAGGTCGCCCAGCACGGCCGCCCTGCGATCGGGCACCCACGTCCAGGTGTGATCGTCGGTCTCGCCGCGCGTGTGATGGAGTTCGAACCGCGTATCACCGGCGATCACCGACAGATGGTCGGCATAGGTCACCGATGGTGCGGCGAAGTCGTCGGGGAAGAACGGCTTCTCGGCATTCACCTCGATCACACCGGATCGTCCGAACTGACGAGAGTTGATGCGGGCGTTGTAGCCGTTGGTCAACCGGTAGCGGGCAAAGCGTTCGGGTACGGCTTCATGGGCGATGATCGTCGGCTCGCGATCGCCCCGCTCGATGGCATCGGCGAGGATCACCTTTCCGCCGCCGACATGATCACTGTGACCGTGCGTGTACACGAGGCTGTGGATCGGCGACGGGTCCCATTCGCGGATGCGGGCGAGTGCCGTCCTGGCCAGCGGTTCGAGTGTCGCGTCGAAGAGCACCAGTCCGTCGTCGGTGGCGAAACTGACGATGTGGGAGAACGACTCGACCATCGCCAGCCCGTCGCCGAGTTCCGAGAGTTCGAGGTTGATCCGGTTCGTCGGCCCCAGTTCGATCGACGGATCGCCCTCGTCGATAAATTTCGCGGAGAGCGCCAGCAGATCGGTCATGGCCAAACGCTAGTCAGCGACCGAACATCGCGAGCCACTCGTCCTCGGACTTCGGACGGAAGACGAAGTTCACCCGACGGGTGTCGCCCATCGAGGCACATGGGTCGGCCGAATAGAGATGCCCGGGGAACAGCAGCGAATCGTCGGGAACCTTCGAGAGTTTCTGCGTGAGGCTCTCGTAGAGCGCAACAGGATCGCCACCGGGAAGGTCGGTCCGTCCGCAACCTTCGAGAAAAAGTGTGTCCCCAGAGACCAGCGCTCCGTCGAGCATGAAGCACTGGCTGCCCGGCGTGTGGCCCGGCGTGTGGATGAGTTCGATCGGGATGTCGCCGACCATCACGACATCGCCGCTCGAGTGGAGCACGAGATCCGATGCCGTCAGATTCGTGACCTTCTGCACGAGCGGACCTTCTTCGGTCTGGACGTGGATCGGCACATGCGTGCGCTCGAGCAGTTCGTGAACGCCCTCGATCGAATAGCCCATCATCTCTCCACCGACATGATCGGCGTGATAGTGGGTTGCGAGAACGCCCGTGAGTTTCATCCCGTCGGCCTCGAGCACCTGCAGGATGCCATCGACGTCGTAGGCGGGATCGATCGCCACCGCTTCGCCGGTCTCCCGATCGCCGATCAGGTAGACGAAGTTGACCATCTGCCGGGCCAACGGATCGGTCTGGGCGATGTCGCGACCGGCGAGAAGTTGGCGGAAGTAGAGGCGGTTCGGGATCGTGACGTCGGACATCCCTCCATTCTCGCCGCGTATGCCACGGCGATGAAAGACTGACAACCTCAACGAGCAGGTCAACCTGTTCGAAGGCCAAGGGGAAGCCATGACCAGCGATCGATCCGAGAACGTCCACGAGCCACTCACCGATCGCCTGTTGGCCCAGAACTTTCCCGCCGACAACCCCTTCGATCTCTACGCCGAGTTGCGGGCGACCAATCCCGTCGCATGGAACGCCACCGAGGGCTTCTGGGTCGCCAGCCGTCACGCCGAGGTCATGGCCGTTTCCACCGCACCGGATCTCTATTGCTCGGGCAAGGGAATCATCACCTTCGAGATCGGTGTCGAATACCCGACCCCGCCGACGATGATGCACACCGATCCGCCCGATCACACCCGGTACCGTGCTCTCGTCCAGCCGGCGTTCGGTCGCAAGGTTGTGCGCACCCTCGATGATTCGGTGCGCGACGCGGCCAAGGTCCTTGTCGATTCGCTCCCGCTCGACGAGCCGCTCGACATTGTTGCGCCCCTCGCCGTGCCGCTGCCGATCCAGGTCATCGCCCAACTGCTCGGCCTGCCCGAGAGCGAATGGGACAAGGTCTGGGAATGGTCGGAGGCCTCGATTCCGGGCACCGAGATCTTCAACGACGTGGAACGCAAGAACGCGCTCAACGCCGAGATGTACGCCGAGTTGTTGCGTCTGGTCGAAGTGGCACGAGCCACTCCGAAGGACGATGTGATCTCGCAGCTTGCGTCGGTCGAGCTCGACGGTGACCGTCTCAGCAACGAGGAACTCCAGATGTTCCTCAACCAGATCCTCGTGGCCGGCAACGAAACAACCCGCAACACGATCAGCGGCGGTCTCGTCGCATTCGCCCAGAACCCCGAGCAATGGGAACGCCTGCGAGCCGATCGGTCACTCGTGAACCCGGCCGTCGAGGAGATCCTGCGCTGGACCACAGCAGTCATTTACTTCATGCGCACCGCCACCGCCGACACCGTCCTCGGCGGTCAGGCCATCGCCGCCGGTGACCCCGTCGTGATGATCTACGCATCGGCCAACCGCGACGAAGCCGAGTTCGGTCCGACCGCGGATCAGTTCGACATCGGACGCACGCCCAATCATCACGTGGCGTTCGGATTCGGCGCCCACTTCTGTCTCGGCGCCGCGCTCGCCCGACTCGAGGTGGCCGCGGTGCTCGAATCACTTCTCGACCGCGGCGTAACCCGCCTCGAACTGACCGGGCCGGTCGGGTTCTCGGCCAGCAACATCATCGCCGGCGTCACGTCCGCCCCGATGATCCTCCACACGACCTGAGTCTCAGTGGGAGTTGCGCCAGGCCTCTTCGGCTCGGCGCGCCACATCACGTAGCGGAAGTCCGAGCGCACGCGCCGCGCGGGCCGCATCGTCGTGCTCGGCCTTCACGCGCCCCGCAGTGAACTTCACGCCGACCTCGTGTCCGTCGACAGTGACCGTGCCGAACTCCCGGCTCTGGGGCCAGCGTTCAAGAGTCGAGCCGCGCACTCCCATCGTTCCGGTCTCGCGGACGAGCACTTCCCGCACGACTGCCGCGTCCGCCGGGTCGACCAATGCACTCACGATGTACGCCGGTCGTCCCTTTTTCATGACGATCGGCGTAAGCCACGCATCGTGGGCCCCCGCCGCCAGCAGCGAATCGACGGCGAACGCAAGGGTCTCGCCGGTGACATCGTCGACGTTCGCCTCGAGGAGCACGACCGATTGGCCGGGAACCGGCGCCGCCGATCGCGTTCCGATCACGACGCGCGTCAGGTTCGGGCGATCACCCAGATCGGCCGAGCCGGCACCGTAGCCCGACGAGATGATGGTCATGGCCGGCATCGGACCCCACTCGACGACGTTGGCGGCCAGCAGTGCCGCACCGGTCGGGGTGGTGAGTTCGCGGGCAATGTCGAGGCCGTACGTCGGGGCGTCGGCCAGCAGCTCGACAACCGCCGGGACGGGAACCGGCATGATGCCGTGCGCAGAGCGGACAGTTCCCAACCCGTCGGCCACCGGAGATGACGCGACATCGTCGACGCCGAGCAGTTCGAGGGCGATGCACGTTCCGACGACATCGACGATCGCGTCGATCGCGCCGACCTCGTGGAAATGCACCGATTCGGCCGGTTGGCGATGCACGCGGCCCTCGGCTTCGGCCAGCGCCTTGAACGTTGCAAGCGCGCGGCGCTCAACGCGATCGGGCAGTTTCGCTTCGGTCACGATCGCCGCAACCATCGCCGCGGTGCGGTGCGGCGGATCGGACTCGGCGCCCACATGCACCTTGGTTCCGGCGATGCCGGAGCGCAGTACCGATTCCGTTTCGAGCGACCAGCCGGTCAACGGGAGTCGACCCAACATGGCACGAACCTCGTCGACATCGGCCCCGGCATCGATGAGCGCACCTAGCGCCATGTCGCCGGCAATGCCCGAGAAGCAGTGGAACCACGCAACGGTTCCGGAACGGGACCCGTGATCAGACATTGTTCCGCACCGACCGGGCGTTCAGTTGGCGCATCACGACGCACGCTGCACCGAAACCGTTGTCGATGCCGACAACGCTCAGGCCTGACGCGCACGAGGCCAGCATCCCGAGCAAGGCCGTGACACCTTCGAGCGACGCGCCGTAACCGACCGAGGTGGGAACGGCGATGACCGGCGCCGCCGTCAGTCCGCCCACGACGCTGGCGAGTGCTCCCTCCATACCGGCGACGACGATCACCATGTCCGCTGCCGCGATCTCGTCGGCAGCATCGAGAATGCGATGGAGACCGGCGACACCGACATCGGTGATCCGCAACGGTTCGATGCCGTGGGCGATGAGCGTCGCCGCGCATTCATCGGCCACCGGCAGATCGGCGGTACCGGCCGTCACGACCGCAACCCGCTCGGGTCGCGTCGTCGCCGGCCGCCACACGACCGTGTGCAGGCGCGAATCGTCGCGATGGCCGCCGCCCGCTTCGACAACGGTTGCCCCGTCGTTCGCCGCCGAGGCCGCCGCCACCTGAGCCGAGTCGGCCCGTGACAGGACGACCGGCCCCGAACCGGGCTGAGCCAACAGTTCGGCGACGATGGCTGCACACTGCGCCGGAGCCTTGCCCGGCCCGAAGACGGTTTCCGCCATTCCCTGGCGCAGGGAGCGATGGTGATCCACCCTGGCGAATCCGAGATCGGCGAACGGCAATCGGCGCAACGAGACGACCGCCTCGTCGGCGCTGACGGCACCGGTCCGGACACTGTCCAACAACTCTCTGAGGGTGGCCTCGTCCATGTCACTATCCTCGCTGATTGTGACTGCCTCCGCCGCACCCGCTTCCGTCGACGATTGGTCGAGCCGGACAATCGCCTTCCTCGGCCCGGTCGGGACCTTCTCCGAGGCGGCACTGCTCGGCCAGGCCGACCTCGCCCGGGCCCGCTGCGTACCCATGGCCACCTTCGCCGATGTGCTCCAGGCCGCCGAGAACCGCGAAGTCGATTACGCCT
>WLFD01000117.1 GCA_009703925.1 Actinomycetota bacterium | reverse complement strand
GCGATTGCGCAGGACGGAACCGCCACCGTTTCCTACTTCAGCGCAACGGTTCAGAACGGTCCGACTCTCATCAGAACAATGACCCGCCAGCCGGGGTCGACAACGTTCGATGCAGCCGTTCCGATCTCGACGCTGTCCGCCTGGAACCCGAATATGGCGATCGCCCCCGACGGAGCGGTCACGATCACATGGGACACCGAGGACGGGAACGGACAGGGCCTCGTCGAGGAGTCGACCCGAAGCGCCGGTTCACAGGCTTTCTCGGCGCCCACGACCGTTTCGGATCCCACTCGGTACAGCTACGAGAATGCCCTCGCCGTTGGCGGGGACGGATCGACCGTGGTGCTTTTCAGAGCCTGGGACGGGTCCAACCGAGTCATCTGGGCGACCTCCCGGGCGGGAACTCCATCGATCAGCGGAGTGTCGCCCGCAACCGGTTCCGTCGACGGCGGAACCTCGCTGACGATCACCGGTTTCAACTTCACGGCGGGGGCGACCGTCGACATCGGGTCGGTTGCGTGCGTCAACCTCGTGATCGTCGACTTCCAGACCATGACGTGCGAGTCGCCGGCCCAGGGTGCCGGAGTGCTGGACGTGACCGTGGAGACGGCCGACTCGCAGAGAGCAACGGCCATCGGAGCGTTCGAATACGTCGTACCCGTCGCTCCGACCACCACGACAACCGCGGTGCCGACACCGTCAACACAACCTTCGCCAACGACAACCATCTCCGAACCGATCGTGCCCGGAACCGGCGAGGATCCGGTGTCGCCGGCTTTCACCGGCTGACGGGAGCTCCGGCTACCAGCCGAGGGCCTTGGTCGTGTCGGAACTGACGACGAACTGGGCGCGCACCAGGGCTTCGAGGTCCTGAACGTCGTCGGTTGTGAGTCCGAAGGTTGCCCCGAGGGATGCCATGCCGGCCGAAAGCAACAGCATCTGGAACGCATAGGTCCGCGAGGCCCGGGGCCCGATGCCGAAGATTGCATCGATCCGCTCCTGCGCACGGACGAGCACGGGTGGGTCGCCATCGACAAAATCCGACGCGGGCACACCTTGGGAGAGAAGCCACATGGTGAGCCGGATTCGAATCCGTGCCTCGGGGCGGGAAAGCAGTTCCGGGACATCGAGTCCTCCGACCCCTGCTCCCGTGGGATCGATCTCGAGGGCGATCCGATCATCAAGTTCGCGCACGACGGCTATGAACATGCCGTTGCGGGTTCCGAAATAACGGGTGACATAGGACCGGTTGAGTCCGGTCGTCTGCTCGAGAACGGCGTTGGTGACGTCCTGTACTTCTCTGGTCGCCAGCAGGTCGATACACGCCTGGACCAGTACCTGTCTTGATTGTTCGGCAGATAGGCGCGGACGTTTCGGAGACTCGATCATCGCTTCAGAGAGTAATTCGGCGCAGGTCGCCCGGGCCCGCCGAGTAATCCCGGTTCGGACCCGTATTTTTCGGTTCGGGTGACTTGCTTGTTGTACTTGATGAGTGCAAACTAGCACTCGACAAGTACCGGAATTTCATGATTCCGGGACGCAAGGGAGCCTGGCAATGATTTCTGGAATCAAGGCGTGGGCAGGCAACAACCCCGTGGTTGCGGCGATCGCCGGATTCGCAGCGGCGGGAGTTCTGGCCGGTTTGATCGGCTTCGGCATCGTGGGCCTCGGATCCTCGACCGACTCCGACTCCGATCAAGCCCGGGAAGGCATGGCTGCCGAAGGCGCCGTCGTCCCCGAATGTCTCGCGGGAGAGGGTCTCGACGTCTCGCTTCCCTCCGACGTCGGGGCCGATGCCACGACCGGCACGCTTGAACTGCAGACGATCGGCGGAGTCCGCCTGACGGGTACCTACGACTGTGACGAGTCCGGGGACTGGACCATAACGATCGATGGTGGCGATGGCAGCGTCGGTGGGGTCGATCTCGATTCGTTCGCTGGCACGATCGTTTCCGCCACCGGCGTGATTTCGTCCGACGTTGTCGCGACGATGGCTGACCTCCCGGCGATCGTTCCCGAATGGGAGCAATCGGCATCCGTCGAGTTCCCGTATGAATCGGGTGCGCTCGCCGCGAACGTTCTTGTCGAAACCGAACGCGGCGACAACTCGGTGTCGCTCGCCGGTCCGCTCCTCGACGACGGCACCTATGTCCTCGCCGGAACCGGTTCGGTGAGTTTCGCCGGAACCGACATCGCGCTCACCGGTGATTACCGCAGCGCCGGCTACGACGGTGCTTCAGGAAGCGTCTGGAATCTCGCCGGTAACGGCGCAGACGGAAGCATCGACGGAGTCCCCGTCCTCGGCACCACCATCTCGATGACCGACGCGCAGCCCGGCGTGATCGGCACGGCAGTCGTGGCCCTGATGCAGGGTGCGATCTCTCTCGACACGACGCTGTCGTTCGTCGACGAAACCAACTGGATGCTCGACGCACGCGGTGCGGAGTTGGCCCTTTGGGAGCCATCGGTGATCCCGGGACTCTCGGTTCGTTCCGGCGAGATGACGGGCACGATCAGCGATTCCGGAAACGATGTCGTCTGGGATCTCATCACCGGCATGTCGCTTGTCGACGAGCAACTTGTGATGAGCGGTCAGTTCAAGATCGAAGGGCCGGAACGCTGGATCCTCGGGATCGAGAACGGTGAAGGCTCGATTCTCGGCGCATCGACCGAAGTCGACTTCGAGCGGGTTGTCGGAAAGGTGACCATCGACGAGGGCGCGGTGGCCGGAACAGTCGATCTCGAAGCCAATGGCGAACTTCTCGCCGACCTTCCCGATGGCTGGACGCCGAAGACGAACCTCGTGATCTCGTTCGCAAAGACCCCTGGCGGCGTGGTCGCGATTTCCAAGAACGTTGTCTATGCGATGACGAACAAGACGAGCCGTCTTCTGCTGCATGGTGAATTCCAGTCATCGAGCGCATTCAAGCTGACCGCCGGTGGCTCACTGTTCATGTCGGGATCGTCGATTCCGTTCGGTGGTGTCTACGAGAGCGCCGGGTACGTCGTGGACGGCGTCCCCCGCACGGAGCCCTACTGGAACATGGCCGGCAATTTCGCCGACGTCGAAGGCGGTGGGCTCGGCCTCGAGGGTGGCGCGGCCATGAACGGCGGATCCATCGGGATCGGAAACGGTGCCGCCCGCGTTCCTGCTCGGGTTCTCTACCGATCTGCGTCGCTCTTGCAGCCGACGGAGAGCACCCCGACGAGCACATCCACATTCTCGGGCAGTACCGACATCGCGATCAGCTCGACAAGCTCCTTCACCGTCGGGGCCACGGTCGAATACACCGACGAGGACAACTGGCTGCTCACGGTCGCCACGACCGAGGGCGATCCGTGGGTTCCGTTCTCCGGTCTCGTCATCCAGACCGACTCGTTCCACGGCACGATCGCCTCGGTGGATGCCGACGAGACCTGGGATCTCAGCATCGACGAGGTCGAGTGGAGCAACGTGACCACCGGCGTGGATCTGGTCAGCGCATTCACCCTCACCGACACCTGTCCTCTCGAGGAGAACTGCATCGATGTCGATGGGCTCTACGTGGGCTTCAGCGGCGCACCCCTGACTTTCCCCGGTGACGTTCCGAACATGACTGCCGACGGTGCCTTCATCACCGACGCGACCTGGGCCCGGTTCGATGCGCGCGTCGGGCAGCTCACCTATGGCGATGTCACGCTCTCCGACACCGATCTCGCCATGTGGTTCGG
This sequence comes from Actinomycetota bacterium, assembly GCA_009703925.1. Classification (GTDB taxonomy): domain Bacteria; phylum Actinomycetota; class Acidimicrobiia; order Acidimicrobiales; family Acidimicrobilacustridaceae; genus Acidimicrobilacustris. Next base: position 4,383 of record WLFD01000117.1, on the reverse strand, counting down.
CGAACGCTCGGATCAATTCGATCCCGATGTCGAGATGCCGGACCTGTCGGCGGAGAACAACGGCTTCAACATCGAATTCTGCGGCAATTTCAAGATCACGATTCCCGACATCTCGACAGTGAGTTCGGGCGGTTGTCTCGAATGGTCACCCGACGGTGGCGTCATCGCTCAGGCCGCCACCAGCGGCGACTTCACCAGTGGATCGTCGAACGACGTCAGCATCGGAACCTCGGGCGTAGACGGTTTCGCGTGGACGAATCTCGACACCGATCCGGTCGTGACGATCAACGATGTCGAACTGGAACTCACCGACGGACGCAGCTACCTGACCGGTCATCTCAACATCCTCTCTGATCTCATGAAGGCCACCGGCAATCCCGATGCCGACGCGACTGTGGACGCGACCGGTTGGTTCTCGACCGAGGGTGACTTCTCACTCGATGGATTCATCCCGGTCAACATGAGCAGCAGCGGCTTCGACCTCGAGAGCGTGAGCGTCCACATCGGCAAGGAGGGCAACGAATTCAGTCTCGGCCTCGGCGCCGAGGCCACGGTTTCGATCTCGGGCAACCACTACCCGGTGTCCGCGTACATCGGGGTCGACCACGCGTCGGGCTCGAACGAGATCGTCGTCAGCCTCACTGCCACCGGCGCCGTGAACTCGCAACCTCAGGGCTCATTCGACGATCCCACGCTGCTCCCGACCGGGAACTTCGAACCCGACTCTCCCTCGATGGTCGACGGCTCCTTCGACGACCGTCCTCCGGCGGGGTTCCTCGACGACGGCGGCTTCGAGACCTCCGGTACGACCAAGAACCTCCTGAGCAATCCCGATTTCGAGACGGGGATCAGCAACGAACTGATGCCGAACAGCGATTTCGAATCGGGCTCGAACGGGAACCTCCTCCCGAACTCCGACTTCGAGGACAACAACGTCCTCGTCAACGGCGACTTCGAACTGGGCAACACCTCCGGCTGGCGTCTCGACTCGGGCTACACCTCGACGTTGTCGGGTGACAGCAACGGGCCCGTCACCGCGCCGGCGCAGGATCAGGGCTACACCGTTTCCACCCTCCGCAACACGAAGAGCGGTGGCACCTACGCCAACCTGGGTCTGGCGCAGGACTTCTACTGGGCACCGCAATCGGGAGCGAGCTACACGCTCTGGGTGTGGGTCAAGTCGCCTGATACGTCAAGTGGCCGAATCGGCCTCTATATCAACCAGACCGGCACGGCCAGTGGGTGCTCGGCGCAGACGAACGTGACGAACTCGCAGATCTTCAACGTGGGCACCGACTGGACGCTCGTGTCGATGTCGGTCACCGGTCTCTCGTGTCGCACGGGTTGGACCGTCACCATCGATCCGGTCGACGGTGGCGACAGCGTGATGGTCGATGCCATGACGTTCGTCGTGAATTCGTCGCCGGGGTCACTCGACATGCCGAACACCACGCGGGCCACGGCTGTCTCGGCTTTCGACACCATGCCGCCGATCTCCCGGGCCGGTGACGTCAACCTCTCGTCGGACTTCGGCAATGCGCTCCGCTCCGACGGCAACGGTTCCTGGTGGCTCTACAACACCGACAGCTACGGCTACGCGAACGGTGATTTCGATGTCTCCATCAACGTCTACTTCGCCAATTCGGGCGCACGCGACATCGCGACATTCGGCTTCTGGATGAACGGAACCGGGGCAGCCGCAACCGGCTACGGGTACCAACTCCAGAGCTCAGGGAACGATGGCGGGTTCTGGCAGCAGAACGGAAACGGCTCCACAACAAAGCTGAACGCCCCGCAGTACGCCCGCTATCGGAGCCGTTGGTACACGCTTCGTCTCACTGCAGTCGGGCCCTTGCTGACGGCGACCACCACCGACACCACGAACGGAAGTGTCGAGACGGTTTCCTACACTCTGCCGTCAGGTGGTCTTCCCCGCTCGGGTGTGTTCGGTCAGCCGACGACCGGTATCGGATCATCAGAGGGTCATCGCTGGGACAACTTCATCGTCAGTTCCGGCAACACCGGACAGAAGGTCCGCAACGATCCGGCCAACGCCCACAGCGGCAGTCGCTATATGTCGATGATGGGTTCTGCCGAGTACTCGACACTCGAGGCACCGGGTGTGGGAGCGATCTACACCTACTCGGCGTGGGTGCGTTCGCGGAACGGAAACGTCAACGGCGCAATGAAGATCGAGACGGTGGGCGGCACCTTCGAGCAGGTCTACGTCCCGTTCACGGCGACGTCGACCTGGACGAAGGTGACGGCGACCCTCCGGATAGCCAACGGGGGTCACACCGATGTCAAACCCCGCTTGGTCGACTTTTCGCCCTCGAGTACCTTGGTCGATATCGATGACACGAGTTTCCAGGTGTCGCCATGGGGGATTTCGCCCGATTCACCCGGACTCGTCGGTTCCTCGGTTTCCACCGATGCGCACGGCGGAGTGGGTGCCCTCGAGTTCACCGATCACAACAACGGTTCGTCGGTTCTGTACGACGTGCCGGGCTGGCCCGGGGTCGGCACGACCTACACGCTCACTGCATGGATGAAGAGCTCGTCGCCGGTGGGCGCGGCCCTCAAACTTCGTGCGATTGGTGGAAGCGAGGAGAGCAGTACGACCTCGTTGACAACCCAGTCGGGCTGGACGCAATACACGACCGTCCTGACGACGATTGGTTACGGCCATTCGAACCTGCGGGTCGAAGTCGACATCAATCCGGGATACCAGAACAAGAGCATCCTGATCGATGACGTCTCGCTCACGGCGAAGAACTTCGCGTCCGACATGTACGGATCGGTCAGTGTCGCTCCCGAGCCGACGACCTGGAGTAATTACGGCTCCGCAGTGAAGGTCGTGAACGAACCCGACAGCACCCACGGGAGCCTCGGCCTCCTCTGCATCACGCCGTCCTCGGGCAGCACGAAGTCGACGGCCATGACGGTGTCGGCGACACCCAAGACAGGCTCGACTTACACGGCGACCGCGTGGGTGAAGGGTCCAGTCGGCGACATCTCGGGCCGGGTGCTTCTCTCTTCGGGCCTGGAGTCGGCGGCGACATCGTTCACCGCCAACGGCTCATGGCAGATGGTGACGGCAACCCTTCCGATCACGAGGTCGGGGGCCACGGCGTTCACGATGACGATCGAGAACAACAACACCAGCGGCAAGTGGATGTGGGTCGACGATGTCGGCGTGCAACTCGTCGGTGGAGCGACCAGCGATGCCTGGATCTCCCAATCCGACACCGGCTACCTCTCCATGGCCGTAATCGACGACGCGTCGAAGGCTCATGCCGGATCGAACCTTCTTGAGCTGAAGGCGAACAACGGCAACGGGTACATCTTCATCGACACGCCGTACACCTCGATCGCCGGCCATCAGTACACGATGTCGGCATGGGTCCGATCGCCCAACGGGCAGTCTGTTTCAGGTCGCCTCTACCTCCAGTCCTACGGAGGATCCGGTGCGGGATCGGACAGGACCGAGAACTTCACGATCAGCGGAACCGACTGGCATCAGGTGTTCGTCACCGTTCCGCTCGCAGCCTCCGGAAATGCCACCGTCCGTTCGCATCTCATCGTGGACACCGTCGGCGTCACTCTCGATGTCGACGACATCGAGAGTGGTGAAGTGGCCACCTGGTCGCCGTTGCAGCACGACTATGCGACGGTCAACGAAACGGTGATCGACGATTCCTCGAAGGCTGCCGACGGGTCGAGCTACATGCAGATCGACATGAACGGCACCAACGGTGGCGGAATCATCAACACGCTGGGAACCAGTATCCGTGCCGGTACGAAATACTCGCTGACCGCATACGTCCGCTCCACCACCGGAGCTTTCGTCGATGGTCAGTTCGGTCTTGCGTTCGGGATTCCGACAACCGAGGCCTGGTACCAGTACTTCTCGGCCGGCAGCGATTGGCAGCCGGTCTCGATGACCTTCACGACCACGATGGACGCCGGCTACATCCAGTCGATTTTCGACATCTACGGATCGAACTCGCGTCGTTCGCTCGACGTCGATTCGATCGTCCTGACCCCGGTCACCGCAGCGCTCGACAGCGCATGGGACATCCGGACGGACATCAACTCGACCACCAAGGCGATCGTGCACAACGACGAGTCGATGGCCCATGACGGAAGTTATGGCTCCCTCGAACTGTCGAAGAGTGGCGGCAACGATGCCACCATCAACTACGACATCGCCGAGGTTCCGGCTTCCGGTTCGACCTATACCGGCAACGTCTGGGTCCGTTCCTCGACAGGAAAGCAGGCCAGCGGCCGATACGACCTCTGGGCCACCGACAGCACGTGGACGAATCCCGAACTGGCGAGCGTGGAGTTCACCGCGACCAGCGAATGGCAGTTGCTCTCGGC
>WLFD01000116.1 GCA_009703925.1 Actinomycetota bacterium | reverse complement strand
GAACAACAGCCCGCGCTGCCGATGATCCCGACCCGCCGGAGGTGACTCCCCGGATCCCGGAGTTACGGCGCTTGCATCGCCCGCTTCTGCATGTCCGGCTTCTTTGGCGACGGCAGCTGTCGACATACCCGAGCGCCGCATCCACCGGCGAGCGGGATCGAACGCCGGGATCTCCTCGGCGACGGTCTCATCGGCCGCCGCACCCGGGAACCGTTCGATCGCGATGGTGCCGTCGGGATCATCGTTCGTGCCGGTCGAGAAGCCGAGCAGCTCGGCGCGCTCTCGCCTCTCCTCCTCGAGAGCCTGCCGTTCGGCATCGGACATCAGGCCGTCGATCGATGCGCCCGCGTCCGGGATGGCATCGTCGGCCACGACCCGGCGGCGCAGAAGACCATGCCGAGCCACGGGCAGTTGCCCGCGTCGGAGATTGCGCAACCCGATCAGATAGGTGATCACGGCGAACGATGCCACCAGCGCTATCAGGGCGAAACCGACCGGGGCAGGAATCGGAATGAGGATCGGGATGAGGGCACCGACCACCCACACCAATTGAAAACGGGTCTCGAACTTCGCGAATGTCCGGCCGCGGTTCGCATCCGGGGCGTCGCGCTGGACGATCGAATCGAAAGCCTGTTTCGCTGCGCTGCCTGTTGCTCCCACGAGCATCGACATGAGCGCCGCCCCCGCCAAGCCACCGAGCAACGCGGTCAGAACACCGCCGACGACCGTCGCGCCCAGAGCGCCGATCAGGATTCGCTCCTCACTCAGCAGTTTGCGGATTCGGGGGGCGAGTATCGCCCCGACGAAGAACCCGAACTGGGCACACGCCGCCACGAGGCCGAGTTGCCACAACGGCGAACCGTTGCTCTTGAAGTCGAAGGCGAGCATGAATGCAAGAAATCCGACGATGCCGCGGATGAGGCCCATCGCCGACGACGCGTGCACGATGCCTGCGCTGCGCAATTCCTCGCGCTCGCTCTCCCCCGGTGGAGCCACCGCAACGGTGGTCGGCGGAAGTTGCAGCGCGACGATGGTTCCGATGGCAAAGATGACACCGCCGAGGGCGACGCTCCAGGCCCCGCCGCCGAGTTTGAGGAGAATGCCACCGGGGACAGCCGCGGCAACTACGGCGAGCGCCGACAGCACCGTGAGTTTCGAGTTCGCTTCGACCAGTTCCTCGTCGCTGTGGACCGTTCCGGGAACCACAGCGCTCTTCGAGATCGAATAGACCTTCTGCATGATCAACATGCCGAAGGCCTCCGGGTAGAAGAGCAGGCTGTCCATGTGCCGGACAACGAAGAAGGCGAGCACTGTCCGCAGGGCCATGGAGCCGACGATGATCCAGCGTCGACCGCCGCGGATCCGGTCGATGGCCGGACCGATGAGCGGAGCGGCGATCGCGAATGGCGCGATCGTGAGTACGAGATACAGCGCGACCCGCCAGCGTGCCGAACTGAAATCGAGGGAGAAGAAGACCGATCCGGCGAGGCCGATGGCAAAGAGCGCGTCGCCGGCGACCGATGCGGCCTGCACGCGGGCGAGCCGGGAGAACGGCGAAGGGACCCACGGACGGGTGGGATCGCGTTCGGCGGACGGGGACGGGCTCACGGGGACCATGCTACGAGGGCGCCCCGACACTCAGGTCGTGACAGGTGGGCGGACCATCTCGTACTTGTAGCCGAGGCCGCGGATCGTGATGATCCGGGGCGGGTTGGCGGGATCGGCTTCGACCTTCGAGCGAAGGCGTTTCACGTGCACGTCGAGCGTCTTCGTGTCACCGACGTAATCGGCACCCCAGACCCGATCGATCAGGATGTCCCGGGTCAGCACCCGGCCGGCATTCTCGAGCAGCAGGGCAAGGAGTTCGAACTCCTTGAGTGGCAGACGGACCTCTTCACCCCGGATGACGACCTCGTGCCGTTCGTGATCGAGAGCGACGTCGCCGACCGACACCAATTCGGCGTCGTTGACAATTGCAGGCACGGGAGAGACCTCGTCGACCGACCGACGGCGCAGCACGGCCCGGATGCGGGCCACCAGTTCGCGGAGCCGATAGGGCTTCGTCACGTAATCGTCGGCGCCAACCTCGAGTCCCACGACGGTGTCGATCTCGGCACCCTTCGCGGTGACCATGATGATCGGCACGTTCGAACGCGAGCGGATCTCCCGGCACACGTCGATGCCCGAGACCTTCGGCAGCATCACGTCGAGGAGCACAAGATCGGGGGCAAGGGCATCGAAGATGTCGAGGGCTTCGGCGCCGTCTCTCGCCACCGTGACCTTGAACCCTTCGCGGGTGAGTCCGATGGTGAGTGCATCGATGAACGAATCTTCATCTTCGACGACGAGTACCGATGTTGCGGGGTTCATCAGGAGAGCCTCTCGGGCTGGAGATCGCTGGATTGGTCGGGTTCGAAAGCACCGGGTTCGAAAACACCCGGTTCGGAGGCATCGGGGTCATTCGACTCGAGTGCCGGGAATCGGAGAGTGAAGCGCGATCCTTCGCCCAGACGCGATTCGATGTCGACAGTGCCCCGATGGTTCACCGCGACATGCCGGACAATCGCCAGGCCGAGGCCCGTCCCGCCGGTCTGGCGACTGCGGGCCTGATCGACCCGGTAGAAACGCTCGAAGACCCGCTCGATGTCGCGGACGGGAATTCCTATGCCGCGGTCGACGATCGCAACCAGCACCTCGGAATTCTCGGCGGTCGCGAACACGTCGACGGTCGAACCCTGATCGGAGTACTTCACCGCATTGTCGAGGAGATTGGAAATCGCCGACAACAATTGCCGGCGATCACCGCGCACCGACAGCGCCGTCGACGACCCGGCAACCTGAATGGTGATGCCCGCCTGCTCCGCGGCGGGACGGATCCTGTCGGCAGCCTCGGCGGCCAGATCCCCGATGTCCACGATGCCGAATTCCACGGGTTCATCGACTTCAATCTGCGACAGTTCGAGCAGATCTTCGATCGTGTGACCCACCCGGATCGCTTCGGAGAGGATGCGATTCGCCAGACGCTCGGCGACAGCCGGATCGTCCTCGGCCAGAAGCGTTTCGGCCAACAGACTGATGGCTCCCACCGGAGTCTTCAGTTCGTGACTGATGTTGGCCACGAAGTCGGTTCTGACCGCTTCGAGTCGACGCCGTTCGGTGATGTCCTCGATGATCGCGACAGCTCCCGAGCCCGAACCCGATTCGAGTGGGTTCGTCGTGACCACAACCGTCCGTCGGGGAGGTCCGAAAAGTTCGAGCGTCCGGGCCGACGATTGCCCCACGAGAGCGTCGGCGACGAGTTCGGCAACTGCCGCGCCGATGAGCGCGTCCGAGTGCCGTGCGGCGATGAACGCCTCGGCCGCAGTGTTGTGACCAACGACGGAGGCACTGTCGTCGAACACGAGCACTGCTTGTGGAAGCGAGTCCATCGCTTCCTGCAAACGCGAGTTCACGGCGGCCGCTTCGACCGATTCGGTGCGCATCGCCCGAACCGAACGCTCGATGGCCATCATCAGCAAGTCGATATTGTCGCCGCCGTCATCCTCGGGCTGTTCGAGTCCGAGGCGAAGCGAGGTGTCGTAGATCCGGGAACGCTTGCGCCGCTGGGTGATTTTCAGCGCGACGATCCAGGAAAGGCAGGAGGCCAGGACGGCCGCAGCCGCCGCGATCAGAGCAGTCGCCCCGCCGGACATTCCGAGCACAAACGGCATCAGGTGGCGTCCGCGTCGCCGCCGGGAGGATCGAGATCGGCCGGCAGTTCGAAGCTGGCCCGGGCCTTGAGGCGGGCGGCACCGGTTTGTTCCGGAAGCCAACCTGTGACCATGTACTGAACGCGCTGACCGATGTTCACCGCATGATCACCGATGCGCTCGTAGTAACGGCCAACGAGAGCGAGCTGCACAGCAGCCTGAAGACCGAGATCATGCGTGGCATGCGATTCGAAGATCGCCTCGATGTAATCACCATGGATCGCGTCGAGAGCGTCGTCGATGTCGTCGATCGCTGCGCCGAGACTCGCGTTCCGTTCGACATAGGCATCGAGCGACAGCTTCACGAGCCGACTCGCCTCTTCGCTCATTCTTTCGATGAGCCCCTTCAACTTGGGGTCGAGAGTTGCGCCGTAGATGCGTCGAGCCGCCTTCGCCACGTTGACCATGAGGTCACCGGAACGTTCGAGTTCACCGGTGAGCCACACGGCGGTCACGATCGAACGGAGATCGGACGCCATCGGCTGCTGGAGAGCGAGCACGTTGTAACACTGCTCTTCGATGCGCAGCGTCAGGGCATCGAGTTGATCATCGGCTTCGATGAGGGCAAGCGCCCCCTTCATATCGTTGGTGAGAAGGACCTCGGTTCCCCGGGGGATGAACTCGCTCACGAGCGCACCGAGCTGCACGATCTCGTCGCGGATCTCGTCGAGCTCGGAATGAAAGGACTTGCGCTGCTCTGCCATGGATTCTCCTCGGGTTTGCATCGACACCGGATGGCGTCAACGCACCTCTGCGGCAAGGTGATCGGGATCACCCGTGATCAGGTATCGGATTCGGGCGCCGAGCACGGCCGCATGATCGGCGATTCTGTCGAGTGCTTGACCGGCGACCATCGTTCTGAGTGCAACAACCACCGCGTCCTCACCATCGTAGGCAAGCAGGGACTCGATCAGTTGGGAGACTGCGATACCGGCAGGAGGTTCGGTGGCAACCCGATTGGCCAGTTCCAGATCGAGGGCGGACCATGCCCGGAGCGCATCCCGGTAACGCTCCACGGCGTGTTCGCCCATGGTCTGCAGAATGTCGAAGGCCCGCGGGATCCGGCTCAGCAGTTCGAAATCGGGAGCGAGCTTCACGACGCGCAACGCAAGGTCGCCCACGCGCTCGAATTCTCCGATCACCCGGAGTGCCGACACGATCAGCCGAAGGTCCGAGGCGACCGGAGCTTCGCGGCGGAGCAGATCGTGACAACGCTCCATCAACGAGACGTTCATGGCGTCGATGCGATCGTCCACCGCTATGGCCTCGGCGGCAACGGCGAGGTTTCCCGATCGCAGAACCTCGAGCATCCGTTCGAGGTTCTGATCGACGACGATTCCCATCATCTCGACCTGAATGGAGAGCTGCTCCAGTTCCGCGCCGAAATGCTGGCGGAGCGGACCGCCCTCAGCCGAAGCGGCCGGTGACATAATTCTCCGTCCGCTCGTCGGAGGGCGCCGAGAAGATCGTGTTCGTCGAGTCGAACTCGACCAACATTCCCGTGCGGGTATCGCTCTCCGGATTCACTTCGGTCGTGAAGAAGGCGGTTCGATCGCTCACGCGCGCCGCCTGCTGCATGTTGTGGGTGACGATGAGAATCGTGTACTCCGACTTGAGTTCCTGCATGAGGTCCTCGATACGCGCAGTCGCGATCGGATCAAGCGCAGAACATGGTTCATCCATCAGGATGACTTCCGGTTCGACGGCAATTGCGCGTGCGATGCAGAGTCTCTGCTGCTGGCCCCCGGAAAGACCCATGGCCGACTTCTTGAGGCGGTCCTTCACCTCGTCCCAGAGGGCAGCCTGGCGGAGGGCCTTCTCGACGACATCGTCGAGGTTCTCCTTCGAACCGGAGATCTTCGGGCCGAAGGCGATGTTGTCGTAGATCGACTTGGGGAAGGGATTCGGCTTCTGGAAGACCATGCCGATGCGCTTGCGCACCTCGACGGGATCGATGCGGGGGTCATAGAGATCGACCCCGTGGTAGAGCACCTGACCCTCGACCCGGGCACTCTCGATCAGGTCGTTCATCCGGTCGAAGCAGCGCAGAACGGTTGATTTGCCGCAACCCGATGGGCCGATGAACGCGGTGATCTCGTGCTTGTGAACCGAAAGATTGACGTCGCGGACCGCCTTGAACGCGCCATAGAACACGTTCAGGTCGCGTACGTCGAACACGACGTTCGGCGCAGATGCGTCGGATGCGATCTCGGCTGCCCTGGCGGCAACGGGAGCAGCCGCGGTGGTCGGCGTGATGCTCGTGGCGGGGAGTGTCTCGGAGGACATGGGTGAAACCTCGGCGTTCGGGATGTCTTCGTCGGTCACGGGATTGAGGCTAGATCGTCGGGTCTGCTCGTCGTCAGGCATTGTGCCGACGAGCAACGCGGGCGGAAATGACACGGGCAAGAACGGTGAAGATGAAGACGATGCCGACAAGCGTCAACGCCGCTCCCCATGCCCGGGCCTGAGCGGCGTCGAAGGGAGTCTGGGCATTGCCGAAGATCTGCACCGACAGGGCCGTCATCGGACCGTTGAAAAGGTCGAGATTCAGGTTGCGGGCCGCTCCGATGGTGAACACCAGCGGTGCGGTCTCGCCGGCCGCCCGGGCGATCGCGATCATGACGCCCGAGGTGATGCCACCGAAGGACGCCGGCAGCACGACGGTGATGATCGTGCGCCACTTCCTGTTGCCGAGGGCATAGCTGGCCTGACGAAGTTCGTCGGGAACGAGGCGAAGCATCTCCTCGGTCGACCGGATGATGATCGGAAGCATGAGGCAGGCGAGTGCGAGTGAACCGCCGATGCCCTCGAGACCGAATTGAAGAGTCCACACCGTGTAGATGAAGAGCCCCATGACGATCGACGGAACACCCGTCATGACGTCGGCCATGAACCGCACCAGGCGGGCGGTGTAGGTCTTGCCGCCGTATTCATGCAGGTAAACCGCCCCGAGGATGCCGAGGGGTACCGCCAAAATCGCAGCGCCGGCGGTGATCAACAATGTTCCGACGATCGCCGGACCCATCCCGCCACCGGGCTTGCGGGTGATCGCCGGGAGATCCTCGGTGAACCACGCCAGAGAAATCTCACCGGCGCCCTTGAAAAGGACGTACCCGATCACGAGCGTCAGGGGAACGAGCGCCACGAGGAGCGAACCGACCATCCAGAGCGATGCGAGACGGTTCTTGACCCGACGCGACCTGCTTGTGGTCGCTTCGAGGAGGAGCCGCTCGACTTCGGATTCGAGGAAGAGATCGGTCATGTCACATTCCCCTCGATCGGCGATCGAAGCGGGCGACGATCGACCGTGCGGAAACGTTCACCAGGATCGTGACGATGAAGAGCACCACTCCGAGTCCGATGAGTGCGGAGCGATGATTTCCCGACGATTCGCCGAACTGGTTGACGATCACGGCTGCCATCGAATCGCCGGCTTCGAACAGGTGCGTCGTGATCTGCGCCTGCGAACCGATGACAAGCGCAACGGCGATCGTTTCGCCCATCGCCCGCCCGAGACCGAGCATCACCGCTCCGGTGATTCCGCCGCGGCTCCAGGGAAGCACTGCCGCCCGGATCATCTCCCAGCGGGTCGCCCCCATTCCGTAGGCCGCTTCGCGCTGCGCCGACGGAACCGTTGCGATGACCTCGCGGCTCAATGATGTGATGATCGGCGTGATCATGATTGCGAGAATGATGCCGGCGGTCATGAAGCTTCGACCACTGGTGCCGTTGAAGAACCAACCGAGGACGGGGACTCCGCCCACCGCCCCGTTGATGGCTTCGTAAACAGGCTTGATGGCTGGGGCGAGAACGATGATGCCCCACAGGCCGTAGACAACCGACGGAATCGCGGCGAGCAGATCCATCACATAGACGACGGGTCGGCGCAGGCGTCGGGGCGCCGCTTCGTTCGCGTAGAGCGCTATGCCGAGACTGACGGGAACAGCGAGAACCACGGCGATGAGCGACGACAGGATCGTTCCGTAGATGAACGCAAGTGCGCCGTACTTGCCTTCGGAGGGGATCCAGGTACTGGAGGTAACGAACGACAGGCCTTCCTGCTGGAAGGCCGGCCATGCTTCTTTCGTCGTCGATGCGGCGATGAGCGCAAGGACGAAGAGGACAACGAGACCGGCACCGAGCGCCACTCCCCGGAAGAGTGTGTCCCCGCGTCGGCGCGAAGCCGAACCGAGCAACACCGAACCGTCGTCTCCCGGGAGTTCCCGGGAGACGACCAGTTCGTCGGTGGAGAGTGGCGACACGATGCGTCAGTTCCCGTTCGACAGGGCTATCAGCCCTGGATCATCGCGATCTGGGCGATGGCCTTGTCACGAAGGCTCGTGGGCAAGGGAGCGAAGCTCGCATCGGCGGCAAGGTCCTGGCCGTCGGTGAGCAGGTACGTGAGCCATCCGCGGATCGCGTTGGCGGTCGCCGG
>WLFD01000115.1 GCA_009703925.1 Actinomycetota bacterium | reverse complement strand
TGGTCGGTGCCGGAGCCCCGACCACCTATCTCTCGCTCGCGTCCGCCAAGATCACGGGCAGCTATTACGGCCCGACCGCAGTGAGTTCCGGTTCCGCCTCGCCCTCGTTCACCGAATTCTCGGGCTGGGATGTGCGTGCGCCCCGCGTCGGCGAAACCGCTTTCGTGCGCGCCATGCTCGACAAGTCGTTCTCGACTCCGGCCGACACGAACGTTCCGTTCGCCCTCGCCCAATCGGTACCGGGTGCGGCACCGTACTTCGTCCAACCTGCGACTCTCGGGCGACACGACCGGTTGGAGACGGCGAGTCAGCCCACGCGACTCAACGATCGTTGGGGTTACGGAAGTGTCGATGTGATCTACGGCGACGCCGATGATGGCCAGATCACCTGCGCCTACTGGTGCCACGTCTGGACCATCCGGAATCTCGACTCGACGACACCAGTTCCGTCGGGGGGAGGCCTGTCGGTGGGCGCAACACCGATGGGTCTCATCAGCTATGGATCGGCACAGGGAACGCTTGTCGCCGGATCGGCCGCCGATCTGGCTGCTCGTACGAGCGTCACGACCTTCACCATCAACGTCGATCCCTGGGACACGACCCAGACAGCTGAAGCCTCGTTCTCGGGCACGTCGATCGATGTGGTGACCGCAGCGCGTTGGCCCGGCATGGCTCCGGAAGTGCAAACCTCGTTCTCGAACGTGATGGTGTCCGTCGTGCTCAATCACGCGGGCACCGACTCGGTCATCGGGATCTGCTTCTACTCGGGAATCTGTCTCGCCGACGACGGGAACGGCACCACCTTCCTCCCGACCACGGCAGTCACGATCGGCGCACGTCTCGGAATGACACTGACCACCGGTTCGCTCGGCTTCACCCCCACGAGTGCCGACACGGTCACGGTTTACACATCCGCGCCATGGGGTGTCACCGCCATGTCGTCGCCGTTGCCGCTCAATCCGCCGGTGATCGCCCGGTCGACAACGGGCTCGGGATCGGTGTCGGTCGTCGGTCAGAGCATGGGTGTGACGCTCGACGATCAGCCGAGTCTGGCCTCGCCGGTCATCTTCCCGTTGGTCGGAGGCGCAATCGGATGGCAGCTCTACGACGCCCGCGGTGCGCTCGCCACCTTCGGTCACGATTTCTTCATGTACATCTTCGGCAACGAGCGCGTCGCCGCGATCTTCATGATGCTGACTTCCGTGGCGCTGAACATGGTCCCCGCGTTCGCGTATTTGAATGCTGCGACATGCGGCTCGTGGAGGTGCGCGGCCGAGACGGTCGGTCTGCAGACCATCGGCCTTGCGGTGAAGGGTCTCACCTCCGGAATCTCGGCGGGGGTGAAGTGGTTCAAAGCCAAGCAGGCGGCCATGGGCGTTGTGGAGACCCAGAGCCGGATCGGTGTCTTCATCGGCAAGGCCCAGACCGCGGTGCGCAACGCTGCCGCAGTGCCGGGCGCAAAACTGGCCTCGTATGTACCGTTGCGGGTGAAGATGGCCATGAGCGGCGAGGCTTCGGTCCTCTCCTCCCTCGCCAAGTCCTACTTGACGAACGTCGGCATCAAGGTCACGGTCGGGGAGATCAAGGAACCCGCCATGTACGTGCTCGAGGCGGCCATGGGAGGCACGAGCACTGCCACCACCAAGACCGCTCTTCCCGCAGTTCGTCCGCAATTGGGTATCGGCCGGTCAGCGGGCAACGATCCCGGCTTCTCGGTGCAGAACAACATCACCGATCGCATCGGTGACGGAATCATCGCCGTCGAAACCTCCAGCGATCAGGTTGTACTCGACAACTGGCAGCGGGCCATCCAGAACGCCTACGACAAGGCGCTCAATGGTGGCTCGACCCCGACGACCGACATCGGTTACGGGCCGGGCGTCGGCTACCGCCTCAACGAGTTCTTCTCTTCGGTGACGAGCATCTCGATCCCGGATCTTGCGTCGGTCGATCTCGCTGCTTCCACCGTCACCGTCGATGCGATGCGCTATCCGAACGATATGGGCACCGAACCCTGGCGGGTGGCGGGCAATCTCGGAACCTGCGATCTGCAGGGAAAGTGCACGATGAAGAGCGGCCTGTCGGCGATAGTCATGTCCGGATCGGTGATGATCTCGGGTGTCTTCCCGCAGGAGATCTCCTGGGTTCCGGCCGGCGCCTGGCTTCGGGTCACGGTGAACGCCGTGCCGAAGTCGGGTAATACAGTCCGCACCTTTGTGGGACGCAACGACATCAAGTTCCCGGGCAAGAAGTACGACTGCAACTTCGCTCTTCAGAAGATGCAAGCTCATGTCAACCGGTACGGCTACGCCGCCGATACCGACAAACCGATCGTGATCACCTACTCCGCCGACGGGACACCGTCCCTCGACCGGATCACGTACGGCGTTCTTCACCGACAGATAGCGCTCTGCGACGACATCGATGCGATGTGGAGCCACACCGCTCCGATCGGCAACGATCCGGTCGATACCCGAGGCGGCGTGGCCGATCCGTTGGCGGCGGCATCGTTCGATCCCGCCCGGAACTATTCACCTCACACAGCGATGCTCATCGGCGGTTTCTGAACCGACGCGGTCTGTGCGAGGTGAGTCAGTCGGAGCGAGGTTCGCGCCACATGAGCCAGACCGGCGGTGCCCCCTCGACCATCACCTTGTCGGTGACGACGAATCCGAACCGTTCATAGAACGGGAGGTTCTCGATCTTCTGGGTCTCGAGGTAGGCGGGCACGCACTCGACATCGCAACGATCGAGTACCGGCCGGATCAGTGCTTCCCCGAATCCGCGACCCTGCCATTTGGGATCGACACCGAGCACGGCGAGATACCAATGCGGCTCGGTCGGATGCTTGCGCTCGACCTCGTTGAGCAGTCGGATACCACTCCTGCGGTTGGTACCTTTTCGAAGGGCCCTGACGCAGGCCCGGTAGATGCGGGACTCGCGGACGGCGCTGCGCGGAAGTGAGCCCGGAGGCAGCCATGATGCCGACCCGACAACGCGGTCGTTGGCGTGGACAACCCAGATCTCTCCATGGCGCCGCGCGTCGTCGATCAGGGCGCCAAGGAATATCGGGAGCATCTGGTGTTCGTTGACCGCATTGCGGGCGAAATGGCCGAACAGGGGATCGGGCCAGAATGCCCGACTCGTCGTGGTGATGGCATCGAACAGTTCGAGACGCTGCATCGGCGCGGCCGGTCCGGTCATCGGTCAATCCTCCAAGTCGAGGGAGAGAAGAAATGTCCCGACTGCCGACTCGATCAGATCGGGTTGTTCCGGGAGCATGGCATGGCCGCAGTCGTCGAGTTCGACAAGCGTGGTTGGTCCTCCGCGTTCTCCAAGCAGGGCCCGGCCGTTCGCTGGCGGAGCGGCCCGATCCTGCAGTCCCTGCACGATGAGCATCGGCGATGGTTCGGCCAGCCACCAGTCGGACTGTTCTGCTGCGATCAGTGCGGCCTGCTGCACATCGCGCGCCGCCGGGTACCAGCCGTCGATCCACACGGCCGGGTCGTTGCTCGGAGCGAAGAATGCGGTGTGGATCGCCGAGAGTCGATCGGCTTCGGAAAGTGTCGCATCGAAGGTGGCGCCGACTGCGGCGCGTGCTTCTGGATCTCCGTGGAATTTGCCACCCGCTCCGAGCAGCACGATCGCGTTGACGCGGTCGGGAAAATACGAGGCCACGTTGCGCATGATTCGGTTGCCGAATGCATGGCCGAGCACCACGAATCGGTCGAGTTCGATCGAGTCGGCACACTCGATCACCTCTCCCGCGAAATCCGCGAGAGCAGCGGAGGATCGCGGCGGATCCGAAGGCACGATGCCTCCCGGTTCGAGTCCGACGACCCGGAAGCCAGCGTTGCTGATGGCGTTCGCAAGGTCGTCGAAATCATGGACACTTCTCCCGAGGGAGGGATGGAGGAGTACAGGTGGCCCCGCACCGATGTCGAAAGCGATGTGCATTGGACAATGGTTCCATGTCGGGTGTCCGGATGTCGCCTGACAGCGGCCGGACGGCCGTTGCTACGATCTTGATGTTGTGTGGTGGCACGGGTGACCGGGGGGTCGTCGCCGCTGTCGATCCGTTCCCCGCGATCGAGGTTCGCATGTCAGATTCACGCGTTGCAGTAGTCACCGGAGCGAGTCGAGGCATCGGGAAGGGGATCGCCCTCGAACTCGGTGCGGCCGGGTTCACGGTCTATGTGACGGGCCGCACGGTCGACGCCGGTCCGATTCCCGGGACCGTCGGCGAGACCGCGGCACAGATCTCCGAACTCGGCGGCACCGGCATCGGAGTTGCCTGCGACCATCACGACGACGATCAGGTCAAGGCCCTCTTCGAACGTGTCGGGGTCGAGCAGGGTCGTCTCGATGTTCTCGTGAACAACGTGTACTCGGCACCGGATCTCGTGCCCTGGCTGAACAAGAAGTTCTGGGAGCTCCCGGTGGGGGCGTGGGACCAGGTCATCGACATCGGCACCCGGTCGCACTATGTGGCCAGCGTCTTTGCCGCCCCGTTGATGCTCTCGAACCGGAGTGGGTTGATAGTCAATGTCTCGTCATCCGGCGCGGTCAGCTATGGACACAACGTCGTCTACGGCGTGGGTAAGGCTGCTGTCGACAAGATGACAGCCGACATGGCCGTCGAACTCGCCGGCACCGGTGTTTCGATCGTTTCGCTCTGGCCCGGTCTTGTGCGCACTGAATTGCTCGACATGGGGGCCCAGACCGACGGTGACGAGATCTTCATCGAACTTCCGGGGGAAGGAAGGTTCGACCTCTCGGGCGCAGAGAGTCCGCGTTTTCTCGGCCGGGCGGTGGTTGCCCTTGCCGGTGCTTCCGATCTCGCCGAGCGTTCGGGCAAGCCGTTCACCTCGGCGAACCTTGCCCGCGAGTTCGGCTTCACCGATCTCGACGGCACGATTCACGAAGTGCTGTTGCGCCCCGACGTCTGATCGCCATCCTTCGTATCCCGGATCCGGATTCGGGAGGCGGGTTGATAGTTCGTTCCCGCGGTTTCGTCGACGCGGGCCAGCAGCAACTCGCACGGAGCCTCGAACTCCTCGGCGAATCTGGCCGATGCCGATTCACCAAGCAGTTGCCAGGGGAGGACCGTCATCGAGTCGGTGTCGGCCTCGAGGTTCTCGCGCAGTTCGATGCCGGCTTCGGTGATCCGATTCTCCACAGCAAGGCCCTTGGCCCGAAGAAGTTCCATGCCGGCGCCAATCTCCCCGGGAGTGCTTCCTCTGGAAGTTGGAAGCCATTCGTCATCGTATCCGAGCCACGCGTTGTGGAGGATCGACGCCTCGATCCCGGTGAGCCCCTGTGCCGTGGCGAGCGCCCAGTGCGTGTCGCCTCGCCATTCGCGGATGCAGTTGATGGCATGCCATCCCGACAGGGTCGGATCAGAGGGTCGTTCCATGCGCAGATGCGAGGCGAAGAACGTTCGTCCGCTCGTCGGAAGTTGCTCGACGATCGTCCACCAGATGTCGGCGTCGCGCGCCAGAACGGGAAGGAGGTCGGGTGAGTGGGCCGCGAGCCCTTCGAGTACGGCATCGTTACGTGCGTTCCAGACCTCGTCGAACGATGTCGATGCGTCGACCATTGCGAATGTCGCCCGTATCGCCAGTGGACTGATGGACCCGAAGGCGGCGATGACTGCATCCGGTCCCGCCGGCGCAAGAGGGGCACATCGGGCGGCGATGTACCCGATCGGGCCCGGAAGTCCGAGCGTCGCGAAACGACCGACGGCTCCCGGGTCCCAGAAGATCCATCCGATGGTTGTCTGCACCGAACGAGAATTGCGTTTTGCTGTGGCTGACCAGTCGATTGACACTCCCGACATCGTAAATGGTCGGGCCGCTAATCTTCGCCGACAATGACAGGGCTTCTTGAAACGTATCGGGTCGTGGATCTCACCGACGGTTATGGCGCTCTTGCGTCGAGAGTATTCGCCGAGCTCGGAGCGGAAGTCCTGCGAATCGAATTCGGGGGCAGCGGGAGCGGATCGGGACGGCGACGTTCCCCCGTAGCGGTCGACGGTACGAGCCTCCATCATGCCTACAGGAATGCCGGCAAGGAGATCCTGCTTCTCGACGGCGTCGATGGGGCCGGCAACGACGTCGTCGAGCGTGCATTGGCCGGGGCCGATGTGGTGTTCGTCTCGGGGGACAGACCACGATTGCCCGGAACACTGGAGGAACTCGGAGAGCGCCATCCGCATCTCGTGATCGTGTCGCTGACCCCCTTCGGCCTGACCGGTCCGGCGGCCGGATGGACGGCCACGGAGCTCGTCGCCCAGGCGATGGGCGGTGTCGTGTATCGGTCCGGTGTTCCCGAGCTGCCGCCAGTCTCTGCGCCCGGGAGTTTCGCCGAGGATGTCGGTGCCTTGACGGGTGCCATGGCCGCGGTCATCGCCTTGTATCAGGGGAGACCCACCGGATGCGGACAGGTGATCGATCTCTCGTCGGTGCTCGCACTCGCGCAATGCACCGACATGTCCCTTCCGCTGTGGAGTCTCTTCCGAATGGATCAACAGCGGTCGGGCGCAGGTCTGTATCCGTTGTTCGAATGCACGGATGGATTGGCCAGAATCGTTCTCCCGATGAAACCTGCCGACTGGAAGGCGCTCATCGTCTGGCTCGGCTCGCCTCCCGAGTGGAGCGGCGCCGGATGGGACGAGCCGATGTTGGGTACGGACGAGCGGGAACTCGTTCTCGAAAGACTGGCCCGACGTTTCGCCGCTGCCACCCGCGAGGAGATCACCGCCGATGGTGAAGCGGCGGGAGTTCGCGTGACGCCGGTGCTCACCCCTTCGGAAATCCTGTCGAACGATCATGTGATCGAGCGGGAGACTTTTTCCAGTTTTGATCTGGGAGCGCTCGGCACCGGCGAATTCATGGCCGGATTCTTCGGCGTCGATGGCTCGAGGGTCGCTGTCGCAGGTCCCGCACGTCTTGTCCTCGAGATCCCCGATTGGGAGCCGCGCCCGGCTCCAGACCCGCTGGTCGACTCAGGTCGTCCTCTCGAGGGCGTCAGGGTTCTGGAGATCGGCAGCGGTGTCGCCGCTCCCGAGGCGGGACGGATCTTCGCCGAGTGGGGTGCGGAGGTGATCAAGTTGGAAACACACGCGCATCCGGATTTCCAGCGGATGGTCATGGGTGGCGAGATGAATCCGGCCTTTGCGACGGTCAACCGGGGCAAGCTTTCGTTCGGGGCCGAGCTCGCGACAACCGACGGACGCGATCTTGTGCGCGCGTTGTTGCCTCATGTCGACGTCATCTTCGAGAACAACGCAACCGGCGTCCTCGAGCGTCTCGGCCTCGGATGGGACGAGATCACCTCGATCAATCCGCGCATCGTTCTGGTCGACTCCCAGCTCTACGGCAACCGTGGTCCCTGGGCTCTCCGAAAAGGTTACGGACCCAGTGCGCGCGCTGTCGGTGGCCTGACGTGGATGTGGGCTCACGGTCCCGACGATCCCCGCGGTGTCCAGACCATCCATCCGGATCATCTCGCCGGACGACTCTGCGCCCTTGGGGCTGTCGCCGGAATGCTTCGACGCGATCGGACCGGGCGCGGATCGCGCATCGATGTTGCCCAGTTCGAAGCCGTCGTCGGTCTCCTTGGTGACCAACTGCTGGCGGAGAGCCTCGAGCGCGGTGCCGCGGTTCCCGTCGGCAACGTGTCGGCGGAACATGTCCCGTGGAACCTGTACCGGTGCGCCGACGAGAACGGTGTCGAGTCGTGGCTCGCCCTTTGTGCAACCGATGACCGGCAGTGGCTCGACATCTGTCGGATCGCCGGCGACCGACTCGTTGTCGAAGAGCATTGGTCGAAAGCGGCGACTCGGGTCCGAGAGCGCGTCGCAATCGACGAGGCGGTGGCCGACTGGTTGCGCACGTGTGATGCCGGGACGATGGAAGCCTCGCTCCAAGCCGTCGGGGTGGGCGCCGGTCGGGCCCTTCACCCGAGGCTGCAGGCGACTCATCCACATTTTGTGGCCCGGGGATACCCGGTCCATCTCGAACAGGACGGTTCGGGCCCACTGCTCGTGGAAGGTCCGTGTTTCACCGGATCGGGCTTCGGCGAGCCACTTTGCAATCCTGCGCCGGAAATCGGTCAGCATTCCGGCGAAATCTGCCGAAGGATCCTCGGCCTCGGAAACCCCGCGATCGCAGTCCTGACCGAGGTGGGGGCGCTCGATTCCGGAAAATCCGGAGCGTAGAGGGGCCAGAACAACCCCCGACTGTCACAGATCTGTAAAGATCGTCGCCATGAGGATTCCGTCGTCCACCGGACGCAAGAACTTCGCTCGGG
>WLFD01000114.1 GCA_009703925.1 Actinomycetota bacterium | reverse complement strand
CGACGCACCGGCACCCCGAAGCGCAGGTCGCTGACCGAGGTGGCCATCTTCTGCGCGAGCGCGAACCCGCACAAGGTCTCCGAGATGGCGGAGATCCTGGGGCCGCTCGGCATCGAGTTGTATCCGCGTCCCGATCACGTCCCCGACGTGATCGAGGACGCCGACACCCTCGTGGGCAATGCCCGCCTGAAGGCCGTGGCGATCGCGCAGGCGACGGGTTACCCGGCGCTCGCCGACGACACCGGTCTCGAAGTCGACGCGCTCGGTGGTCTGCCCGGCGTGCGCTCGGCCCGGTACGCCGGCGAGGGAGCGGTCGATGCCGACAACGTCGCGAAGCTGCTCTCGGAACTCGACGTGTTCGCAGCAGACGCTCCCGACCAGCGGCGGGCGCGCTTTCGCACCGTCGTCCTCGTCCACTGGCCGACCGGTGAGGAACTCGTTGCCGAAGGCGTCGTCGAGGGTCACATCGCCATGGTGCCGGCGGGGGAGAACGGGTTCGGCTACGACCCGGTGTTCGTGCCCGACGAAGCCGGGGGCCGCACGTTCGCCGAACTGACAAGCACGGAGAAGCACGCCATCAGCCATCGCGGCCGGGCCCTGCGGTCGATGGCCGCGCTGCTCCAACCGGGTGCGATCGTGCCGGCACCGGCCCCATTGGCCCCGGCTGAACCGACACCGGCCATCGGCTGGGGTATGGGTGACGTCTTCTATGCGCTGCTGTTCTGGATCTGCGGCGGCCTGCTCGCCGGCATCGTGCTGATCGCCACCGGCAACTCCGACTCGTCGGGCTCGGCGGTCACCGAGCTCGGGTTGGGTGTGCTCGTTGTGAGCCTCGTGTCGGGATGGCCGGGGTTTCTCGGTTGGCCCATCGTGGCGTCGTATCGCAAGGGGCAACGGAGCCTGGCCAAGGACTTCGGACTCGAGATCCGCGCAATCGATGTCGCGTGGGGATTGCTCGGCGGCTTCGTGGCCCTCGCGCTTTCGGCTGCCGGCAGCATCGTCTGGGCGTTCTTCTCCGGTGAGTCGGCGCCGACCAACACCGATTTCCTGCCGACCAGACCGAGTCTGCTGACGGCGCTGACCATTTTCTTCTTCGTGGCGATCTGCACCCCGATCATCGAGGAACTGTTCTTCCGCGGCCTGTTCCTGCGGGCGGTCGGCCGGCGCTGGAACCTCTCGGTCGCCGTTGTCTCCACCTCGCTGGTCTTCGGCCTCTTCCACACCCAGGGAGGCTCGCTGGGCAAGGCGGCGTTCATCGTCGGGGTCACCGCCTCCTATGGGGCGGTCTTCGCCCTGCTCGACGTGCGGGCCAACGGTCGTCTCGGGCCGTCGATCGTCGCCCACATGATGGTGAACTCGGTCGGTGTCCTCGCGGCGCTCTACGCCTGAGCCCCGAAATTCCTTCCGCGTATCGGTTCCAGTTGCGCATCGAAACCCGACCTTCGCGGTAGCCTCGTCATTCGGGCCGCCGGCCCAGTCATCCTTCGGAAGGAGCCCGATGTCGTTTCCCTCGATCGCACCACAGGTGGCAGCCGCCGCCTCCATCGCCGACCCGGGTTCGGACATCTTCCGCATGTTGCTGCGCGACCGCATCGTCGTTCTCGGCAGCGACGTCAACGATTCGGTCGCCAACCAGATCGTCGCCCAGCTCCTGTACCTCGAGGGTGAAGATCCCAAGAAGGACATCTGGCTCTACATCAACTCGCCCGGTGGCTCGATCACCGCAGGCATGGCCATCTACGACACGATGCAGTTCGTGTCGCCCGACGTCGGCACCATCTGCATGGGCCTCGCCGCATCGATGGGCCAGTTCCTGCTCTGCGCCGGCGCCGAAGGCAAGCGCTTCACGCTTCCCCACGCCCGCATCATGATGCATCAGCCCCTCGGCGGCATCCAGGGTCAGGCCTCCGACATCGCCATTCAGGCCGAGCAGATGGCCTACATCAAGCGCCTCATGGCCGAGCGCATCGCGCACCATTCCGGCCAGGACGTCGCCCAGATCGAAACCGATTCCGAGCGCGACCGCTGGTTCACCGCCGAGCAGGCCAAGGCCTACGGCATCGTCGACAAGGTCATCGTGAAGCGCGGCGAACTGCAGTAATTCAATCGGGCAGCGAGGTCGCTGTTCCGTTGAGGGAAATGCCGCAGTTGGCCAAGGACCATTCCTGTACCGCGCGCCCCGCTGCGGTCACTGCGTCGATCTCGCCCTGACGTTCCTCGAGCGCATTGACGAGAGCCTCGCGTTTGTTCGTGGGCGATGCGCTCACCGCCGCGGTCAGCTGCTCGACGAATGCGGTGAGCGTGGTCAGCTGTGGTTCGATGTCGGCGGGTGCGACGCGCAGCGCGCGTTGCAGGGCGCCGGTCTGCGGGCCGAGGGTCGTGGGATCGAGCGTGGCGAGCGACTGGTCGAGATCCTGGGCTTCGGCGAGACGCTCGCAGAACACCGGAACCGATGCGGTCTCTCCGCGGCTCTGGACGAACACGTACGCACCGACGCCGCCGGCCACGACGAGAACAAAGACGACAACGAACAGCAACCGTCGCAACCGACGGGGGCGAGCCTCGGCTTCGGGCACCGCGTTCAGGCCCCGGAGGCCTCGGTGGCCAGCGCCCGCAACTGGGTGGTGGCGTGGGCGAGGCCCTCGGGATCGCGGAACAGCGAGCTGCCGGCGATGAAGACGTTCGCTCCCGCAGATGCCGCACCGGCGATGGTGGCCGGGCCGACACCGCCGTCGACCTCGAGATCGACATCGTGTCCGCCGTCGACGATGAGCTTGCGCAGCTGCGCGATCTTGGGCTCCATCGTCGAGATGTAGGCCTGCCCGCCGAAACCGGGGTTGACGGTCATGACGAGCACCATCGAGACGAGGTCGAGGACATTGGCGACAGCCTCGACGGGCGTCGCCGGGTTGATGGCCACGGAGGCTTTCACTCCGAGCTCGTTGATGCGACCGAGCGTGCGGTGAAGATGCGTACAGGCCTCGGCATGCACGATGAGAAGTTCACAACCCGCCTCGACCATCGTGTCGAGGATCCAGGTCGGCTCGGTAACCATGAGATGGGCCTCGAACGGCACGGTGACGAGCGGCCGGGTCGCGGCGATCACGTCGGCACCGAACGTGAGGTTCGGAACGAAGTTGCCGTCCATGACATCCCACTGGATGCGATCGACGCCGGCCTTCTCGAGTGCGACACAGGCGTCGCCAAGATTGGCGAAATCGGCCGGCAGAACCGAAGGGACGATCTCGATCGGGCGTGGAGCTGGGGAAGTCATGATCGGCCTTCGGGGAGGTGGGTGGGCACGCCGACGATACCGCCTACGCTGCCGACGTGACCGATCAGTTCGTTGAGGGTGAAATCGAAACAGTGTTGGCCGAGCGGCTCGTCGCCGGCGGCGAGGCTCTGGCCCGTCGCGACGACGGCAAAGTCGTGCTCGTGGCCGGCGCTCTCCCGGGCGAGCGGGTCGAGGTGTCGGTCGAACACCGACAGGGCGCCGATCGCGGCCGCCTCCGCATGATTCTCGAGGCGTCACCCGATCGCATCGAACCGAAATGCGATCACGTCATCGAGGGCTGTGGCGGTTGTGATCTTGCGACGCTGTCCGAAGAGGCCCAGATCCCGACCAAGATCGAACTCGTCACCGACTCGTTGCGACGCCTCGGTCGGATCCCCGAACCCGTTGTCCGGGCCGGCCCGGCCCTCGATCCGTGGGGATTTCGCACGACGTTGCGCGTGGCGATCACCCACGGCCGCGCCGGATTGCGCCGGGCCGAGAGTCACGAGGTCGTCGAACTCGACTCGTGCGCGGTTTCGCACCCGTTGATCCAGGATCTGCTGGTCGAAGGTCGTTACGGTGCCGCCACCGAGGTCATGCTCCGCGTGGGCGCCAACACCGGTGAACGCATGGCGGTCATCACGCCGACCGTGGGCGAGGTGTCACTTCCGAGTGATGTGCTCGTGGTCGGTGCCGACGAACTGGCCGCCGGTCGCCGGGCCTGGATCCATGAACAGGTCGGAGGCCGTCTCTGGCGCATCTCGGCCGAATCGTTCTTCCAGACCCGTCCCGACGGCGCTTTGGCCCTGGTCGAAGTCGTTCGTTCACTCACCGAGGACATGCTCGCCGAGGGTTCGACCCGATCGGGTCATCCCCGCACCCTCGTCGACGCCTACTGCGGTGTCGGTCTGTTCGCCGGCTCACTGCTCGGCGGCGTGAGCGGATGGCGCGCCGTAGCTGCCGAGCGTTCGCGCTCGTCGGTCGCCGACGCCAAGCAGAACCTCGCCGACATCGACGCCCGTGTCGTGGGCACCTCGGTCGAACGGCTGCGGACACCCAAGGCCGATCTCGTCGTCGCCGATCCGTCCAGGGCCGGCCTCGGACGCAGGGGAGCGCATGTGCTCGCCTCGACCGGCGCATCCCGCCTGATCCTCGTGAGCTGTGATCCCGCCTCGGCCGGACGCGACGCCGCCCTTCTGAGCGCCATCGGTTACGCCCCGACCGAATCGATCGTGGTCGACCTTTTCCCGCACACCCATCACACCGAGGTCGTCACCCGCTTCGATCGACGCTGATCCCCGGGCCCAACAGGGTCCGGCAGCAGTCGAAAATCGGCCCCGACCTATTGTCGAGTCGTTGGGTCGGGATTAGGGTGAGGTCATGGCATCGAACTCGACCCCGGCTCCCATCGATCCCCGCGGGCCGCGGACCAATCAGGCCGTGCTGGCCACCGCCCTCGTCCTCGGCTTCGTGTTCGGGGCCCCGTGGGTGGCCCCGGTATTCGCCGTCGTGCTGTTTCTCGGCGCCGCCTTCGGCCCGAAGTGGGGCCCTGTTCTGCGGGCCTATCAGTTGCTGCTCCGGCCCCGCCTCTCACCGCCGAAGGAACTCGAAGATCCGCGCCCGCCCCGATTCGCTGCGGCCGTCGGCGTGGCGTTCCTCGTATCGGCCTCGGTGGCTTTCTCCCTCGGAGCATCCGTCGTGGGCTGGACCCTCGCCCTCATCGTGGCGGCCCTCGCTGCGCTCGCGGCGATCACCGGACTGTGCGTCGGTTGCGAGATGTATGTGTGGTTCGTCCGCCTCCGCGGCGGCGTTCGCATTGTGACGGTTGACCGCGACGAGCGGGCGACACACGGAGCGCGCAGCGATCAGCGCGGCGATGTTCCCGATCTTCCGGCCGAATTCATCACCGGAAAGCCCGTTTGGGTTGTTTTCACAACGGAATATTGTGCGGTCTGCCCGACGGTGGTGGCCGATCTGGAGCGTCAGCGTCCCGACGATTCGATCGTGGTTCTCGACGTGTCCGAACACCTCGATCTGGCCGCGAGATACCGCGTACGCCGTGCTCCAACGGTTTTTCGGGCCGATGCAGCCGGTCACATCACGACGCGTCTGTCGGGTGCAGATGCGGTGCGAACGGAACTTCGCGATGCGGCCGAAGGTGTGACCGCAACCGTCTAATCAGAAAAACCCGTGTTTTTCTGTCTGATTGCCGCGCATGACGTGTCGCGATGCGCGACGCTTGGACTCCCCGGTCAAGAAGATGTCGCCCACCTGGCGACTGTCGGGTCACCAAGGAGAAAACGTTGAACAAACGAGAGCTGGCCGCAGAGCTCGCTGAGCGCCTCGAGATCGACAAGCGCACGGCACTGCAATTCGTTGACGAATTCATCACGACCATCACCGACACGGTCGCCAGTGGTGAGCCCGTCGTTCTGACCGGTTTCGCCAAGTTCGTTCGTGTGCAGCGTGGAGCCCGTATGGCCCGCAACCCCATGACCGGCGCAGCCGTCAAGGTTCCGGCCAAGAAGGCCGCACGCATCACCGCCCTGAAGGCATTCAAGGATGCCGTCGTTGCCGGCAAGAAGGCTCCGGCCAAGAAGACCGTCGCCAAGAAGGCACCGGCCAAGAAGGCTCCGGCCAAGAAGAAGGCAACCGCTCGCCGCTGAGCGAGCCTGTCGAACTTCCGTCGGACACCTGTTCCGACTCGATAACGAGAAAGGCCCGGGCTTTCGCCCGGGCCTTTTCCGTTCCCGGAACACCGGTTCCGGAACACGTGCTTGTGGTACGCCCCCTGGGACTTGAACCCAGAACCTGCGGATTAAGAGTCCGACGCTCTGCCAATTGAGCTAGAGGCGCTTGAAGCGGTGTCAACCTACCACCGCAACGAGTGTGTGAGCGACGGTGGTCGCTCATCCGGAGACGAGCTACCACCGTCGTTCATGGGGTGGCCGAGGGGACTTGAACCCCCGACCTCCAGGGCCACAACCTGGCGCTCTAACCTGGCTGAGCTACGGCCACCATGTGAAGCGGCAAGCATACGACAGTCCGGAGGTGTCTCCCGACAACCCGACTGTCGACGTGTCGGGTCCCGGGTTCGGACGCCTACTGTTGTCCCTGGTTTGCCTTCGTAGCTCAATTGGATAGAGCGGCCGGTTTCTACCCGGCAGGTTCCGGGTTCGACTCCTGGCGAGGGCGCGTGAGCGAAACATCGAACGAGCGCGGAAGCGATTCCTCCACCGATGTTGACCGCGGCGATGTCGGCGCCGAGGTGCAGGAGTCCCGGTCGGGTGTATTCGCCCCCGGCACGCGGTTGCTGACAAGCGGTCTCGTGATGATCGTGACGCTCGTGGCCTTCGAGGCACTTGCCGTGGCCACGGTGATGCCGTTGGTCGAGAACGACCTCCAGGACCTCTCGCTCTACGGCTGGGTGTTCAGCGCGTTCTTCCTGGGCAACCTCATCGGCGTTGTGGTGGCCGGATCGGCCGCCGACCGGATGAAGCCCGCCGTTCCGTTCGCGATCGGCCTGGTGGTGTTCTCCGTCGGTCTGGTGGTAGGTGGGGTGGCCGGGTCGATGCTCGTCCTCGTGCTCGGTCGGGCGCTGCAGGGTCTCGGGGCCGGAGCCATGCCGGCGGTCTCCTATGTCTGCATCGGGCGCAGCTACCGCCCGGACCAGCGACCCAAGATGTTCGCTCTGATCTCGAGTGCCTGGGTGATCCCGTCGGTCTTCGGCCCGACCCTCTCCGGGGTGATCGGTGAAACGGTCGGTTGGCGCTGGGTGTTCCTCGGCCTTCTGCCCCTGTGCGGTGTCATCGGACTGATCGCCCTCGCCGGCATCCGCAAGGTTCCGGCCGCCGACACGCACTCGGGGGAGACGAACCTCGGCAAGGCGGTCCTCGTGGCCCTCGGGGCCGGACTTCTTCTTGCCGGGTTCGGCCAGCATTCGTGGTTCCTTGCCCTACCGCTCGTGCTCGTCGGGTCGGCGATCGCCGTTCCCGCCTATCGGGCGCTCACCCCGCCGGGAACGCTCAGGGCCCGACCGGGCCTGCCGGCGACGGTCGCCGTGCGCGGCCTGTTGAACTTCGCCTTCTTCTCGGCCGATGCCTACGTCCCGTTCGTCCTCACGACGATGCGGGGCATGTCGCCGGCGATCGGGGGACTGGCGCTCACCTCGGCGTCGTTCACGTGGACAGCGGCGTCGTGGATCCAGGCCCGCATGATCGACCGGGTCGGGGCCCGAAAACTCGTCCGGATCGGAATGGCGGCCATCGCGGTGGCCTGTCTCGGCATGATCCTCATCCTGAGTCCGGCCGTGCCCGCCCTGCTCGGCATTGTCGTGTGGGGGATAGGTGGCTTCGGGATCGGTCTCGCCTACGCGCCTTTGTCGCTCGTCACGCTGGCGAACGCCCCCGAAGGACAGGAGGGCAAGATCAGCGCCTCGCTGCAGCTGTCGGACATGTTGGGTGTCGCCCTCGGAACCGGGATCGCCGGTGTGCTGGTCGCCGGGGGAGCGTCGATCACCGGATCGAACACGGCCGGACTGATCGCGACCTTCACGCTGGGCGGAGCTGTCGGCTTCGCGACGGTGTTCCTTTCCCGAAGAGTTCCGGGCCGTCGCGAACTATCGTCCTGAACCATGAAACTCGCCTTGGGGCTGGACCTCTACCGCGGTGCCACGATGGAAGTGCCGGTCGATCAGGTTCGTCTCGCCGAGGACCTCGGTTATCACTCGGTGTGGACGGCCGAAGCCTACGGATCCGATGCCCTGTCGCCGCTCGCGTATCTCGCGGCGCTCACGACGCGCATCAAGCTCGCAACCGGTGTCGTGCAGATCGCGGCGCGCACTCCGGCGGCCACCGCAATGCACGCGCTCACCATCGACGCGTTGGCCGGTGGCAACCGCGTCATCATCGGCCTCGGAGTTTCCGGACCGCAGATCGTCGAGGGTTGGTACGGCCAACCGTGGGGCAATCCGAACCGACGTCTGCGCGAATACGTGGCGATCATGCGCAAGGTGTTCGCACGCGAGCCGCTCACGAACGAAGGTCCCGAGTTCCCGTTGCCCTACAACGGACCGGGCGCACTCGGCCAGGGCAAGCCGCTCCGTTCCATCCTGCATCCTGCCGGTGAGATCGAGATCTGGCTGGCGGCCGGCGGACCGCAGAACACGGCGCTCAGCGCCGAAGTCGCCGACGGCATCCTGCCGATGGGTTGGGGCGCGGACGGCCCCGCCGTCTACGGGCCTTCACTCGACAAGGGCTT
>WLFD01000113.1 GCA_009703925.1 Actinomycetota bacterium | reverse complement strand
GGATGATTCGTCGGTCGTCCCTTCACGGCGAAAATCTTCGCTATGGCGTGTTCATTGGTTGCGTCGGCCGCGAGTCCGTAAACGGTCTCGGTGGGAATGGCGACAATGTCACCGGCGCGAAGCGCCGCTGCTGCAAGCCTTGTCCCCGATGGCCCGTCCACGACCCGAGGCCGAGCCTCGTCCGCACCGTGGCCGGTCGCGTCATCGCCGTTCATCGGGTCGGCGGAGATCCGCTCAGGATCCGATCTTCGCGATGACTTCGGCGCCGAGCCACTGGACACTCTCGATCCACGCCGAGCGCGTATCGCCCGGCAGATTGATGGTCAGTGCGCTCACACCGATTGCAGCGTGCGCCGCAATGTCCTCGACGAACTTCGAGGCATCCGGGAAGTCGCCGCTGAACATGTCGTAACCGATCGGCGTGAAGATGACATCCGGAGGGGTTTCGCGCCCGGCCTTCTCGCTTGCGACGCGGAGGTCGCCGATCCGCGTCTCGAGATCGGCGAGGCTTTCGATCGGTGGCGTGCGCAACATCCGACTCGCACGGGCCGGACTCGGCATCGGGTTCCAACCGTCGGCGAGTTCGACCGCCCGTCGGATGGCCCGGTTGCTGTTCCCGCCGATCCAGATCGGCGGACCGGGACGCTGGACGGGCCGCGGCAACGAGACCGTTTCGACAGCGGAGAAGTTGAGGCCCTCCATGGTCACCGGATCACCCGACCAGACGGCGCGCATGGCGAGGATCGCTTCGTCGGTCACGGTGTTCCGCTTCTCGAAGTCGGAGCCGAGAGCGGCGAACTCGGGGGCGAGGTAGCCGGCGCCGGTCCCGATGATGACCCGGCCTGCCGATACGACATCGAGCGTGGCGATGGCCTTCGCCGAGATGAACGGATTCCGGTAGGCGAGGATCGCCAGATTCGTGTGAAGCCTGAGGGTGGATGTTGCGGTCGCTGCAACCGTAAGGGTCACGAAGGGGTCCAGCGCATGGTGGCCACCCTTCGCCATGAACTTCGCGTCCGGGGCCGGATGATCGGTGACGAACACCGCGTAGGCGCCAGCTTCTTCGGTTGCACGGGACATCTCGGCGATTGCGCCGGCCGTGCACCATTCGTCCGGTGCATTCACGTGATGTGTGGGAAGCCCCACCGAGATCTTCATCTGACTCCCCGAACGATCGGATCGATTTGCTGCCCGAACGGTACCGGCCGGAGGCACCCGGTCGGAAGTCCGCTACCCGATGAACCGTTTTGCGGTGAATCGGCCGAGCAGGGCGTAACCCACCAGAACACAGACAACAACCACCGCGACAAGCGAAATCTGTCGCCAACGCCCGGGCAGGCGATTGATGAGTGACGCATACGCGGGGAACAACACCCAGTCGGCGAGGGTGAAGCGGTTGAAACTGGCAAGGACGCTCGAGAAGAGTGGCAGGGCAATCATCGCGATCCCGAGCAGCCACGCCTCGACAGGGAACTTCGGTCGCTTCGACACGATCATCCAACCGATGCCGACGATGACGATGCCGACACACCAGAGATCGAGATTGCGGGCGATCAACGACGGGACCATCACCGTGCCGGCGCGCGGCTCGAGGTTCTGGACACCTTGAATGACCGATCGCCAGGGCCAGGCGAGTGTCCGACCCCAGTCCTTCTGCACATGCATGAACGCGAATGCGTCGCCCAGTTGGATCTTCATCGTGACCAGTACCGCACCGAGCCCCGCCGCACCTGCGGCGAGATAACCGACAGCCCACTTGTCGATTCCACGGGCCCGCACCACCCGCACGAGAACGATCACGACGGGAACAACGATTCCGATCGAACGGGTCGTACTCAGCGCCGCAAAACACGCGATCGCGAGCCAGTGCCGACCTCGCCGATCGGCCCAGACCGCCCCCGCCCCCAGAGCCACGAACAACGATTCCGAATAGAAGGTCCAGAGGAACAGTGACGACGGGAAGAGGGCGAAGAGGACGACTGCGAGCCGGGCCGAACGCTCACCGATCCATTCCCGGGCCACCCCCCACAGAGCGATGAACGCGACGAGGGCCGTCAGCGTGGTGATGATGAGCACCGTCGCCGCATCGGAGCCGGTCAGCCAGTGCATCGGCGATGCCAGCCAGGGAAGCCCCGGAAAGAAAGCGTGCGAGGGCATCATGCGCCGCGGGGTTCCGTAGCCGAGGTGGAGGATCCGCAGGTAGTGAGCTCCGTCGTAATACTTCGAGACATCGACGGAGTTGCCTCCGAACCTGAAGATCACCGCCGCCTGAGCCACCCGCCAGATGGAGAAGACGGCAACCGGGAACCAGACCCCGGGGAGCCATCGGCGTCCGCGGATCAGAAAAGTTTCGCGGTCCATGTCGGTCGTCAACCTATCCGGCAGGCAATAGCGTGATCTACGTGACTTCGAACACCGCACTCATCGCCGCCGGCGCCACATGGCCCGCTCTGGTTGTCGGCATCGCCATCGTCGTTGCCATCTGCCTGTGGGGAATGTTCCGATCGGGATCGATCGCCGATCGGGCCCGCTCCGACGATGATGCTCAGAACGAGTCCGGCACCGACTGACCGGTCATCGTGGTGAACACCACCCGGGCCATGCTGCTGCGAAGGTCGGTTCCCCTCGCACCCCATTGTTCGAGGCCGTCCCGATGGGCGGCCACGTGCGCCAGCATCGATACGAGAACGCCGGCATCGGAAAGAGCCACGCTCCGCGAAGCCGACGGGTCGCGGGACTGAAGCACCTCGACGAACGCTTCGGCCGGCGCACCGAGCAACCGGGTCCTGACGTTGCGGAATCGCGCATCACCCTCGTCGGTGGCGAGATCGATGACTCGCAGTACCGGTCGGTCGCGATCCCAGAGTTCGATGAAGCCGTCGGCGATGTCGAGCGATGCCTGCCATGCGTCCTCGCCCGACCATGTCCGACCGACGATCCGCGAGGCGAGATCCGGTCCCACATTCGACGCCATCTCGTCGGCGATGGCGAGAACAGCGTCTTCGACGTCGGCGAAGTATTGATAGAAGGTCGCCGGCGAGGTCCCGGCATCGCGGGCGATGTCGACGACCTTGAGATCGCGGTAGGTGGAGGACTCCAGCAATCCGGTTGCGGCATCGAGAAGCTTCTGTCGCGTCACCTGCCCGCGACGACCCGGCAACCGATCGACGGTGGAGACGTCGCCCGGATCTGTCATCGGGACTCGAACTTCAAAGCCACGCGTCGACAACGTCGTCGGAGGTGAGCACCGTCGAGATCAGCGAATAGGTGTTGTCGAGCAGGGACTCGGCGTACGCCGCCGGGACTCCGGCCACCGCATCCCGCGGGATCACGACCTGGTAGCCGGCATTGACGAGTCCGATGGTCAGACCCATGAGCGCGACATTCAGCGACACCCCCACGATCACGACCGTTCGCACCCCGAGATTCCGCAGGAGTGGATCGAGATCGGTGCCGCCGATCGGATCGAGTCCGTGATATCGGCCGATCACCAGGTCATCGGGGGAATGGCCGAATTCGGGGATGGGCATCGCGGCGTCGCTGCCCGGCTCCATCGGCGGTGACGTGCGGTTCATCGCCGCGAACAGGCGGCCGTTGGTGTTACCGCCGCGGTTGTCGGGGCGACGCCAGAACACGGCGTGGACGACCTGGACCCCCGCCGTCCGGGCCGCGTGAACGACTCTGGCCCCATTCGGAATCGCCGAAGGGCGGGCCGCTGCGGCCAGATCCGGCAGCGCCGAGTCCGGGCCCAGAACGCCGTTCTGGCATTCCGATGTGACCACCGCCGTAGCGGTCGGTTCAAGGAGGGATCGCAGATCGAGGGCCATGGAGACATCGTCCTTCTCGGCAGTTCGGACGCGGGAGCCATCACCCGCCATCCGGATTCGTGAGCGTCACGTTACGGCCTCTGTCGCCCTCACCGCCTTTCTTCACGGCAGTTACCGCTCGGTAGGTCCCGTGCGATAAACAAGGAGGTGTATGGGCCCGTGTGGGCCTTGCGTCCCGGCTTCCTGCCGGAACGTCTCTCAGAGGAGTCTGTTCATGACCGAAGCAGTCATCGTCTCGACCGCCCGCAGCCCGATCGGCCGAGCCAACAAGGGTTCGCTCACCAAGGTTCGCCCCGACGATCTCGCCGCGACCATCGTGGCCGCCGCTCTCGCCAAGGTGCCGGGTCTCGATCCGACCACGATCGACGACCTCATGCTCGGCTGTGCGCAGCCCGCCGGCACCCAGGGCTACAACATCGCCCGCGTCGTGTCCGATCTCGCCGGCATGGGCAATGTCCCCGGCGTCACCGTCAACCGCTACTGCTCGTCGTCGCTCCAGACCATCCGCATGGCAGCCCACGCCATCAAGGCCGGCGAGGGTGACGCCTTCGTCGCCGCCGGCGTCGAAACCGTGAGCCAGTTCATGCTCGGCATGTCCGATGGCCTTCCCGGCACCCACAACCCGCTCATGGCCGCAGCCGAAGCCCGCACCGCCGAACGCGCCCTTGGTGGCGCACCGGTGTGGTCGCCGTTCGCCGGTGGCGTCGCCGATTACTACCTCGGTATGGGTCAGACCGCCGAGAACGTCGCCCAACTCGAAGGCGTGACTCGCCTCGAGCAGGACGAGTTCGCCGCCATGTCACAGCAGCGTGCAGGCGCCGCTCAGGCCCGCGGCTTCTTCGAACGCGAGATCACCGGAATCGAAACTGTCGATGCCGATGGCAACCCCGTCACGATCACGCAGGACGATTGCATCCGTGCCGGCACGACGCTCGAGAAGCTTTCCGAGCTCAAGCCCGCCTTCCGCCCGGACGGAACCGTCACCGCCGGCAACGCCTGCCCCCTCAATGACGGCGCTGCCGCCGTCATTGTGATGAGCGACACCCGTGCCCGTGAACTCGGCCTGACCCCGATCGCCCGCATCATCAGCTCGGGAGTGAGCGGCGTGAACCCGGAGATCATGGGTCTCGGTCCCGTCGACGCCTGCCGCCAGGCCATGGCCCGCGCCGGAATGACCATCAACGACATCGACCTCGTCGAGATCAACGAGGCATTCGCCGCACAGGTCGTTCCGTCGGCCAAGCAGCTCGGCATCAGCTGGGACAAGCTCAACATCAACGGTGGCGCAATCGCCCTCGGTCACCCCTTCGGCATGACCGGTGCCCGCATCATGGCCACCCTGCTCAACGCCCTCGAGGACACCGGCAAGACCGTCGGCATGGAATCCATGTGCATCGGTGGCGGCCAGGGCATGGCGATGATCATCGAGCGTCTCGCCTGATCAAGCTGTTGCTGCAGTACATGCGAAGGCCCCTCCTCGCGGAGGGGCCTTCGTCGTTTTGCGGTGGAGGTGAGGAGAATCGAACTCCCGACCTCTACGTTGCGAACGTAGCGCTCTAGCCAACTGAGCTACACCCCCGCAGGGTTGGAAACAGTACCCGAGGCCGCGCACACCGGAGGAATCCGGTTTGCGACTCGAGCGGCCGACCGATGCGTCGGTCAGTTGCCGTTCACGGCGTAGAAGCGGCGGGCCGGATAGGCCTCGGCGTCCTCGTCGAGAAACTCGTCTGCCGACGTCGCCCATTCGGCAACCGGTGCGGCTTCGTCGAGATAGCGGACCTTGGTCCGGCGCTCGAGTGCCTGCTTCTGTGCCGTGGCCAGAAGACCCACGTAAGAAGCGGTGAGGACGAGGCAGAGCAGAAAGAGGTTGGTGACCATGCCGCCGATGGCGATCGTGCCGAGGAACGTCGCTCCGGTTGCGCCCAGCAGACCGACGAGGATGTCGCGGCGACGCTTCTTCTGCGACGAGAGCTTCGGGGTCCGGCTGACGACCTGATTGCGGTAGGTCGAGGGGTTCGCTCCGGGCGCCGTGCGCTCCAGGATCGAGAGGTGGTTGGAGAAGGTGGAGATGGAGTTGCCGCCGGTGTGAACCGTCCGTGAACGGAACCACGACACGAGATAAACAGCCCACACCACAGCGAGGATGAACAGAACCACGAATGTCACGCTCCGTTGCCTACCTTCAGTGTCTGGGACCGTAGTTGTGCTGGCGAAATCGTTGGTGGATACCGAAGATTTCGACCGCTCGGGCCGGGATGGAACATTACGGTTCTACTACGAAATGAAATCTCGGGTCCAGCGGGCGGCGCCCCGAATCGACCCGAATCCGGACTTGTCCACAGGCTGATTCCCCGCGACCCCTTGTGCGCCAAGCGATGTCCGCGTGTGTCGGGAGACCCTCAGGAATCCGCGGATTCGGCCGTTTCTGCACCCGATTCGAGACCGTCGGTGAAATTGCCTTCGATCACGTCGGTGCCCAGCACCTCCTCGGCGTCGCGGCGATAGACCCCCGAGCGACCACCGGTCTTTTCCCACAGGGCGATCTCGCCGATCACCATGGCGCGGTCGTTGGACTTGCACATGTCGTAGATCGTGAGGGCGGCCACCGTGCAGGCGGTGAGCGCTTCCATCTCGACCCCGGTGCGATCGACGATGTCGACCTGGGCCTCGATTTCGATGTAGTCCACGTCGAGTCGGAAGTTGACCGAGACCGCTCCGATCATGAGCGGATGACACAGCGGGATGAGATCCGAGGTGCGCTTGGCCGCCATGATGCCCGCCACCCGGGCCACCGACAGCACGTCACCTTTGGCAACGGCTCCGTTGGCGACGAGCGTCGCGGTTTCCGGAGTCATGTGCACACGACCTCGGGCGATCGCCCGACGATGCGTGATCTCCTTGGGGGTGACGTCGACCATCCGGGCCCGGCCGAGTGGATCGAGATGGGTCAGGCCGCGATCAGTCATGAATCGAAGTGTAGGGGTCGTGTTCCGGGCCATCCCCGCGAAAAGGCAGCGTGCAGCCCGCCCCGGCGCCAAGGCACACTGTTGCCATGGAACCGACGCTGCTCGCAGGTCAGGCGCACGAGGACTGGACGGGCGATGCCCGCTATTTCGAATACTCGGTCGCCGCCAACCCCGTCGGGTCCGGCCACATCCCCCGCTTGCCGATGGAGATGTTTCCGGCCCGACGTCATCGGGAGATCTCGACCGGCATCATTCCCTTCGACCTCTCCGGCGGGCTTGCGATCACATCGGGCCCGGCCACATCGCCGGCGCTTCTCGCCTCGTTCATCCGCATCGCGCCCGGTGCGGAGATCGAGACGGCACCGGTAGCGACATCGGAGCTCTATCACGTCATTTCCGGAACGGGCGTGTCGATCATCGACGGCAAGCGTCTCTCTTGGGGCGCCGGTGACTTCTTCGTCCTTCCCGCGAACTGCACGACAACACACAGCGCCGAAACCGACACCACGATGTACTGGGTCACCGACGAGCCGCTGCTGCGCCATCTCGGTGTCGCACCCACTCACGCCCGCTTCGAGGCAACCCACTTCCCCGCAGAGCGAGTTCAGTCCGAACTCGCCGCCATCGAGGCATCACCGCGTGCCACCGACCGCAATCGTCTGGCCGTCCTGCTCAACACCGCACCGAACGATCTCACGCAAACCGTCACCCACGTGCTGTGGGCGATGTACGGACTCCTGCCTGTCGGCGCCGTGCAGCGGCCGCACCGACACCAGTCCGTAGCGCTCGATCTTGTCGGCGCGTGTGAGCCAGGTTGCTACACGCTCGTCGGTCGATCGATCGACGAACGCGGCGAG
Organism: Actinomycetota bacterium; assembly: GCA_009703925.1. GTDB lineage: Bacteria > Actinomycetota > Acidimicrobiia > Acidimicrobiales > Acidimicrobilacustridaceae > Acidimicrobilacustris. The sequence continues at coordinate 884 of WLFD01000113.1, read as the reverse complement.
ATCGTCGATCCGATCCGCGTCGACTGGGAGCCGTCCTCGGCCTTCGTGACTCCGCCCGGCCTGTGGCACGCGCACTACAACGAGTCTGGCGCCAGAGCTTTCATCATCCCGATCCAGGATGCCGGGCTGCACACCTATCTGCGCTCGCTCGACATCCGGTTCGCTCCGCCCGCACGCTGACGAACAGGGTTCCAGCCGGGCCCGACTGACGTCTCAGGACGGCATCGAGGCGATCAGTTTGTTCATCGTCGCGATCTCGGCTTGTTGAGCCTCGACGATCGTTCCGGCAAGGGTGACCGCTTCCGGGCTCTTGCCGCCGGCGATCTCGTCTTCGGACATGGCGACCGCTCCCTCATGATGCAGCACCATGAGTTCGAGCCACAGGCGGTCGAATGCGGCGCCCGAAGAATCCTCGAGCCTCTGCATGTCCGCGTCGGTCATCATTCCCGACATCATCATCGAATCCATACCGGTCATGTCGTGCGCACCAGACGCCTCCGGGACCTTCTGTCCCCAAGCGACGAGCCATCCCGTCATCTGGTCGATCTCCGGCTGCTGTGCACCCTTGATCGCCCGGGCGAGGTCCAGCACATCGGTGTTCGTGCTGCTGTCGATCGCCATGTCCGCCATCTCCACCGCTTGTGCGTGATGAGGAATCATCCCCTGAGCGAAGCCCACATCGACCTTGTTGAAATCCGCGCTCTCCGCAATCGGTGCTGCTTCGCTCGCCGAAGTCGAGTCGCCCATGTCCATCGAGCCATGGTCGCTGGAACCTGAACAGGCCCCGATGGCCAAAGCGGTGGGAATGGCGATCGAGGCGATCAGCAGACGGGGTCTCATGAGTTCTCTCCGGGGTTGTGGGCGATGGCGTTGTGCACGGAATC
>WLFD01000112.1 GCA_009703925.1 Actinomycetota bacterium | reverse complement strand
GTCTCGCATCTTCGGGCCGGCAATCTCGGGAACGCTCATCGCCGTCGTCGGCCTGTCCACACCGTTCTTCGTGAACGGTGTCAGTTATCTCGCGGCAACCGTGGCCCTCTTGATGATGAGGCGATCGGAATTCGTCCCGAAGGCGCCAGTGGCGAAGAGTCCCGGTCAGGTGCGCGAGGGGGTGCGAGTCGTGTGGGCCGATCCGCGGTTGCGGACACCGATTCTCATGACGATCGTGATCGGCGCTCTTGCCTACGAGAACCAGATAGCACTGCCGCTCTTCGCGAAATACGTGTTCGGGGGAAGTGCGGGGAGCTACGGGTTGCTGTCGTCGGCCATGGGAATCGGGTCGGTGATCGGAGGCCTGCTGATCGCCCGTTTCGGCAGAGCGAGTCATCGTCGAATGGGGTTCGCCGCCCTGTTCCTCGGTGTTTCGATGTTGATCGCGAGCGTGATGCCGTCGATCGGATTCATGGTCATCGCACTTGTCGTCGTCGGAGCCGGCAGCGTCGCGTTCATCACGATGGGTTCGGCCACGCTTCAGATGAATGCCCCCGTCGAGGTCCGCGGCCGGGTCATGGCCCTCTACGTGACCGCAATCATCGGAACGACTCCGATCGGGGGACCTGTCATCGGGTGGATAGGCCAGCAGTTCGGGGCGCGGGCCACCTTCGTGACGGGCGGAATGGCCTGCATCCTCACGGCGCTGGCGGCCTGGCGCTCGTTGGCCCGGGTCACCGAACCGGTTCTGTCCGATGTCGAAGATGCCGCCATCGAGAAACGCGCGGTGATCGCCGCCGAGGATGCCGAATCGGACAAGTCCTCGGCGATGCCCCGTCACATCTCGACACCGGAACCGTAGGCCCGCGACGAGCAGTTCATCCCGAGTCGTGATTCACTGAGGGAGTGGCCTGTGCCACTCGGGTGGGCGCGTGCCTGTTCGGTCTCCGAGGAGGAAACGATCGTGATCGCATTGATCGTCATCATCGTTCTGATCGTGGTGCTCGTGGGTGCCGTCGTCCTGATTTTCAACGGCATCGTCCGCTTGCGCAATCAGGTTGACAATGGTTGGTCGCAGATCGACGTGCAGATCAAGCGCCGCGCGGATCTCATCCCGAATCTCGTCGAGACAGTCAAGGGGTATGCCGCACACGAGAGCGGAACATTCGAGGCCGTGGTTCAGGCCCGCAACGCCAGCCTCACTGCGACATCGCCGGCCGAGGCCGCCGCCGCCGAGGGTCCGATCACCGCGGCGTTGGGCAAGTTGTTCGCCCTCGCCGAGGCGTATCCCGATCTCAAGGCCGACGCGAACTTCCGTCAGTTGCAGGAAGAGATCACCTCCACCGAAGACCGGATCGCTTACGCGCGGCAGTTCTACAACGATTCGGTGACGCACTTCCACAACAAGATCGACACGTTCCCCGGAATGGTCGTCGCGAAGATGGGCACCTTCCCCCACCGCGAACTGTTCGAAGCCGACGAAGCCGACAGGGCTGTTCCCAAGGTCCAGTTCTGATCGACACTCCGCACATCGGACAATCGACATCCCGGCATGAGGGCGGCAGCCGTCCATGAGTGACGCAACCGGATTCATCCAACACCAGAAGAACAACCGTCGGGCCACCGTGGTGATTCTGGGCGGCACGTTCGCGCTGCTCTTTGTCGTGGCGAACCTTGTTGCCGGTGCACTCGGAGCGTTCTCGTCGGACAGTTGCACGGCGACGACGAACGTCCCGCGTCCCGGTTATCCCGTCACGCAGTCGTGCGTCACGACCTACGAGTTCCGCCCCGTCGTGCTTCTGGTTGCAGCTTCGGTAGTGCTCGCCTATCTCGTGATCGCCTGGTTCGCGTCGGGCAAGGCCGCGCTCACGATGGTCAGGGCCCGACCGGCCGATGGTCCCGAATTCGCGGAGCTTCGCAATCTCGTCGAGCAGATGGCCATCGCCTCCGGCATCCCTGTCCCGTCCGTCTATGTCGTCGACGATCCGGCACCGAACGCGTTCGCAACCGGGCGCAGTCCCAAGCGTGCGGCCATCACGGTCACGACCGGCCTTCTGACCGTGATGTCGCGTCGCGAGCTGCGCGGCGTGCTCGCCCACGAGATGTCCCACATCCGCAACCGCGACATCGCGGTGACCACCCTTGCGGTTCTCGCGGTGGGTGCCATCGCCGTGATCGCCGACATCTCCCTCCGGATCGGGATCATGAGTGGAGGGCGGCGGCGGGGCAACGACAACGGTCTTGCCGTTCTGATGCTGGTCTCGCTGGCGCTGTATCTGATTGCGGTGCCGGCGGCGCTGCTGCTCAAGGCGGCCCTGTCGAGGAAGCGCGAGAGCCTTGCCGATGCGACCGCCGTGGAGATCACGCGCGAGCCGGCCGGTCTGCGCTCCGCCCTCGAGAAGCTCGAGGCGGATACGACCGTGGTTTCCCATCCGTCGGCAGCGACCGCCCATCTCTGGATCGAGTCCCCCCTCGAAAGGGGCACCGAGCAGGGAATACGCGGGTCGTTCGGGCGGCTCATGGACACCCATCCGCCCCTGTCCGACCGGATCGCAACGCTGCGCGCCATCGAAGGTCTCGATCCGGAGGGGCGAGGACCGAACGATCCCGGACCGACCCCGCTTTAGAGGTCCGATGGGCGGTCGGCAGAGGCGATAGTGCCAAAGCACCGTTCATTGGGCATACTTGACGGTCGGTTCGCAGGAAGGCGCCCATGAAGTTCACTGTTGGTTCCAAGGTCATTTATCCCGCTCACGGCACTGCCGAGGTCACTGGCCGCGCAACCCGTGTTGTCGACGGCAAGAAGGTGAAATACCTCGAGTTGTCGGTTGCTGCAGGTGATGAGTCTTGGCGCGGTGGTGCGCTGAAGGTTTCCGTTCCCGAAGACCGCGCCGAGGATCTCGGCGTCCGTCCCGCCATCTCTCTCGAGGAAGTCGACGACGTCCTCGCCGTGCTCGCGGTGCGCAACGTCCGCGTTCCCACCAACTGGTCCCGCCGCTTCAAGAACCATCAGGAAAAGATGAAGTCGGGCGACATCTACGAATGCGCCGAGGTTGTCCGCAACCTTGCGCTCCGTGATCGCCAGTCGTCGCTCTCGAGCGCCGAGAAGGCCATGCAGATCCGGGCGCGTCGAATCCTCGTGTCCGAACTTTCGGTTTCCTGGAACGTCACGATGGAAGAAGCGGGCGACCGCGTCGACAAGGTTCTGGCCGAAGACTGAATCCCACTCCGGAGGCAGTGCCCCCGGGACAGTTACTTCGCAGGTTCGGCTGGTCTCACCACGTCGGCGAGAGCTTCGTCGGAGAGCACGAACGCGTCGTTGGTCGCCTCGGCGCCGGGTTCCACGAGTTCAGGGAACTGTTGTCCGGGAAGGATCGCGACCTCGAACAGTTCGGAGACGGTTCCTTCGAAGCGGAGGAAGCCGGCGATCTCGCCCGTCTGGATGTTGACGGCCCACACACCGCATTCGCGGGGAGTGTCGGTCTGCGTGATCGGAAGCCCGTCGAACACGGTTTCGCGGACCTTGGAAAGACCGATGAACGCGTACTGACCCACGAACGACATGCCGCGCGTGAAACCGGGGAGAATGGCGACGGTTTCGACCTGACCGGTCTCGACGTCGACGGTGCACAGTGCGCCGCGGCCCGATTCGAGGACCCAGAGTTTGCCGTCGTACCAACGCGGTGAGTGCGGCATCGAAAGCCCGACCGTGACCGGAGCGCCGCCCTCGACGTCGAGGATGGCCCCGCCGGCGGCCTTGTCGTCGCGCCAGCCATTGGGTGTGTCGGTGAGGCCGAGCACGGTGACGTAACGGGGCTTGCCTTCGACCATGGCCATGCCGTTGAGATGGCAGCGGTCATCGGCGGAGAGGCCGGAGATGAACGGTGGCCGCCATTGCGGACTGAAGCTGTATTCGCGATCGAACTTCACGAGGCACGAGAAACGCGTGGCGACGGCCCACAGTTCGCCGGCGCCGTCATAGGCGAGATCGTGGATGCGTACGTCGCCGGTGACGTGACCGCGACGCGGCATGTAACACGCGTCGACCTTGCCTTCCGGATCGATGGTCTTCGCCGCGGCCTGCTGGTTCCAGAACTCCCACACGGTGGTCTTGGTACCGAGTGCCAGTTTGGAACCCTGGACGGCAACGCCCATCGGACTCGGGAAGAAACGAAGGTGGGTGTTGACCTTGTCGCCGTCGCGGCGGACGAGCACGAGCCGTCCGCTCTGGTAGGTCGTGGCCGCGAGCGAAACATTCGCAGCCTGCAGGATGGCGCCGAACGAACCCGTGAAGACGCTCGAGAAATCGGTGGGGATGTTTCCGTCGGGTTCGTTGGAGAGGCTGACCGAGACGGCTTCGGCCGATCGGGTGCGGCTCGGCTTGATGGTCGGCGGTTCGGCGAACACGTCATGGGCCCGGGCGGCGACGGAATCGACGATGTCCCAGACCTTGCGCAGTTCTTCGGCGTTGCGCTCCCACTTCTCGGCCCGGGGGGCTTCGAGTGTTGTTGCCGAGTTCGGAAGTGCTCCCTCGGTGTTGTGATCCCAGGTGAGATCGAGGTTCGAACAGATGCGGGTCAATTCGGTATCGGGATCGGCGACGAGGGCGGCATAGCTGGCGACGCACCAGCGGTCGGCTTCGAGTTGTTCGAGATCGTCGAGCAACGTCGAAGTGGTCACCGCCCACTGGGTGGCAACGATCTCGGGGAGCGACTTGCCGATGAGGTCGCGCCATCCCGGGGTGAGGAGAAGCGACCAGCGGTCGCCGGTCCATTCGGGAAGATCGGGATAGGTGACGAACCGTGCCGAGCGCCAGGCATCGAGCATGCTGCTCACCGTTTCACGCGGATCGCGGAACAGATAGACGAACTTCGCATCGGGATAGGCGGCGGCGAGGAAAGGAATCCGGAGAGCGTTCTTCGGTGTCTTCTCGATCATGCGCACGACGGAGCCGGGAGTGACCGGATTGCCTTCGCGGTCCTTGAGGCGGTGGACGAAGGCGGTGCTGAGTTCGTTCACGACTCCCGGGGTGACGTCTTCGGCAGTGAGTCGGTTGGAATCCCAGCCGCGCGTCGAGGGTCGGAGGGGCTGGATGTTCTCGAAGATCTGATGGCTCTCGCTGCCGATCGTGAGTGCTTCCTTCGCGCGGCCGAGTGCCTCGAAGAGCATGGTGCTGCCGGCCCGCGGCGACGAGACGATGAAGACGGGGCGATCGAGGATGATCGGCTCCGGCGTGGCTCGCTGCGCCGGTGATGCCGGGATGGCCGGGGCGACGGCAGCAGCCGCGTTCCCATCTTCCTGTGGCAACTGAGCGACAAGCGGACCGGGTGTCGCTGCCTCGGGGGGTGCGGTGGCAGCTGGTGCCGCTGTCGTCGGAGCGGACCCGATGCTGGCCACGGCGCGGTTGGAAAGCCCCGGGCGGATGACGAGTTGGCGGATGGCCTCTGCCACTTCAACGCCGTTGCCGAGTGTGGCGGTGGAGGGTGCGACGATGGCGAGAGCGTCGTCGCGCAGTTGTGCGAACGCGGGGAAACCGTTGGGGTTGTCTCCGTAATGCGCCCAGCACGCCTTCCAGGAACGACGGAAGGGGATGAGATTCGAATCGAGCTCGACCGCCGCGTCGAGGTCGATCTCGGCGTAGTCGCGCAGAATCGCGCCGAGCGTTGCGTCGATCTCCGATGCCGGAAGCACTGTCGGTTGGTTCATGGTTTCAAACGCAACGCTGGTGGCCTGGGCGAGCTGCGGAAGCGGCGAATCGGCGGGAATCGCGCCAGTCGCCCGGTCGATGAGAGTCCAGAATCCGGCGCCGCCGACGGTGTCGACAACAAGGTGGATCCGAGGCGCATTGACCGGATTCACGACCCGGTGACGCGACCACGTGTCGAACACCCAGCATTCGCCGGCCGCCATGTGGACGGACGAATCTTCGACCGCGAATTCCACGGCGGGATCGGTGACGATCGGGATGTGGACGCGGAGATGGTCCCACCAGTAACGGTTGGTGTCGACGTGTGGCTTGACCTCGGACTCGATGTCGATTCGCATCAAGCGGGTGCGACCGATCGGGCAACCGAGTGCACTGAGTCCGGCAAGAACGTTGATGATCGCGGGGAGGCCCTGAAGATGGGGCGTCGGGCGCATCGGACCCTCGACGGAATCGTCCTCGGGATCGCCGCCGACAGCGACAAGCGGCAGTGCGCTGTTTCCGGGCATGCCTTCGGGATGGGGGCGCCACACATTCTCGGGAATGGCCATCACCTCGGCCACGAGCGCGGCCACATCTGTCTGGATGGGCAACATGACGAAAGGTTGGACAAGGCGCATGACAACTCCGGTGGTTGGACCCGTTCCGCCGATCGGGCCGAGAAATTTCTTTCAATGATGGCCGATGAAGGGCTTTCGAGGGAAAGCGGTCCGAAACTCGGGTCGACTGTGGCAATACCCCGGGCATGGGTGGAACCGTCTGGGACATCGTCGAGGAAACAGCACAGGAGCATCCCGGGCGGGTCCTGCTTGCCGACGACCATCGAGGCCGCGGTGCTGATGATGGCCTGCGCCCGGATCGGGATCGTGCAGAACCCGGTCATCCCGATGCTGCGACATCGCGAAGTGGGCTCGATAAGCGAGCAACTGGGGACTCGTCTGCTGCTGGTCCCGGAGCGTTGGCGCGGCTTCGACCACGCCGCAATGGGCCGGGAACTCGGGCTCGAGGTTGTGGCGTTCGATTACGAGAGCCCGGTCGGAGCGACAACGGCTCTGCGTCTTCCGGTCGGGGATCCGGCGAGTCTGCCCTCGCCCCGGGGGCCCAACTCGGGATCGACGACCTGGGAGCGCATTGCATGACATCGGGGCTCGCCCGGTTCAAGTGTCCGGAGCAGGTGGTGGTGCTCGACTCGATCGAGCGGAACCTGATGGGAAAGATCCAGAAGGATCGGATCCGGGCACAGGTCGCTGCGCTCACCCCCTGAGCTGCCCCGGCCCGGCCCAAAAGCCCAGCTGGCTCGTTTCTGGTCGCCAGGGCGACCGAAACTGAGCCAGCTGGGCAGTGGGTGTGGGCGGGAGCGGGGTTTGGTGTCATCTGACACAATGCGGTCCGGCCAGTACGAGGTGGGACGCACCCGTCGGCATGAAACGGGGAGTCGGCAATGCCAGAGCAGAACGAAGGAATCGAGATTTCCGTCGAGGAACTTCGGGCCAGGTATCAGGAAGAGCAGCTCAAGCGCCTGCGCACCGACGGCCTCAAGCAGTTCGTGTCACTGAAGGACAAGTTCGCGGAGCTCGACTCCGATCCCTACGCCGATCCGACCTTCACCCGCGAGCCGATCACCGAGTCGACCGAGGTCGTCATCGTGGGTGGTGGCTTCGCCGGCATGCTCACAGGAGTTGATCTCCAGAAGTCGGGCGTCACGGATTTCCGCATCGTGGAAAAGGGTGGCGACTTCGGTGGCACCTGGTACTGGAACCGCTACCCGGGTTGCATGTGTGATGTCGAGTCGTACACCTACCTTCCCCTCCTCGAGGAGACCGGCTACATGCCGACGGAGCGCTACGCGGGCGCACCCGAGATCTTCGAGTACTGCCAGTTGCTCGGTCGCACGTTCAATCTCTACGACCGTGCGCTCTTCCAGACCGTGATCACCGGAGCGGTATGGGACGACAGTGCCGGCCGCTGGATCGTCACGACCTCGCGCGGCGACACGATCAGTTCGAAGTACATCGTGATTGCCGGTGGCATCCTCCACAAGCCCAAGGTCCCCGGCATCCCGGGCATCGAAACCTTCAAGGGCAAGATGTTCCACACCACGCGCTGGAACTACGACTACACCGGCGGCGGTCCGCGCGACTTCATGGACAAGCTCGGCGACAAGCGCGTCGGGATCATCGGGACAGGTGCAACCGCGATTCAGGCGGTGCCCAAGCTGGCGGAAGCGGCGCAGGATCTGTTCGTGTTCCAGCGCACCCCCAGCGCCGTCGGTGTCCGCAACAACGGTCCGACCGACGAGGCATGGTTCAAGGGCCTCCAGCCGGGTTGGCAGGAAGAGCGAGTCGTCAACTTCACTCAGTCCGTCACCGGAGCGAAGCCGGCCGTCGATCTCGTCAACGACGGTTGGACCGACGTCATGTGGACGAACACGCAGGCTGCCGCCCAGTCGCCCGAGCACCTTGCCGCCATGGAAGTCAGTGATTTCCAGACGATGGAGAAGCTGCGCCGTCGGGTGGATTCGATCATCGAGGATCCCGAGACCGCCGCGAAGCTCAAGGCCTATTACGGGAAGAACTGCAAGCGGGTGTGCTTCCACGACGATTACCTGCCGGCGTTCAACAAGTCCAACGTCCATCTGGTCGACACCGAAGGCAAGGGCATCGAGCGCGTCACGGAAACCGGTGTCGTCGTTGATGGCGTCGAGTATCCGATCGACTGTCTGATCTTCGCGTCAGGCTTCGAGGTGCAGACCGATCTCGACTCGCGCGTCGGTTTCGATCCGATCGGCCGCGATGGGGTTTCGCTCAGCGAGTCATGGTCACACGGTGCCCACACGCTGCACG
>WLFD01000111.1 GCA_009703925.1 Actinomycetota bacterium | reverse complement strand
GTCAACGATCTCGACTTCCTCGCGGAGTTCGCACAGAAGGCGACCGACGAACTGGGTCGCATCGACATCGTCGTGAACAACGCCGGCGGCTCGCCTCCGGCCGCACTCACCGACATCACGGCCAAGTCGTTCGAAGCGGCGTTCCACTTCAACGTCACGACGGCACTCGCCCTCACGCAGGCCTGCATCCCGCAGCTCGTCGCCAACCGGGGCAACGTCGTCAACATCTCGTCGATGGCCGGCCGCACCGCCGCCCGCGGGCTCACCCAGTACGGCGTGGCCAAGGCGGCCATGACCCACCTGACCCGCTACCTCGCCACCGATCTCAACCCGAAGGTGCGCGTCAACGCGATCGCCGTCGGATCGACCGCCACCTCGGCACTCGAAACGATCCTCACGGTGCCCGAGATCCACGACGCGATGGTTGCGGCGACTCCTCTGCGTTTCATCGCCGAGCCCGAGGACATCGCACTCGGCGTCCTCTACCTCTCGTCGTCGGCTGCCCGCTACATGACCGGCAAGATCATCGAGATCGACGGCGGCACCGAGTCGTCGACGTTCGAACTTCCGATCGCCGACTTCTGATCACTGCGGTTCCCGAGCCGTCGCCGTCGTCGGACGGCGACGGTTTCAGACAGTGACAGTTTCAGACAGTGACGGTTTCGGTGTCGCGCCCTGAGCGCAGTGTCGTTCCCGGGGTGTCGCCCGTGACCTTGCCGTCGCGCACGATCTCGACGCCGTTGACGATCGTGGCATCGATGCCCGTCGCCTCGGAATAGAGACGCCATCCGCCACCGGGCAGATCGCTGCGTGGCGTGACAGTGCCCGGGCCGACCGTAGCGGGATCGAGGATCACGAGATCGGCAAAGCAACCTTCGGCGATCCGACCGCGACCCTTGAGACCGTAGAGACGGGCCGGAGCCTCGGTGAAGAGCTGGACAGCCCGTTCGAACGAGATCAGCTGGCGATTGCGGACGGCTTCGGCGAAGAAACTCGTGTGGCAGGCGAAGGTCTTCATCATGTCGAGGTGCGCTCCGGCGTCCGATCCACCGGCGATGACCCGGGGATCTTCCTGCAGGAGGCGAACCCGCTCGACCCAGGAAGCGTCGTCGGTTCCGACCGTCGGGGGTTCGAGGCCCGTGGCGAGATCGTCAGCCACCACGATGTCGAGAAGCGTGTCCAGTGGGTGCTGACCCCGTTCCTGCGCGATCGAACCGATCTTGCGACCGACAAGGTTCTCGAATTCCGCCGAGCCGACATCGGCAATCGTGAACTCGGCGAAACGGGAGATCGAATGCTGTTCGGGCAGCGGGGCGACCGCTTCCTTCAGCTGTTCGCGGATCGCCTGGTCGGCGAGAGCGGCGCGACGCTGCGCATGCGGAAGGTGGATGACGTCCCCGAAACCGGGAATGAGGTCGAGGACGAAACCGGCGCCGAACGAGAGTCGCATCCGCATGGGCTCGGGCAGGCACAGACCGACGACCCGACCGCCCTTCGCCGCGGCGATGTCGGATGCGGAGAGCTTGACCTCGCGACCGGCGCGGGCTTCGTCCCCGTCGGCGACGACCATGACGTTCCAGTTGAGCGGACGCTTCGCTGCTGCCGACATGTCGGCCATGAGATTCATCTCGGTGTCGGTGAACTTCGCGGAAGCTGCCGGGATGAACTCGAGCGTGGTTCCGGCATGTTCACCGGTCGCCCTGGCGAGAGCGATGAATTCCTCGGCCGTCGCGAATCTCGACGGGACCGGGTCGCCGGCATGATCGCTGTGGCTGGGCGAACCCGTGCTCGAGAACCCGAGGCCACCGGCCTTGAGACTCTCGTGCAGAAGCGCCACCATCGCATCGAGTTGTGCCGGAGTCGCTTCTTCGCCGACCGCGGCTTCACCCATGACCACGCGACGCAATGCGCTGTGTCCGACGAGGAACCCGGCGTTCACCGCGAGGTTCCCCTCGAGGCGATCGAGCCATGAGCCGAATCCGTCCCACATGAGATCGAGGCCGGCTTCGAGCGCCTCGACCGGCATGCCTTCGACCCGGGCCAGCATCGGGATGAGATAGTCGGCGGCCTCAGGAGTGATCGGGGCGATGCTGAAACCGCAGTTGCCGCCGAACACCGAGGTGACGCCATGCAACGACGAGGGGGTGGCCGCCGGATCCCACATGACCTGCGGGTCGTAATGGGTGTGGAGATCGATGAAGCCGGGTGTGACGACACGACCGTCGGCGTCGATGGTCTTGGCCGCCTGCTCGGTTACATCCCCGATGACGACGATGCGGCCGTCTCGTACACCGATGTCGGCACGGACACCGGGAGCACCGGTGCCATCCACGACGATGCCACCACGAATCACAAGATCAAGCATGACGAATCTCCCCCGAAGCGAACAGGCGGACATTCTGCCACTCGGCGGCCCTCAGGGCGTAGCGGAAGTTGTCGGGAACCAGTCGTTGGCGGCAATCACGGCAATGGCCCCGTCGGCGTAGGCCTGATGCCCGCCTCGACTCGGGTGAACTCCCATATCCGCATCGAGTACGGGCGGGAGACCGGCACAATCGAACAGGCGTCGAACCGTCGAGGAGCGCACCAGCGACCATCCGAAAACCGAACGCTGACATTCCACGTCCGGACCGCTTCCGCTCGCCGATGCATTGGGCCCGGCGGCAGGCACCGACACGGAGATCCGCTCCGACCAGGTCGCTCCCGCCGCTTCGACACTTTCCACGGCGGCCGAGATCTGCCCGTTCACGGCTTCGGTCATGGCCTCGGTCTGCCACGGTTCGAAAAGTGACAGTGCCGGAAATGCAACGGCATACATGCTCGCAACAATGTGCGAATCGGGCGTCTGGGCGAGGACATCGAAATAGACGGCCATGAGCGATTGCTTCAGCAGTTGCGCGTTCAAAATCGAGTCGATGCACCCGCGGAACTCGGAGGCCTGCGTCACCGCATCATCGAGCGCCACACAAGCGAGCCCGGCGCCGCCGAAGGCGTTCAGAAGCAAGGTGCTTCCGCCCAGAGTCACCAGAACGAGATCAGGATCGTCGGCCTCGAGGCGAAGAAGTTGTTCGTGGAGATACCCGTCATCGGGATGGGCTGCATCCGGAGTGAGGTTCATCCAGTGACGCGGTTCCGAACCGCTCACCGCATAGTTCGCGTAGTCGACGACGCCCAGCGCCGAGGCGACCTGCGCGGCCCACGAGAACCCGTTGTTCAGGCCGAAATCTGCGCTGTAGACGGGACCGACCGTGCGGTCCCCCGGCCCGAGTGTCGAATTGGACGAGCACCGATCGTTCAGCAACCGGTTCTGGGGCAGACACGGGATCGTCTGGGCGAACGACATCGCGGTCCCGTCGCCGAACACGCCGAACCCTGCGGTGACGGCGTCGCCGAACGCCCGGATGCGAATCGGTTGACCCGATCCGGCCACCGCCGACGAACCGGGATCGGCCGTCTGCGCTCCTGCACTCGAGTTGGCGCCGCCCAGCACGATTCCGCCCGACGCCGAGACCAGAACGAGGATGGCGAGGATGGCGATCAGGCGGGTCCGGACCATGGGAGGCGACCCTACCTTTCCCGGCCGTCGGGGCCCCATCGGGACACCCGTACACTCTCCACCCGTGCCCGCCGACAACACATCCTCCGACGATCCAAGGCCGGCGTACCCGCCACCTCGTCACGCCATGCGGCTGTTGTCACTCGAGACCGAACAGTTCGAGGACGGCAACATCCGGGGCTGGTTGCCGGTCAACGACACCATCTCGACACCAACGGGCGGTCCCCGCCTCGCCGCCGTCGCCATGCTCGTCGATGCGCTCGGTGGACTTCGATCCATCTCCGCCGCCGCCCCCGACTGGGCGTTCACTGCCGACATGTCGATCCATCTCTTGCCGACGGGCCCGATGGAGCAGCTGCAGGCCGATCTCCACGTGCGTCGCCGCGGTCGCCGGACGCTCGTGATCGAAGCCGAATTGTCCGCCGACGGCACGCGCCCGGCCGGGCTCGCCATCATGACCTTCGCTGTCGTCCCCCGCCCCGAGCACCTCGTCAACATCACCATCGACATGACGCCGGGCCGCCGGTCGATGTCGACACTCGCCCCCGATCAGCCCGAACCGGGCCCGTACTTCGAGGAACTCGCTCTCGTCGTCGAGCGACCCGGTCTCGTTGCGATCGAACTGCGTCCCGAAGTGGAGAACACCGTCGGAGCCCTCCATGGTGCCGTGCACACGGCCATCATCGATGCGGCATCGCTGTCCCTCGGACAGGAGTTCCTCGGGCCCGACGCCGAGACCGTCGACATGCACCTCGCCTTCCTCGATCTGGCCACCAGAGGTCCCTTGCGCGCTGTCGCGACTTCGGTGGGCCAGCCGATCCCGGGACAGGATCGACTGACGGTGAGTGTCGAGGTCTTCGATGCCGAGGACAGACTCTGTTCCTACGCGACCACCGAGGTCGTGGCGTAATGGCCGGGTTCAACATGGGCGAAGGCATCGGCGTGGCCATGTATCTCGCCATGCCGATCCTGGAGATCGGTGACGGAACCGCCCCGTTGCCGCACACCCGCGGTGAGTTCGCCGTTCAGGACCATCTCGTCGATTCCGATGGTCGTCTCGGCACGGGCCTCCTCGCCAGCATCGCCGACTCCATCGGCGGGATGACCTCGGGCCTCGCCTGTCTGCCCGACTGGATTGTCACCACCAACCTCACCCTGCGCCGGGCCCCCGACGCCCTCGCGGGTCCGCGAGGGACCGGGTCGTTGACCCTCGACACGCGGATCCTCCGACGGGGCCGCTCATCGGTCGTCGGTCGGACCGATGTCACCGATCAGGCCGGCAATCCCGTCGCCACCACGTGGATGACCTGCGCCGTCCTCACTCCGGCCGGGGGTCCGCCTCCGTTCACCCGTCCGGTCCGTCTCGATCACCGCGAGGTTCCCGACGATCCCGTTTTCAGGACGTCCCCCGAGGAGTTCTTCGCTCTGGGGGCCGGGGAGCGTCCCGGCATCGCCGTGCTGGACGTGAGCGATCGCCTGCGCAACCCCTGGGGGATCCTCCACGGCGGTTCCGTTGCCGTCGTACTCGATGCCGCCGCCCGCAGTCTCGTGGCCGATGTGCCCGCCCCCGCTCGGACTCCCGGCGTCATCGCGACCGACCTTGTCATCCATTACCTGAGCCCTGGTCGGGTCGGCCCGGTTCATGCCGTCGCCGAGGCGATCGGCACCCGGGGCGCCGAGGTGACGGTCAGGATCTCGGTGCGCGATCACGGCGCCGATGACCGTCTCATGGCCCTCGCCATCGCCACCGTCCGGACCGATCTCTGACCCTTTGCTACCGATCGGTAGCAAAGGGGGTGCTCGGCGACCTACCGTTCTCGGGAGTACCGACTCTGGAGGGCCTTCGTGGCTATGACATTCGATGAAGCAATGGCGGCGATCACCTCGCCGGGGGCGCCGTTCGAGGTGATCGAGACCGAGGTCTTCGGCCTCCCCCAACGCGTCTTCGCGGCCACACCGCCCTCGCTCCGGGCTCTCTTCGACAGCCTTCGGGTCCGGCCCGATGGAATCTTCATCGTCTATGAGGACGAGCGGTGGTCGTACGCAGATGTGGTCGCCAGCATCGACGGCATCGCCCATGTGCTCAGCGAGCGGTACGGAGTCCGGAAGGGTGACCGGGTTGCCATCGACATGCGCAACTACCCCGAATGGGTCACCTCGTTCGCGGCAATCGTGTCGATCGGCGCGGTTGCCGTATCCGTGAACGCATGGTGGACGGGCCCGGAGATCGAATTCGGCCTGATCGATTCCGGAGCCAAGGTCGTCATCGCCGACGAGGAACGGATCGGACGAATCGGTGATCGACTCGCCGATCTCGGAATCCGCGGTCTCGCCGTTCGCACCGAGGGCGACCTCCCCGCCAACTGCGAGCATCTCGGCGACGTCCTCGTTCCCGGCGCAACCATGCCGGCCGTCGACATCGGTCCCGATGACGACGCCACGATCCTTTTCACATCGGGCACCACCGGAACGCCGAAAGGCGCCGTCTCCACCCACCGTGCCGTGCTCTCGGGTCTCCTTTCGTTCGCGTGCCGCACCATCGCCGAGGCTGTACGCGCCACTCCCGACACGCCGCCGCCGACCAGTCTCGATGACGCCGTGCCCAACACTCCCTGCTTCATCCTCACGGTTCCCCTGTTCCACGTCACCGGCTGCGTTCCGGTGATGCTCGGATCCGTGGCCACCGGAGCCCGACTCGTGATGATGCGCAAGTGGGACGCCGGACGCGCCCTCGAACTCATCCAGCGCGAGAAGGTCACGAACTTCATCGGCGTGCCCACGATGGCCCAGGACATCCTCACCCATCCCGATTTCGCGAAGTACGACACGACGAGCCTCAAGAGCGTCGGCGGCGGCGGCGCTCCGATGGCCCCCGAGCTCGTCCGCAAGATCGAGGGTTCGTTCGCCGGCAACGCCCGCCCCCAACTGGGCTACGGGCTGACCGAAACCAACGGCTACGGACCGGGCAATACCGGTGACGATTACGTGCGCAAACCGTCGAGCACCGGTCGCGTCGTTCCGATCATGCGCATCAAGATCGCCGATCCGATCACCGACGCCGAGATGCCCACCGGTGAGGTCGGCGAGATCCTCATGTACGGACCAATGCTCATCCGCGGCTACTGGAATCGACCCGAAGCAACCGCCGAGTCGATCGTCGACGGCTGGTTGCACACCGGTGATCTCGGTTACGTCGATGACGAGGGATTCGTCTTCATCGTCGACCGCATCAAGGACATGGTCCTGCGCGGAGGCGAGAACGTCTATTGCTCCGAGGTCGAAGCAGCGATCTTCGAATACCCCGGAATCCACGAGGTAGCCGTCTTCGGACTTCCGCACGAACGTCTCGGCGAGGAAGTCGTCGCCGCGTTCCTCCCCGAACCCGGCGTCGAAGTCGACCTCGACGAACTGAACGCGTTCCTCAAGGAGCGCATCGCCGGATTCATGATTCCGTCGCAATGGTTCGTACACACCGAACCCCTGCAACGCGGCGCCACCGGCAAGATCCTCAAGCGCGAACTCCGCGCCCAGATCCTTGCCGCCCAAGCCTGAGCGGCACCCACAACCTTTTCCGACCGAGCTTGCTCACACGGCCTGAAAACGGACGATGGCCCCGGGGGTACCGGGGCCATCGTCTGGAATTCGTGGAATCCGTTCGGATCAGAGCGGTCGGCGCTGATTCAGCTCGGTGACGTTGTCGTGCATGATGAGCTGCTGCACGGCGGGCGAGAACTCCTTGAGTTCGTCGACGTAATCGAGGGGCACGGGCATGCCCTCGATGTGCGGCCAGTCGGAGCCGAAGATGACTCGGTCGGAGCCGACCAGTTCGACAACCTCGTGCACATCGTCTTCCCAGAACGGGTTGATCCAGATCTGCTTGCGGAACGTCTCGGAGGGCTGCTCGGAGAACCAACCCGGCATCTTGTTGGCGGTGTTGTCGAGCTTCTTGAGAAGACCGCGCAGGAAGCCGGAACCGTTCTCGACCGATGCCACGCGGACGTTCGGGAAACGCTCGAGCATCTTGTCGCAGACCAGCGAACCGAGGAAGTCTTCGATCGGTCGGTCGAACATCGTCGCCATGCGGAGCGGTTGCGGGCGAGCCTGCGAACCGAATGCCGCCGAGAAACCGTTGTCCTCGGCATAGCCGTGCGAGTTGTAACCGGAGTCACCGGCATGGGCAACGACCGTGATGCCGGATTCGTTGACGAGACCCCAGAAGCGATCGAACATCGGATCGGCCGGCGAGCGCGGACCGTCGACCGTCGTGGGTGCGGCAGGTCGCATGACGATGTTGCGGGCGCCGTTGTCGAGTGCGAACTCGAGTTCCGAGATCGCCCAGTCGACATCGACGAGCGAGATGTAGGGCGCCGTGAAGATGCGATCCTTGTGGTTGAAGCCCCAGTCCTCGAGCATCCAACGGTTGAACGCGGTGAACACCTGCTGCACGGCCCACGGGTCCTGGTGCAGGGGCTCTTCGTAGATCATGCCGAGAGTCGGGAACATCCAGACCTTTTCGAGGCCGTGCTCGTCGAGCGTCGCGATGCGGGCGTCCTTGTCGCGGTAGGCAGGACGGATCGGCTCGCGCTGCTTGAGCAGTTCGATCGGGTTCTCGTTGTTCGGGTTGCCGCGGAAATAATCCTTGAGCACACCGGGGAGCGCCACCGGATCGAACGTCGGGTTGACCACGGCACGGCTGACCTTGCCGCCGATGACGTGATACTGGCGTCCGTCGATCTGGCACCACTGGATGGTGCGGGGTCCGGTACGAGGGTCGAGGTGCCGGGTGAAGGCGTCGATCGCTTCGTAATAGTGGTTGTCACAGTCGAATACGGGAAATCCGATGTCGGTCATGTCCGACAATCTACGACACAGCAGGCTCGTCCGCCATGGTTGTGTAGTACGAAGTTGCCGATTTCTTCCAGGCGCCGAAACAGTCGTGGAAAACGCCCCGGGCCCGGGTACCCGCCCAATCCTCCGGAAGGAGTTCCGCGGGCAGGGCCGGATCCACGCTCAGGAGGTGCCGCCATTCGTGCGCAAGCCTTGTACGCAGGGCAAACGCGTCACGATCGTCC
>WLFD01000110.1 GCA_009703925.1 Actinomycetota bacterium | reverse complement strand
CGCCGGTCAATCGCGCTTCGGCTGCTTCGACCTCGGCCGCGTTGTCGGTCTCGACGCCGAGGTGATTGATCGTTCCGCCCTCGGCGCCTTCGAACAGCACGAGCTTGAGCGGCGGATTGGCGATCGCGAAGTTCGCGTAACCGGGCTTGCGCTTGAGCGGCTCGGTCGCGAAGAGCTTCGAATAGAACTCGACGGCCTCGTCGATGTTCGAGACATTGAGGGCAAGCTGCAGACGGGCCATGGTTTCCTCCGGGAGAAGACATCGATGACTATCGATGTCTGAACGATACCAAGGGAACGATCGAAGTCAACCGATCGGGGAATTCGGTCCCGAGACGTTCGAAGCGGAATGGCTCGACCGGGCGACCGGGCCGGTGACGGAACGGACGTCACCGAATTCTTCGCTCTCACGCCGAACCTGTTGATGCGCGTCTACTGGACGTTGCTGGGCTGGACCCGCGGCAAGACGAACCGCGCCGGCATGCGTACGACACTCGATCGCATCAAGGCAGTGGTCGAAACAGTCGACTGATCAAACCTTGCGGGCGACGATCCAGGTGAGCGGCTGAACAGCACCGGAAGGGGTTGTGTGAACAAAGCGCCCGCTGGCGATCTCCGCGAGACCATCGCCGAGTTCATCGAGCAGTCGACCGACCGAGTACCGCTCGATGGGCAGCCCCGAACATTGCTCGGGCCCATCCTCGGCGAAGGTTGCAACTGCGACCGCACCACCGGTTGGCACCGAGCGGTGGAGGAGCGACCGGTAAGCCGCTCGCTGTTCGGGTTCGGTGAGGAAATGGAATACCGCGCGATCGTGCCAGAAGTCCCACGTTCGATCGGGTTCCCATGTGGTGACGTCGGCGACGAGCCAGTGCACGGACTCCGAGTTTCCCAGGCGGTTCCGCGCGATTGAAAGTGCGACGTCCGACAGGTCGAGAACGGTGACGTCGGTCAGGCCCCGGTCAATCAGGGTTTCCGCAAACGATGAAGCGCCGCCACCGATATCGATCGCGCTTCCGCTCCTGTCGGTACCCGCAAGATCGAACATTGCGAGCGAAAGACGAGGTTCCGGTTCGAACCAACTGACCGACTCCGAGCCTGTTGCGCGGTAACGCTCGTCCCAATGGGCCCGCGCTCGATCCGGCTGTGTCACTCCACCGACCATCGGCACTGGGCCGCGAATCCAAAGCGGCGGAGGACGACAGAAGCGGGACACGCTCCGAGCGTCACGTACATCCACTGATTGATCCCGACCGCTCCGGTGAGCAGGAGAAACCAGGGCGACACTAGGGCCGCCAGCAATGCGCTCAGGAGGGTCACGGTGCCGGCCATCGCGAAGAGGACCCGTTCGAGCGGCCAACTCTTCGTCGACGAGTTGCTCTCCGACTGCGGCTTGGCGGTTGTCGTCATTGCTGATCTCCTTGATCGATGCGAAACGGGTTCACGAAAGTTTGAGAAACATCTTCTCGACAGCCTCGAGGGAGTAACCCTCCGCCGCCGACTTCTCCGGGTCCTGCAGACAGGAAGCGAGACCCGATGCGAGCATCTTGAAGCCGACCTGTTCCATCGCTTTTGTCACCGCCGCGATCTGCGTGACGATGTCGCGGCACTCGCGATCTTCAAGAAGCATGTTCTGGATGCCGCGCACCTGACCTTCGATGCGGCGCAGTCGCTTGTTCAGATCGTCCTTGACTTCAGATTTGATTTCCATGTCCGGGTCTCCGTCTTGCTTGATGTCAGTGGCTGAAATTCACGTGGGGAAGGATCTTGGCAAGCCATTTGGGGACGTACCAGTTCTTGTCTCCGAGCAATGCCATTGTCGCCGGAACGAGCATGACTCGAACAACCGTCGCGTCGAGCAGGACGGCCATGGCGAGTGTCAGCCCCAGTTCGGTCGGGGGAATGGGACCGGTGATACCGAAGGCGATGAACACGATGATCATGATGATCGCCGCATTGGTGATCGGCCGACCGGTGCGGGCGATGCCTTCACCGATGGCCCGTTTCGTATCTCCCGTCGCCTGGTACCGCTCCTTGATGGCGGCGAGCAGGAAGAGTTGGTAATCCATCGACAGGCCGAAGAGCAGGGCGAAGAAGAACAGCGGCGCCCATGCGTCGACGAAGCCCTGCGGTTCGAAGCCGATCAGGCTTGCACCGACTCCGTTCTGGAACACGATCGTGGCGAAACCGAATGCAGCTCCGACGGTGATGAGGTTCATCACGATCGAGAACAGGGCGATGACGAGACTGCGGAACACCACGAGCAGCAACAGGAAGGCCACGATCAGGATGATGGCAATCGCGTAGGGAGCGCGACTGACGAGCACGCCGGTGAGATCGCGGTTCTGGCCGGCCGGGCCACCGACATCGGCGCCGGTCACCTCGGTATCGAGTCCGAGGCGAAGATCGTCGACCATCGTTTGCGTCATCGGATCGTCGATGGCTGTGCCCGGCGTGACCCGCACCACCACGCGTCCGGTGTCGGCCGGCGGAGTCACGATGCGTGCGTCGACGACATTGGGTGTCGACGCTGCGATGGCAACGACGCGTTCCGCGTCGGCGGCGTCGACGGTCACGTAGGCGGGAGCCGCTGCGCCCGGCCCGTACGCCTCGACGAGCAGGTCGTAGCCGTCCCGACTCGTGTATCCCTTGTCGACAACAGTTGCTCCGGGCATACCGAGTTTCATGCCGAAGGCGGGGACAATGAGGGCGCCGAGCAGGATGAGTCCGACCGCCAACACCGTTCCCGGTCGACGCAACGAGACGCTCGTCCACTTGGCCCAACGGCCTTCGGCAACGATGTCCGGGTCCTTCTTTCCCCGGGTGACCAGGACCTTGTCTCCCATTGCGACAAGAACGGCAGGGAGCAGCGTGAGGGCGGCGAGCGCCACGGCAATCACGGAGAGGATCATCCCGAGGGCCATCGTGCGGAACACCATGACGGGGACGAGGAAGACGGCGGCAAGTGACAGCACGACGGTGAGGGCCGAGAGGAACACGGCTTTACCCGAGGTCGACATCGCGTTCTCGATTGCCTTGATCGCGTCCTTCCCCTCGACTCGTTCCTCCCGGTATCGACTCACGATGAAGAGGCTGTAATCGATGCCGACGGCGAGACCGATCATCATCGAGAAGTTCATCGACCACACCGACATCGGCGTTATCCACGTCAGCATGTGCAGGACGGCAAAGCCACCGGCGATACCGGCGATTGCGAGAATGAGGGGAATGCCGGCGGCGAGCAGTGCGCCGAAGGCGATGAACAACATGATGAGAGTCGGAAGGCCGCTGACGAGTTCGGCCTTGTGCAGCGCTTCTTCGTTCATCTTGTTGAAGTCGCTCCACATCGACCATTCGCCGGCAACGTCGGCCTGAGCCCCTTCCGGCACCGAAAGGGAGCCGACGAAGGCGCCGAGTTCACCGGCGGCGACCGGTCGTTGGGCGTCTTCGCCGATCTGCTGACCGACGGGAATGATCGTGGTCATTCCGTCGCGCGAAATCATTCCGGACTCGGCCGGCATCGAAAGCGGATCGACCACAACGGTCACCCGGGGTCCGTCGGCGAGTTCGGCGACAAGTGCCTGAACTCCGGCCGGGTCCGAGGTGATCGGTGTGTCCTGGTGGTAGACGACGACCGGGAATTCGGCGCCGAGCGCAGGGAAGTCGCTGCGCAACTCAGCGCGGACTTTCTCGGCCGGCGTTCCCTTTGCATCCCACCCGGCGCCGGAGAGGGCATCGGTGAGGGTGATGGCGAGAGGCGCCGCGGCGATGGTGAGAACAAGCCACACGGCGATGACGATGCGGCGATGGCGAGCCATCGAGGCCGCGAGTCGGGAGAACAGGGCCTTCTCGTCAGGATCATGCGACGGCTCGTGGGCCAAGGGAAGGTCGGGTGAATCGATCGTGGTCATGCTGGTCTCCGAAAAAGGTGGGGAACGTCTGGGGAACCATACCCCCTAGGGTATGCAACCGCAACCCCTGTTTCAGGAGGGGACGGTTCGACCCCATGGGGGACACCGGAGCCGGGGGGAGCAGGTCGTTAGAGTCGAAGGCGGGACAGCCGACGAGGAGAACTGGTCACATGGGCGAGCACATGCACGGTCAGGAAGTACTGCGGCCACTCGGCAAGGAGGGACGGGAACTGCGTCTCATGGTGCCGGATGTCTACGGCGCCTTTTCCCAACTGAGCCAGGCGGCCATGGCCCCGGGTGCACTCGACGCAAAGACGAAGGAACTCCTCGCTCTTGTCATGGGAGTCACCCTGCGATGCGACGGGTGCATCGCGACGCACGCCCGCGGGGCCGCTTCCGTCGGTGCCACGCGCGAAGAGGTCGCCGAAGCTCTCGCCGTGACCTTCCTCATGAATGGCGGTCCGGGGACGGTCTACGGACCCCGCGCCTACGACGCGTTCTGCGAATACATCGAAGCGATCGAAGCCAAAGGCGCCGACCAGCCACCGACCTGAGGATTCAGCTCGAAGAATCCGGTGGCGTCAGACCAGCGGCTTTCGGGCGATGAACTGGACGACCGCACCACCGCCGGTGTGACCGGAACCCTCGATGATCTCGCGATCAGTCTCCGCTCCGAAGGTGACCTCGAGGGGCGACAGCTCGCCGCGGAGTTCTTCGAGCGACATCATGAGTTCCGCGGTCGGAGGTCCGCCGGTCCCGCGGCCGACCTGAGCCGGTCGGTAGGCCTCGAGAAGGAAGACGCCGCCGGGCCTCAACGCCCGCGTCACCCGCTGGTGAAGGTCGATGCGGATCGGTTTCGGGATGTGGGCGAATACCGAGACGATGCCGTCCCAGCAGGCTGTGCCCAGGTCGAAATCGGCGAGGTCCCCCACGCTGGCGTCGACCGCCGTACCTCTGGCGCTGGCGAGACGGAGCGTCTTGTCGACTCCGGCCCGGGTGAGATCGACGCTGGACACCGAGAAACCCCTCTCGGCGAGGAAGACCGCATTGCGCCCCTCGCCCTCGGCGAGACAGAGGATTCGTCCGACCGGCAGATCGCCGACGTGATCGGCAAGAAAACCGTTCGGCTCGGTGCCATAGAAGTAGACCTCCGAGCGATAGCGCTCCTCCCACTGGTCCCGGGGCGATGGAATGGGACCCTTGGTCATCGGCGGAACCAGCGGCGCTTCTCGCCGGCGTCACCGACCGACACGGATTCCTTCTTCGCTGTTGTCCGCTTCGAACCGGCTACCCCGCCCTTGGCGTTGCACTGACAACGCTGGGACTTCGGGACGTCTCCGAGGACCTGCTCGACGTGGGCGCCGCAGCCCTTCCAGGTCGGTTGCTTGCATTTGGGGCACGTCGCTCGTCTGCACATACCCCATAGGGTATCGGGTCCAGTTCGATTGTGCACGCACGGCTGCACCTTTCCCGGCCCTCGTTCGAAGCTCCACCGGTAGGGTCTCGCCATGGCCAGTGACTTCCAGATGAAGACGATGAACAAGGTCCACGGTTCGATGCTCAAGTTGAGCGGGGGTCGACTCGGCTGGCGCATGTACGGCATGCCGGTTGTCGAACTCACGACCATCGGCCGCAAGTCCGGTCAGCCCCGCACCTCGCTGCTCACCTCGCCGGTACAGAACGGTGATGCCTTCGTGATCGTGGCGTCGAGGGGTGGGGACGACATCAACCCGGCGTGGTTCCTGAATCTTCAGAAGACCCCCGAGGTCACGGTGAAGTCGGGTCGTCGTCCGGCGACGACGATGCGGGCCCGGATCGCCGAGGGCGCTGAACGCGACGAGCTGTGGCAGCGGATCATGGCCTACAAGCCCCATTACGGCGGCTACCAGAAGAAGACCTCGCGGGTGATCCCGCTGGTCCTGCTCGAACCTGTGGCCTGATTTCGGCCATCGGTTCGAAGGAATCGAGACACCGGATCTCGAGCCGACCGGAATCGCCCCGAGGAGCCGTAATCCCAAGGGCCACTTGGGATCAGCACGCCCGGGGATCGGCTGTCCCACCCGGGCAGACCGGATTTTGCTACCGGACTGAACCCGGCTGCCGGGGTCGCGATGGGGGGTTCCCCCCACTTCGCGGTTACGGTGAGAAACAACATCCCGTCCAAATGGGACGAGATGATCAAGAAAAAAGTAGAGATATGACTACAGGTACCGTGAAGTTTTTCAATGCCGAAAAGGGTTTCGGCTTCATCTCCCGTGATGGTGGCGACGACGTGTTCGTTCACTACTCCAACATCGCAGGCACCGGCTACAAGAGCCTCGACGAAGGCCAGAAGGTGGAGTTCGACGTCACCGCCGGTCAAAAGGGCGATCAGGCAGAAAACGTTCGCGTTATCTGAATCCCTGACTTTCTGCAGTACGTGAAGATGCCGACCCGCAAGGGTCGGCATCTTTCGTTTTGCCGAACGTTCCAGGCGATGCCTGCCGACCGACCATTGCAGGTTGGTCGCAAAAATGGAACATCCCCGGCACGAGGCCGGGGATGTTCACAGATTGCTTGGGACCGGGTTCAGCCGACCTTGCGGAGGGTGTTCCTGTCGGTGTGCTGGATCGTGAGGCCCTTGGCCTTCACTTCGTACACGGTGGTCTCTTCGTAGCTCCACTCGCCGTCACCGACATTGATGGTGACGCTGTAATCGGGGGTGGTCGAGTACTCGGCGAGGTACTGGTTGGAGAGGATGCCATAGGTGTTGGATCCGGTCTTGGCGCTCATCTCGAGCGTGGTGGAGTCGGCCGAAGCCGTTCCGCCGGCGATGACGACCTGGCCACGCGGGACCATGAAGCAGCGCATGACCTGACCGGCAGCGGCATCCCAGAGCCAGTAGCCGACCTCGGTGTGGAACGGCTCGTCCTCGCCCTGCTTGTAGGCGGCCATGCGGTAATCAAGACCGAAGAGGGTCTGGGTTCCGTTGTCGACGGGACCGAACGGCTTCAGTTCGACCTTTTCACGGTACGGCGTTTCGATGATCTCGCCTTCGGCGTGATGGTAGGAAACGTCTACTCCCTTGTCGCCTTCCCATGAACCCGCAAGGGCGGCAAGGGGACCAAGTTCGGCATCGCTGGGCACTGGCATTGAAAGACTCCTGTTAGAGACGGTTGATTTCTGACAATGATAGAGGAAAGGCTGCGCGTCAGCCTGCTTCGGAGTGGGTGACGGCGTCTTCGCCCATCCACTCGCGCAGCGTGTTCTTCAGTTTGGTCTGCTGGATGAACAGATCGTGTTCGGCCGGGATGGGTGTCGCGGCCTGGGGGGCCTTGAAGTAGAAGCTCAGCCATTCCTGAACACCGCTCTGACCGGCACGCTTGGCGAGATCCATGAAGAGGGCGAGATCGAGAACGATCGGCGCCGCGAGGATGGAATCGCGACACAGGAAGTTGACCTTGATCTGCATCGGGTAACCCATCCATCCGAAGATGTCGATGTTGTCCCAGCCCTCTTTGTTGTCACCGCGCGGCGGGTAGTAGTTGATGCGCACGACGTGGTCGACGTTGCCGTAGAGATCGGGGTACACCTCGGGCTGGAGGATGGAGTCGATGACGCCGAGCTTCGAGACTTCCTTGGTCTTGAAGTTGTCCGGATCGTCGAGGACCTCGCCGTCGCGGTTGCCGAGGATGTTGGTCGAATACCAACCGCGCAGGCCGAGCATGCGGGCCTTCATGCCCGGAGCGAGGAGCGTCTTGAGCCAGGTCTGGCCGGTCTTGAAATCCTTGCCAGCGATCGGAACGCCCTCGCGTGCGGCGAGTTCGCGCATGCAGGGGAGGTCGACGGAGAGGTTCGGGGCGCCGTTGGCGAAGGGAACACCGCTCATGATGGCGGCGTAGGCGTAGATCTGGCTGGGCGAGATGTTGTCGTCGCCGGCCTTGAGCCCGGCTTCGAAGCTCTCGATCGTCATGTGGACGGCGCTGGCCTCCTGGTAGGCCTCGGTCGAACCGCACCACACCATGACGAGACGATCGCAGTCATTGGCGATGCGGAAGTTCTCGATGTCGGCGATGAGGGCTTCGGCCTGCTCCCACTTGTCGGTGGTGGCCTTGACCCGGGTTCCTTCGAGGCGCTTCACCCAACGCTGGTCGAAGACGGCGTCCATGGCCACAATGCCCTCGAGTTCGGCCGAGATCGGGCCGAGGTCCTTCTCTTCGAGCACGCCGGCGGTGCGGGCCGCTTCGAGTGCGTTCGGGCTGATCGGATCCCATCCGCCGAAGACGAGATCGCCGAGATCGGCGAGCGGAACGAACTCGCGGATGAGCGGGTTGCGGTTCTCTTCCCGCTTGCCCAGGCGGATGTGGGCGAGCTGGGTGAGCGAACCGACGGGGACGGAATGGCCGGCGCGGGTGGCGAGAACGCCGGCGATGAAGGTGGAGGCGACGGCGCCCATGCCGGGGGTCAGAACCCCGAGGCGGCCGGTTGCGGGTGCGATGGTGCTTGGCTTTGTCATGCTCGCAAGAGTAGGGGATGCTTGAACATCAAGAAGTTCAGTTAAGTAAGACTGAACAGTATGATCCCGGGATGGCGAACCTGAACCAGCCGGCCGGTCCACCGCTGCTGCACCTCACGATCTCGCAGTTGAGCTACCTCGTGGCGGTTGCGGATGCCGAAACGTTCTCGGCGGCGGCGACCTCGCTGGGGGTGACGACCTCCGCCCTTTCCCAGGGCCTGGCCGAGCT
>WLFD01000011.1 GCA_009703925.1 Actinomycetota bacterium | reverse complement strand
TCCGCGATCCGGAGTTCCCCGATCGCTTCTGGCTGAATCCGATCGGCGTCGATTTCCAACTCATCAGCGTCTCCGACCTCGTGTGCGTCGACCATTCGGGTGAGGTCGTCCACGGCGAGTACGCGATCAATCAGGCCGCATTCGCCATCCACTCACAGGTCCACGCGGCACGACCCGACGTGATCGCCGCCGCCCACACCCATTCCATCCACGGGAAAGCATTCTCCTCACTCGGACGACTGCTCGACCCGATCACACAGGACGCCTGCCAGTTCTACGGCGACCACGTGCTCTTCGACGATTACACCGGCGTCGTGCTCGACACGAGCGAGGGATTGCGGATCGCCGAAGCTATGGGTGACAAGAAGGCGGCGATCCTTCGCAACCACGGTCTCCTCACCACCGGCCAGTCGGTGGACGAGGCGGCCTGGTGGTTCATCACCATGGAACGCAGTTGCCAGGCCCAGTTGCTGGCCATGGCCGCCGGCGACCCGGTTCTCATCGATCCCGAATACGCCGAACTCACACGCGGTCAGATCGGTCACAGCTTCGCCGGTTGGTTCTCGTTCCAGCCTCTCTACAGCGTCATCGTTCGCGAGCAACCCGACCTGTTCGACTAGGTTCGCGTTCACAACTGAAGCCATTGATCACTTGCGGGAGAGTCTGATCGAGCAGCATCCGATCAGCGCCGAAGGAGCAACCCCCCGGGAAACTCTCAGGCCCATGTATCGCTTGTGTAGGCGCATCTGGAGAGCAATCGTCCGGGCATCCGCTCCGGAGGATTCACCGAAGGAGAAAGTCCGCAACATCTCGTGCCTGACGGCGCAGCTGCTCATCGGAGCGGAGGCCGCCGGGAAGTCGCCCGATGCTGCGAGATGAAACTCTCAGGTCCAACGACAGATCGGGGTCCCCGTCCGTGGCGTAAACACGCCCAACCCCGGAGGTCCTCCGTGTCTTCACTTCCCCGCCCATCACTTCACGATCTTGCGGCTCCCGATCAGTTCATCGGTCGCCATATCGGTCCGTCCGATTCCGAGATCGCCGGGATGCTTGCGACGCTCGGGCTCGCATCACTCGACGAACTCGTCGAGTCCGTCGTTCCTCCGTCCATCCGCGACGATTCTCCCCTCGCCGTTCCGGGACCGGTCGATGAAGCCGGTGTGCTCGAGTCGCTGCGGGCTCTCGCCGCTGCGAACACGGTCAGGACTTCATTGATCGGAACCGGCTGGTACAACACCGTCACGCCGCCGGTGCTGCGCCGCAATGTTCTCGAAAATCCCGCGTGGTACACCGCGTACACCCCGTACCAGCCGGAGATCTCGCAGGGACGTCTCGAGGTTCTGCTCGCCTACCAGACCATGGTCTGCGATCTCACGGGCATGGAGATCGCCAATGCGTCGATGCTCGACGAGTCGACCGCTGCGGCCGAGGCCATGACGCTGCTCCATCGCATCAACGGCAAACGCGGAGACAGGTTCATCGTCGACAGCGATACACACCCTCAGACTCTCGCCGTACTGCACACCAGGGCAGAACCTCTCGGGCTGGTACTCGAGATCGTCGAGGTTGACGACACCGTTGCAACCCTTCCCGAAGATGTCTTCGGGATCCTGCTGTCACATCCCGGTTCGAGCGGGCGACTGCGCAACCTCTCCGACGGAATTTCCTCGGCGCACGATCAGGGAATTCTGGTCGCTGTCGCCACCGATCTCCTCGCCTGCTGCCTGATCACACCTCCCGGAGAACTCGGTGCCGATGTCGTCGTCGGATCCTCCCAGCGCTTCGGAGTTCCGCTCGGGTTCGGTGGACCGAGCGCCGGGTTCCTCGCCACGAAACAGGACCATCGCCGAGTGTTGCCCGGACGCCTCGTCGGCGTGTCGATCGACACGATGGGCCGACCCGCCTACCGACTTGCCCTCCAGACACGCGAACAGCACATCCGACGGGAGCGGGCCACGTCGAACATCTGCACCGCGCAGGTGCTTCTTGCAGTCATGGCTGCGCTCTACGGTGCCTGGCACGGACCCGACGGCTTGCGCCGCATCGCCCAGCGCGTCAACCGTCTGGCGTCACTCTTCGTTCAAGGGATGCGCGAGCGCGGTTTCACCTTCGCTCACGACACGTTCTTCGACACCGTCACGCTCGTTACTCCCGGCGCCGCCCGGGCACTCCATGCGGCGTGCCGCAACGCCGGGATCGACCTCCGACTCATCGACGATGATCGCCTCGGGATCAGTTTCGACGAGACGTCCAACACGCAACTCGTCGAACGCCTGTGGGCCGTCTTCGGCGCCACCAACGACGGAGCGATTGCTGTCGACCAACGCTCCCCCGCCGGCGTTCCCGACGCGCAGAAGCGTACGAGCGACTTCATGACCCATCCGACGTTCAGCAGTTTCCACAGCGAGACCGACATGGTCCGCAATCTGCGTCGACTCTCCGATGTCGATCTCGCACTCGACCGTTCGATGATCCCGCTCGGATCCTGCACCATGAAGCTCAACGCGGCCGCCGAGATGGAACCGATCACATGGCCCGAGTTCGCCGGAATACATCCTTATGCCCCTCCCACCGACACCGTCGGGTATCGCCGCATCATCAAGGACTTGGAGAAGTGGCTCGCCGACATCACCGGCTATGACGCAGTCTCTCTCCAGCCGAATGCCGGTTCCCAGGGCGAATTCGCCGGTCTCCTCGCGATCCGGGCGTGGCATCACAGCCGCGGCAACGTCAATAGGAACGTCTGCCTGATTCCCGAATCGGCCCACGGAACGAATGCCGCCAGCGCCACGATGGCCGGAATGCGCGTCATCGTTGTCGCGTGTGATGACAACGGAAACGTCGATGTGGCGGATCTGCGCTCGCTCATCGCCACCCATGCCGCCGACCTTGCCGCGTTGATGATCACTTACCCGTCGACCCACGGTGTCTTCGAGGAAGCGGTCGGCGAGATTTGCGCTGCAGTCCACGACGCCGGCGGGCAGGTCTACCTCGACGGCGCCAACCTCAACGCGCTTGTCGGTGTCGCCCGCCCCGGACGCTTCGGAGCCGACGTCAGCCATCTCAATCTCCACAAGACGTTCTGTATCCCGCACGGGGGCGGCGGTCCCGGTGTCGGGCCCGTTGCGGTTCGATCGCATCTCGCCCCGTTCCTACCGACCCATCCCGTCGTCACCGATGCCGGGCCGCTCCGCTCCCCCGACGACGGCCTCGGACCCATCGTCGGTGCAGTGTCCGGAGCTCCGTTCGGATCGGCAGGCATCCTCCCCATTCCTTGGGCTTACATCTCGATGATGGGTCCCGCCGGATTGCGTCGGGCCACAATCGTCGCGATTCTCAACGCCAACTACATAGCGAAGCGACTCGCTGGCGCATATCCGATCCTGTACACCGGCCGGGACGGACGCGTGGCGCACGAATGCATCCTCGACATTCGTCCGATCACCAAAGACAGCGGTGTGACTGTCGACGACGTGGCAAAGCGCCTGGTCGATTACGGATTCCACGCGCCGACGATGTCGTTCCCGGTTGCCGGGACGCTGATGGTCGAAAGCACCGAGAGCGAGAGCCGTGCCGAACTCGATCGATTCTGCGACGCGATGCTCGCCATCCGTGCGGAGATCGATCAGGTGCAGGCCGGTGTCTGGCCAGCAGAGGACAACCCCTTGCACAACGCTCCACACACTGCCTCGGACATCGCGTGCACAGTCTGGAATCACGCCTACTCCCGCGAGATCGCGGCGTGGCCGTCCGGCGATACGAAGGGCAAATACTGGCCACCCGTGAGTCGCATCGACGGTGCATGGGGCGATCGCAACGTCGTGTGCTCGTGTCCCCCGATCGAATCGTTCGCGGAGAACCGCTGACGAATCAGTTGGAACGGGTCACGAACGGTGTCGCCGTGACAACGGCGGGAAGATCCGTGCCCCTCACGTCGATGACAACTGCGTCGCCGATGGCGATGTCCGGCGGAAGGAATGCCAGCGCTATCCCGTGTCCGAGTTCGGGCGAGTAATTGCCACTCGTCACGATGCCGATCTCGAGACCGTCTCGCTTCACCGGCGCGCCCTCGCGGGGAGGACGACGTCCTTCGGTTGCCAAACCGCGGAGAATCCGTGTGACTCCCGCGTCTTTCTCTGCCTCAAGGGGGCTCCGACCGCGGAATTCGCCCTTCGTCCATGACACGGCCCAGCCGAGCCTTGCCTGGAGCGAGGTGATGCCTTCGCCCAGTTCGTGTCCGTGCAGTGGCAGACCCGCCTCGAGTCGGAGGGTGTCCCTCGCCCCGAGTCCCGCAGGCTTCACACCGGCATCGACGATCGCGTTCCAGAGATCCGCGGCGGACCCGACCGGGACGGAGATCTCGACGCCATCCTCGCCCGTGTAACCGGTGCCGGCCACGATCAGGTCGACGCCGCCCCACTCGACAGCAGCGACCGAGAATCGTTCGACCGCAACGATGTCCGCGCTTACCGCGGCGAGGCGCTCGCGCGCACGGGGACCCTGCACCGCGAGGATCGCGCGTGTGTCTGTCACGTCGATGGCGTGTACGGCACCGGCACCCGCTGCCGTTGATTCCTCGGCGAGGGCGTCGGTGACGCGTTGCGTGTTCGAGGCGTTCGGCATGACGTCGAAACGTTCGTCATCGACCCACCAGATGATGATGTCATCGAGGACCGATGCGTCCGACCGATCGAGCAGATGCGTGTACTGGGCCCGACCCGGTTCGATCCGTCCGAGGTCGTTCGTGAAAGCCCGTTGAAGCACTTCGAATGCATCGGGACCGGACACCCGGACCGTCCCGAGATGGGACACGTCGAACACGACCGCATCGTGACGACAGGCATGGTGCTCGGCGAGTGTCCCGTCCGGATAGGAAAGGGGCATCTCCCAGCCACCGAAGGGAACAACTTTGGCGCCAAGGGAACGATGAACCGCATCAAGCGGTGAGAGACGATCAGACACGTCCCGACACTACCGGCCGACTACTGGCCGCTGGCCAGCTTCCGGACCGGCGCCGCCACGGCAGCCGGATGAAGTTCGCGGATACGCGCGTCCATGTCCTTGCGAACACCGTCGAGCGGGAGGATGTTCAGCACACCCTGGCCACGCTTGACCAGATCGATGAGTTCGCCGTCGGTCTGGATGAGAACCGATGTCGAACCCTGAATGACCAGATTGGCCGAGGAGATGTCCTCGCCCAGATTGTCGTGCAGGTACGAGAAGACCTCGCGGACGCTTTCGAGCTTGAGTCCCGAATCGAGGAGGCTCTTGATCACCCGGAGTTCGAGAAGGTCCGTGTAGCTGTAACGCCGACGGCTTCCGCTTCCCTTCGCGTCCTCGACCGATGGCCGGACCAGATCGGTACGTGCCCAGTAATCGAGTTGGCGATAGCTGATGCCGACGATCTCGGCGGTTCGTGCGCCGCTGTACCCGCCCTCATCCACCAGAGACTCGATCGCCATGGTCACGCAGACCCCATTCCTTCAGAACTCGACAGCCCGCGTACCCGGCCCTGTGGAGTGCGAAACCTATCGGTCTCCACCCCTGCCGTCAATCAACCGACGTTCACCCGCCGCTGCTGTCAGGCCCCGAAATCCTCCGGATTCACGGTGTCGATGAAGTCCTTGAACTGCTCGACAACATCGCCGCCCTGACCGGGAGTTTCGTCGAGTTCGTCGTCATCGTCGGCAAGAATGCCGGCCTCGTCCACCAGGGTGTGTGAGACGAAAATCGGGGCATCCAGTCGAAGAGCCAGGGCCATCGCGTCGGACGGTCGGCTGGAGATCCGCCGCTCCTCGGATGCGAACTGGAGGACTAGATCGGCGTAATACGTGCCAGCCTGAACTCCGGTGATTTCCACCGATGTCAGCTTGGCGCCGAGCTCCTCGAGCACGTCACACAGCAGGTCGTGGGTCATCGGGCGAGGAGTCACCACACCGTCGAGAGCGAACGCTATGGCGGTCGCCTCAGGTTGCCCGATGAAGATCGGCAGCAATCGTTCCGGACCGACGATCTCTCGGAGGATCACCACCGGGCTGTTCCCCGGGAGTTCGATCCGCACTGCGACTACTTCCATCTCGATCATCTCCGGGACGATACCGGCGCCGGAGGCAGTTCGGCCAAGTGTGATCAGGCCGTGCCGAGAAAGTCCCGCAGTGCCGCCCGCACCATGGCTGCACGAAGATCGTCGGCAAGTTCAGCCAGATCCTCGAGCATCTCGACGGCCTGCTCCCTTGCTTCGGCCCGTCGCTGCTTCAGGAGCGGGGCAATGAGTTGCTCGAACAGACCGGCTTCCCTATCGGCGGCCACCTTGTACATCCGCAGGTGACGTGGCTCGATTCCGTAGCGCCTGAATCCGGCCGACAGTTGGGCAACGTCGAGAGCATCCTGATCGTACGAAACCGACTGACCGTCGACCTGTGGACTGATCAGGCCGAACTTCTCGAGATCCGCGACTTCGACAAGAGTCAGACCGGTGCGGGCCGCGAGCTCCTTTGCCGACAGCGCGATCGCCTCTGATGCATCATCTGCGCCCCCAGCGGCCGGAGTGGGCTCGCCTTTGCTGTGACCGGTTGGATGACGCCGACGCACAGGCGGTGACTTGGGCTCGGCCGCGGAGCCCGATGCGGCAACTTCGGGCTTCGGACGCGATTCTGCGGGACCTTCGACGAGTTGAGCGACAGCGCGGGCCCGGGAATGATCGACGGGATCAGACACCGGCGGTACTGGTGCTCGATCTGGCGCTGCAGCAGCAGCTGAAGCCGCAACCGGAACCGGACGGGACGACGGCTGCGTCTGGCTTTCGACGCCATTGCCTGCCTCCAGAGCGAGCACCCCGTCGGCCGATCCCGACGTGAGATCGCCGGAGGCGAGTCGGTCCTTGATGACCTTCAACGGCAGGAAGTGATCGCGCTGTTCAGTGAGGATCCAGCGCAACCGTTCGATGTCCTCGTCATGGAACTTCCGATACCCGGACGGTGTCCGCTCCGGATCGAGCAGTCCCTGACTCTCGAGGAAACGAATCTTGGAAATCGTGATGTCCGGAAAATCGATCTGCAGAAGTGACAGCACCTCACCGATCGACGAATGTCGACGCTCGGGCATCAGGCGCCCGCTTCCGCTTCGCCGAACAGAAAAACAAGTTTGAACTTGCCGATCTGAAGTTCGTCACCCGATCGCAATGCCGCGTGTTCGATGCGCTCGCGATTCACGTATGTACCGTTCAGCGAACCGGTGTCGGATACCTCGTAGGTTCCGTCGGCGGAGCGACGTATTTCAGCGTGACGACGCGAGACGGTGATGTCGTCGAGAAAGAGGTCCGAGTCGGGATGACGACCTGCAGTCGTCAGGTCGCTGTCGAGGACGATTCTGCTGCCGGCCTTCGCTCCCTGATGAACGACGAGCACACCGTATTCGCCGTCGAACTCGTCCGACGTCGCAATGAATGCTTCGTCGATCGGATCGCCCGGCGTGACCGGATGAAACGTGATCGTCGTGTTCTGGCTCGATGCGGGTTCGAGGATCGCCCCACACGACGAGCAGAACGCTGCGCCGAGCGCGTTGCGATGCCCGCAGTTGTTGCAGAAGACCTCGGATGCCGGCATCACGAACCTTCGATCAACCGCCGATAGCCGTCAACATCGAGAAGCGCATCGACGTCACCGGCGTCGGAAGGTTCGATGATGCAGATCCAACCCTCACCGTAAGGGTCATCGTTGAGGCGCTCGGGCGAACCGGCGAGTTCCGAGTTCACTTCGACGACCCGACCGGAAACGGGGGCATAGATGTCGGAGACCGACTTCGTCGACTCGACTTCGCTGACCTTTGCCGCCGCGGCGAATTCCGCGCCGACCTCGGGGATCTCCACGTAGACCACGTCACCGAGAGCGTCCTGCGCGTAATCGGTGATGCCGAGACGGAGTCGACCGTCCTCGAGTCGGACCCACTCGTGATCGGTGGAATAGCGCAGATCGTCAGGCAGCAGCATGAAACTCACGCTACCCGATAGCCCTCGACCTCGACAGAAGCGTCAGCATCACAACGGGGCCAAAACGCCCCGGGCTGCATCAGTTCTCCCCGGAACGGCCCTCGCGCAGCGCCCGAAGCCCCAACGGGACGTAGAGGACAGCCGCCCAATAGGACAGTGCCAGACCGGGGACAGCACAGATCCATGCTGATGTGAGCCAGAAAATCTCCCAGGAGCCTCCACTCGAGGCCAGGAGGAACAATGGGAAGGCGAACATCAATCCGAAGGTCCCGGCCTTGCCGAACCAGGTCACGTCGATCCGGCGGGCGCCGAGAGCGGCAAGAACCAGGGTTGCGATGCTGATGACGATCTCTCTCGCCAGAACTGCAACGCAGAACCAGATCGGTGCTCCCCCGTCGATGATGATGGCGATGATCGATACGAAGAACAGCATGCGGTCAGCGACGGGATCAAGCACCTTTCCGACGTTCGATACCTGATCGAATCGTCGGGCGAACCATCCATCGACCCAATCGGTCGCCCCGATCGCTCCGAGCAGGATCGCCGCTGCGGCCCGGTTGTGTTGCGACAACAACAACCAGACGAACACCGGCAGCAGGGCGAGGCGAACAACGGTGATCGCATTGGGGATCGTGAGGATCCGGTCACCCGGGTCCTTCCCGCCGCCGGCGATCACCCCTGCCGAAGAAATCTCCTGCGTCCCCATGCGGACCACTCTACGATCCTTGGCCTATGGCAACGATCTTCAGCAAAATCATCAGCGGGGACCTGCCCGGGCGATTCGTCCATCAGGACGATCTCTGTGTCGCATTCCTCACGATCGCTCCGATCTGCCCCGGGCACACGCTCGTGGTGCCCAGGGCCGAGATAGATCACTGGACCGACCTCGACGACGAAACCCTCACCCGACTGACTCTTGTGGCCAAGAGGATCGGACTCGCCCAGAAGGCGGCGTTCCAGGTCGACCGAGTGGCGCTCATCATCGCCGGTCTCGAGGTTCCACACACCCACCTGCACGTCCTTCCCATCCGCTCGGAATCGGACATCGATTTCAGCAAGGCCGATGCCGGGGTGAGCGCCGCCGCTCTCGACGACGCTGCCGACCGACTGCGGAGCGCTCTCGGAACCGAAACCTCCGTCTGACCTACAGGAGACGCATCTGCCCATCCTGATCGCCGGAATCGGATTCGACCGGGTCGATCAGGTGGGCGTCGTTCATACCGACGCGGTTCACGTCCGTGCTCACCGGATGAAAGGTGAGCACATCGTCTCCTGCCGCTCGCAGCAGTTCGGTGGCGTCAGCGGCCGACGTTCCTTCGACATCGAGCCAGGCTGACCAGTCGGACTTCTCGAGGACGACCGGCATGCGGTGATGGACCGGTGCAATCTTCAGGTTGGCTTCGCAGGTCGCGATCGTGCACGAATGCAGCTCCATGCCCGCCCGCACCGGATCGCTCTCGGGGTGCCAGATCTCCCACAATCCGGCGAAGGCCAATGGCTCCC
Source organism: Actinomycetota bacterium (assembly GCA_009703925.1). Lineage (GTDB taxonomy): Bacteria > Actinomycetota > Acidimicrobiia > Acidimicrobiales > Acidimicrobilacustridaceae > Acidimicrobilacustris. Next base: position 20,700 of record WLFD01000011.1, on the reverse strand, counting down.
CATCCGTACGGGTGATGTACATCGGTTGTTTCCGCTTCTGACCGGGCACCGCTTGCCATTCGTAGAAACCGTCGGCGACCACGATGCAACGACGACGGACAAACGCTCGCCTGAACGAAGGTTTCTCGGCGAGAGTTTCCGACCGGGCATTGATCATGCGACTTCCGATCGAGATGTCTTTTGCCCACGAGGGAACAAGTCCCCAGTGCATCAACTCGAGAGCCCTCTCCCCCTCGGTTTCCACAACCGTGACGATGTCGGTGGTCGGAGCCACGTTGTAGTCCGGGGAGTGATCCAACCCCCGTTGCTCGGCACCGAAGAAATCGGCGATCTCCGCGGGTGACGATGTCAGGGTGAATCGGCCGCACATCTGATGATCACACTCCTTCTGTCGAATCCGGTTGCCGCCGGGTTCCGGTATCGATGTCACCGCCATCGCGATCGTCAATATCGATCGACGACCTCTCCGCGTGCGGGATGGGATGACCCGGATCGATGACGGTCTTCGGCAGAAAGTACTTGCCGACGAACGGGAGCGTCAGCAGACCTTCCGCACTCGAATACAGAAGTGCCACACGCGGCAGTGCCCGCAGATCCTCGTAAACGATGCAGCGAGGAACCCACTCCGGATGGAAACGCTGATTGAACTCCTTCAGCGACTTGATTTGGTAGAAGGGACTCAACGCGTTGAGCGTGAGTTTTCCGAGCCCCTGGAGAACCGAGTACTCGATGTCGTCCTCGAAGAACCTGCCCCAAGCAGCGAAATTCATGGAGAAGCGGTCGAGACCGAGTTCGTCGAGTTTCATGATCGTCCGGGTCAACAGGAACTCGGTCATCCCGTTCGGAGTGTCCGGATCTCGCCGCATGACATCAAGCGTGTAGCCCGGTTCGTCACCGAAGATCGGCACGATCCTGAGGAAACCCCCGGGAGTGCCGTTCTCGTCCAGGGCTATGCAGAGCCGAAACTCCGGGTTCGTGCCCTCGATGTCCTGATTCAGCGTCATCGTGAAGCCGCGCTCGGGGGTCTTGCCCCTCCACTTGAGCGAGATCGCGTTCAGCTCCCTGATGAGTTCCGGCGACGCGTCGGTCTCCGCCATCCAAACGAAGCGATATGTCCGCTCGACGCGACCCGACGACTGGCGAATGCTCTTCCACTTCTTGCCATCCAACGAGAAATTGCGGCAACGGACAATCGCCTCGTCACCGAGGTAGATCGTGTGAAGCCCACGATCGAGATACAGCTGCCGGTCGTGCTCGCGTACCGCCAGGAATGCGACACCCCACGCGCGGTCCCTGCACATCTCGAGAAACTCGTCCACCACCAACTTCGCCGAGTCCGGGGCTCCGATCGGATCACCGGATACGAGGGCGTGGCGCCCCACATAGGTGTAGGCGATAAACGCCTTCCCATCCGACGAGAAGAAGAACATCTTGTCATCGCGCAGAGCGAAGTAGTCCAGGGAATCGGAACTGTGAAGGTGAACAATCTCGACCGCCTGATCCCATGCACTGCGATCTTCGACCGGCTTGGCGATGATCGGGCGGAACAGGAGCACCAGTGACCAACCAAGTCCACCGAGCCCCAGGACGAGCAACGACGCCTGAAAGGCCCATCCGAAGAAACTCCGCTGATACTCGTACGGTCCGTCGATACCGACGAGTCCGAGGACGATCGTCTCGAGGTTTCCGACCAACGTCGGGTCGGGCGTGATGCTCTTCCGTTCCAGATAGAGAGCGAGGAGCCCGTACCCGAACACGGTGACGAAGTACCGCGGGATGAACCGCAGGAATTCGAAGAGCGTGGGCGGATCTCCAGGGGCTCTGAACTGACGCCGACTCAAGGAGAGAAGCACGACCATCCCGATCGAGTACACGGCGGCGATGTTGTGATGAACCCGGGCAAGATTCACCACTGCACTCGTCGCGAACAGGACCAGGGCCACCACCCACGCGAGATGGCGCTTGCGGGCGAGCTGACCGGCAAGATACAGAAGGGCCAAGCCTGCCGCGAGAGCGATCACCTGACTGGTCACCCGCACCCCGAATGGAGTCAGGACGTCGGTGACCGAGACGACTCTCGTGGACACCAACGGGAGCGTGGATGCAACGAGCATCAGACCGCCCACGGCGGTCAGGATCCCGATGAGCCTCGACCGCCTGCCTGCCGACTGCATGTTCAGAGTCTTTCAGAGCGTCGAAGTCCGACGTGTCCCGATCAGGGGCACGGCATCAGGAGGGAAGGAAATCGTCCTCGGAGAGTCCGGACTCCGGACGGAGCGTCGGAAAGAGGATCACTTCACGGATACTTTCCACTCCGGCCAGAAGCATGATCAGTCGATCGATGCCGATCCCGAGTCCGCCGGCCGGGGGCATGCCGTACTCGAGGGCCCGGATGTAATCGAGATCCACATCGCCGGCTTCAAGATCGCCGGCTGCTTTCTGTGCTGCGCCTTCCTGGAAACGCAGCAGTTGCTCGACGGGATCGTTGAGTTCGCTGTAGGCATTCGCCAATTCGCGCCCGTCGACAATGACTTCGAATCGCTCGACGAGATCGGGGTTGTCGCGATGGGGTTTGGCGAGTGGCGAGGTCTCGCGGGGATGGTCGAGGACGACCGTCGGCTGCACAACTTTGGATTCGACGAGTTCGTCGTAGACCTCGTGGGTGCAGCGCCCGGCTCCCCACGAGTCCTTCCAGGAGAGCCCCAGTCCGTCGAGGACAGCTCTGGCTTCGGCAAGATCCATACCCGGATGAATATCGACACCGATCACTTCCTTGATCAGGTCGACCATCGTGACCCGTCGCCACGGAGCTGCGAGCTCGATGATGTTGCCGCGCACCTCGACCGAGGTTGCACCGGTGGCAGCCAACGCCGCCCCCGAGACCAAGGACTCGACGAGTTCGATCATCTCGTTGTAATCACCGAACGCCTCATAGGCCTCCAGCATCGTGAATTCCGGATTGTGTCGAGTGTCGATTCCCTCGTTGCGGAAGACCCGGCCGATCTCGAACACCCTTTCGAAGCCACCAACGAGAAGACGCTTGAGCGGAAGCTCGAGTGCGATCCGCAAATACGTCGTCAGATCTAGAGCGTTGTAATGGGTGGTGAAGGGCCGAGCGGTTGCGCCACCCTGCTGGAGATGGAGGAACGGTGTCTCCACTTCGAGATAGCCGCGGTCGCGCAGTTCGGCCCGGATCGCGTCGACAGCGGCGAAACGGATCTCGAACACGCGTCGCGCATCGGTGTTGACCGTAAGGTCGACATAGCGTTGGCGATACCGGGCGTCGACGTCGGCAAGGCCCTTCCACTTGTCCGGCAGCGGCCGCAGCGCCTTGCTCAGGAGTTCGTACGATGTGACCTTGACCGAGAGTTCGCCCTTCTTGGTCACCATCACGAATCCCTCGACTCCGACCCAGTCACCCCGGTCGAGCGTGTTGAACTCGGCGAAGGCTTCCTTGCCGAGGACTCCTGCCGACACGAAGAGTTGGACTTCGCCCGTGCGATCCCGCAGCTGTCCGAACGTCAGGCGACCCTGCTCGCGCTTGAGCATCAGGCGACCGGCGATCCGGACATTCACCTCGGTCTCGGAACCGGCCTCGAGCATGTCGAATTCGGCGCGCAGATCGCCGACGGTGCGATCGCGGTCGTACCGGTAGGGATAGGGATCCGTCCCGCCCGCCCTCATCACTTCGAGCTTCGCCAGGCGCTGTGAACGGATGGAAGCCCGCTCCTCGGAACTCGCCTCGAGATCCTCGGGTGCCTCCTCATCTGCGCCGGACCCGCTGTGCGCCGATGATGCGGTTTCGTCAATGCTCATGGCGGCTCTCCGGAGGGTGGGAAATGGTTCAGCTACGGATCGGGGAAAACCCGCCCGGTCCACATCGTCTCATCAGACGCGCTTGCGGGGTGCCATTCTGGCACCCCGCTTCACAATGGTCGGGCTGGCGGGATTCGAACCCACGACCTTCGGTCCCCCAGACCGACGCGCTAACCAAGCTGCGCCACAGCCCGTGACGGGACCACCTTAGCGACCGGCCGGGGTACCGCCGAATCGACCGAAGTCCCTCCGGTAGGACGAACGCGGGAACGTTCGGGTCCGCCACCAGTATTCGATGGTCGTTCCGGGCCACATCGTGTCGACTCGCCCGTCGTCGGAGCGATACCAACTTCCGCAACCGGAGGTCCAGACCGTCTTGGCCAGACGACGCTGCATCTCGTCGTAGGTGGCGCCCTCCAGAGCATCGTCGAGCTCCAGCGACACCGCCCCCGAGCGGCGGAGTTCACCAAGAGCCCCCCGCACATAACGCAGCTGGGCCTCGATCATGAACACGATCGAATTGTGACCGAGTCCCGTGCTCGGCCCGGCCAGGAGATAGAGGTTTGGAAAACCGGAGATGGTCATTCCCATGTGGGTCCGGGCCCCATTGCGCCAATGATCTGTTATCTCCTCGCCGTTTCGACCGAAGATCCGCAACGGCGCCAGGAACTCGGTGGCCGCGAATCCGGTTGCCGCGATCAGGACATCACATTCATGGATCACTCCACCCGCAACGACACCGGTCGGTGCTATCGCTTCGATCGAATCGGTGACCACCTCGACGTTCGGCCGAGCGAGAGCCGGGTACCAGTCGTTGGTGATGAGAAGCCGCTTGCAGCCGGGCTCGAACTCCGGCACAAGTTTCAACTGTTCCGCCGGATCGGAGATCGACGCATCGATCAGTTCGCGCCCGGCGACCTTGATGCGATCAGCTAGGCGCTGGGCGATGCGGCCCCTCCCGATGAACGCGAGCGAGAGCATCTCCTGCCGGAAATAGATCCGCCAGCGATGGAGACGCTGGAGGGCGGGGATCCGACGGTAGAGGGTCCGGCGCCACTGCGGGCTCGGCCGATCGTCCCGAGGGAGGATCCATGGCGGCGTGCGCTGGAAGACAGTGATGTTTCCTGCGACCGCCGCGATCTCCGGCACGAACTGAACGGCCGATGCACCCGTACCGATGACGCCGACCCTCTTTCCTGCCAAGTCGATGTCGTGACGCCATCGGGCCGAGTGGAAGATTTCACCTTCGAAGGACTCGAGTCCGGCGATCTTCGGCATGGCCGGTCGCCGCAGCGGACCGGTGGCGCCGATCACGGAACCGGCTCTGACCTCTGCTCCGTCCGCGAAAGAGACTGACCAGCACCCATCGTCGTCGATCCACCGCAATGCCGAGACCTCGCGCCCGAAGCGCAGATGCGGACGCAGATCGAATTCGGTGGCGGTCCTCTCGAGATACGTCTCGATCTCGGGTTGGGCGGGGTAACTGCGTGTCCACTCGGGGTTGAGCGAGAACGAGAGCGAGTAGAGATGGCTCGGAATGTCGCAGGCGCAACCTGGATAGGTGTTGTCGCGCCAGGTACCGCCCACAGACTCCGCTTGTTCGAAGATGGCAAACGAACTGATGCCTGAACGCAGCAGCGATTCGCCGGCGCCGATACCGCCGAAGCCGGCACCAATGACGACAACATCGAAGTCGAGGTCCGGCCGGAGGCGCGGCAAGCTTGCGGATTTCAGGTCACGAGCCATAGAACCCCCTGGACAGCACGCCAGCCGAGATACAGACCGGCAGCGGCCACGAGGATCCAGAAGTGCCACGGCACTCCCCTGTCCTTTGGCGGCTCGCCGATCATCCGCCCGCACGACGGACACGTCCCGTCGGGCGGGAGCGTGTTGGGGCTCCAGAACTTGGAACAGTCCTCACACCACGGCATGCACGCTCTCCCGACTAGTCGCGCTTGCGAACGCGGATCTTGATCGGAGTCGATCCGAAATCACACGCTTCGCGCAAGGAACGTTCGAGATAGCGCAGATACGCCGGCGCGAGTTCCTTGTTGGCGAAGAGGGTGAACGTGGGTGGGTCGACCGCTCCCTGCGTTGCGTAGAGCACCCTGCCGCCGTGAGGGGCCGGCTGTGCAGCCTGCGCGGCGCGGATCACCTGATTGACCTTACGGGTCGGGATGCGCTTGTGATAATCGTCGATGGTTCCGGCCAGTGCCGGCAGGAGGCGATGGACGCCCTTGCCCGTGAGGGCGCTGAGCTTCAGTACCGGTGAGTCACCGATGAAGTGAAGCCGCTGCGAGATCTGGTAGCCGACCTCGTCGCGCGCATCGGCGTCGAGCAGCTCCCATTTGTTCATCACCACGACGACGGGGCAACCGGCTGCATCGACACGCTCGGCAAGACGCTGGTCCTGGGCGGTGACCCCGACGGTGGAATCGATGACAAGCAGCGCCACGTCGGAACGATCGATGGCCTGGAGAGCCCGAACCAACGAGTAGTACTCGGTGCCTTCGTCGATCTTGCTGCGCCGACGCATACCCGCTGTATCGACGAACCGCACCGGACCATCCTCTGTCTCGACGACGGTATCGACCGCATCGCGGGTCGTACCCGGCATGTCGTGCACGACCGAGCGGTCATCACCGATGAGGCGATTGAAGAGCGTCGATTTGCCGACATTCGGGCGACCGACGATCGACACCGAGAAGATCTTGTCGGCAGGTGTCGCGTCCTCGGTCGAATCGACCTCGGGGACTGCCGGGAGGATCGCGACGAGATCTTCGAGCAGATCTCCGGTACCGCGTCCGTGCAATGCACTTACGGGATACGGATCGCCCACTCCGAGACGTACGAACTCCCAGATCGAATTCTCACGATTGGTGTCATCGACCTTGTTCACGACGACCAACACCGGACGGCCGTTGCGACGAAGGATGTTCGCGATCCGGCTGTCCTCTTCGGTGATTCCGATCACGGTGTCAACGACGAACAGGACACAGTCGGCTTCCTGGATCGCCTTCTCGCTCTGGGCCGAAACCTTCGCATCGAGCGAATCTCCCCCGGGCATCCAGCCACCGGTGTCGACAAGGCGGAATTCGCGTCCCTGCCACTCGGCAACGACTTCCTTGCGATCCCGGGTAACACCGGGCTTCTCCTCGACGATCGCCTCGCGGCGACCGACGATGCGGTTGAAGAGTGTCGACTTGCCGACATTCGGTCGCCCGACGACGGCAACACTCGGTAGTTCCTGGCTCGGCTCGGTACTCATCGTGACTCCAAAGCGGCGCGCAGCGCTATGCCATCGGTGGCGATGACTTCGACTGCACGAGGTAGATCGTGTGGCGCTGCTCCGTCGAGGAACACGCCTTGGGAAAGACAGACATCGGGAAGCAGGTAGCGATGCCCTTCGGGTTCACCCGAGAGGACGCGTGTCAGATCGCTTCCTGTCATCAAGCCTGCGACTGCAGTGTTGCCGCCGAAGAACTCGTTCTCGACGGGGATGATGCGGACATCGTCGCGACCGAGTGAATCCACGAGGGGGCGAAGAACTTCGACGCCGTAGGTGCCGGTGAGTATTCCGATCGGCGCGTTGGACCGGGGCCGCAACTGCACGCGGCCGCCTCCGACCTGGGGAGCGGCTGCGGCACGCGGTGCCCGATAGCCCTCGGGAGGAGCACCATCGACCCATGCGAAGAATCCTGTCGCCACGCCGGTGGGCGAATCGGTCGCGCCCATGAACTCCCGCTCGAAGGTTCGGGCCATACCGACGCCGTCTTCGTGCATGGGAAAACCCTCGTATGCGTCGGGCTCCGGAAATGGTTCACCGGCAGTGAGGTAGTACTCGTCGGCGGCGAACACGAGACGATGCCCGAGGGTGGCCAGGAAGATGTCCTGCCAGTCGTGAACGGTGCGGACAACTTCCGATGCTTCCTCGCGGGTGTGGGGCCGCATGGCTGCTTCCGGGTTGTACTTGCTCACTCCGAGGGGCACGACGCAGATGCTCGCCAATTCAGGAAAACGGTCGAGAACACCAGCGAGGGTGTCGTCGAGGATCGCACCGTTGTTCCGGTCCGGGCACACGACGATCTGACCATGCACTTCGATGTCGTGATCGAGCAGCGCCCGGAGCCACCGAAGGCTCGTCGCACCTCGACGGTTGCGGAGTAGATCGGCCCGGACCTCCGGGTCGGTGGCGTGGATCGACACATGAAGTGGCGAGATCCGTTCGGTGATGACTCGTTCGAGATCGGACTCGGTGAAGCGGGTGAGCGTCGTGAAGTTCCCGTAAAGGAACGACAGCCGATAATCGTCGTCCTTCAGGTAGAGGCTCTTGCGGAGGCCCGGGGGGAGTTGATAGATGAAACAGAACTCGCAATGGTTGTCGCAGGTACGCACCTGATCGAAGAGAGCAGAGTGGATTTCGGCGCCCAGTGGCTCCCCCGGGAATTTTTCGATCCCGAGGCTGAGGGCGAGGCCCCCGCGCGTCACTTCGAGGTCGATTTCGGCCTCATCGGCCAAAAGCCGATAGGCGATGACATCGCGCGGGACTTCACCATTCAGGGAAAGAATCTCGTCTCCCACCTGCAATCCGGCCCTTTCGGCTGGCGACGCAGGTGCGACGCTGACAACACGGGGCACGGACATAGCTCATGAGGCTAGTGCCGGTAACCTTCGATCCAATGATCGGTGATCCTGAAGCCTCGACATCCGCCATTCCGACCGGCCCGGCCGAGAAGGTCCTTCTGGCCGCGCCCCGGGGCTTCTGCGCCGGCGTCGAGATGGCGATCAAGGCTCTCGCATGGATGGTTCGAGCCTTCGAACCGCCGGTCTACTGCTATCACGAGATCGTCCACAACCAACGGGTGGTCGAGCGTTTCGAGGATCTCGGCGTGATTTTCGTAGACGAGATCGGCGAAGTGCCGAAGGGGCGTCCAGTGATGCTCTCGGCCCACGGATCCGCACCCGAGGTGGTGGCCGCTGCCCAGTCGAACGGCGGATACGTCGTCGACGCCGTCTGCCCACTGGTCACCAAGGTGCACCATGAGGTCAAGGTCCGAGCCGGGAAGGGATACCAGATCGTCTACGTCGGGCACGAGGGACATGAAGAGGCCGTCGGGACGATGGCGGTCGCTCCCGACGCCATCCACCGGGTCGAGTCGGTCGCCGAGGTAGCGGCGTTGCCCGCATTCACCGATCCGGTCGCGCTGTTGGCACAGACCACCCTCAGCCACCGGGATTGGGCCGAAGTCCTCGACGCGACACGCGAACGTTTCCCGGAGATGTGGGTCCCCGGTCGATCCGATCTCTGCTTCGCCACCACGAACCGGCAGTCGGCCCTGATGGAGATCGCGCCGCGGTGCGACGCCATGGTCATCATCGGGTCGGCGAATTCCTCCAACACGAGAGCACTCGAGAGTTTGGCCCGTCAGGCGGGGTGCCCGCGGGTCTACCGAGTGAACGGACCCGAGGAACTCCCCGACGATCTGGCCGGAGTCGTCGGCGTCACCGCCGGAGCCTCGGCCCCGGAGGAACTCGTCGCCGCCGTGATCCACAAGATCAATCCCCGAGACGGCGTCGAAGAGGTCAGGGTCACCGAAGAGGACGAGTACTTCCCGCCGCCCCGGAACCTGCGCGACCTCATCACTTCGGTCGACGCCGCCGCCACGCTTCTTCTCGGAGGACCAGTCAACGATCGTCCCCCGATGAATGATCGCTCCCTGCACGCGAGTGACGTTCTCGCTTCGCTCACCTGACAGACATTTCCCGTAACGAACCGGAGGTAGTCCCGATGCCCGCATCGTTCACCCGCATGGATCAGTCCACCGTCGACGACTGGATGGAGATCGGAGCGCAGACTTCGGCGAATCAGGGCAGGGTCGCCGACAGCCTTCTCGGTCTCCTCCGCTCTCTCGCGCAGATCACCGACGGATTCGGTACCGACCAACTCACCCATTGCCTACAGACCGCAACGATGGCCGAGCGTTCAGGAGCCGATGACGAGATCGTGTTCGCTTCCCTGCTCCACGATGTCGGCAAGGCGATCAGCGTTCCCAATCATCCGGCCATCGCAGCCGAAATCATCCGGCCCTACGTAAGTGCCGACGTGTACGAGATGATCCGGGTTCATCAGGATTTCCAGGGGCGCCACTATTACGCGCACTTCGGTGGAAACCCGGACGCACGCGAGGCCCATCGCGCATCACTCACCGCCGAGCAGTGGGCACTGGCCGAAACCTTCGCCGACGACTGGGACCAGAAGGCTTTCGATCCGGACTACGAGACGCTCCCCCTCGAACATTTCGAGCCGCTCGTACGAAAGATCACGGCGCAAGCACGGATGTGATTGCACGTGCGGCCCGAGGGCCGCGAACTACAGACCGCGGTGGTCGTCGACGAGACCGAGGAGAACCTGAGCTGATTCGAGGTAGGTCTTCTCGCTGATGAACGCGTGCTGGGTGCCCGTGTAGAGATCCCGGAACGCCCGCTCCAACCGGCTCCCCTGCCGGATCGCAGTCGTGCCGGCGGCGAGATGCGCCCACTGGGCCACCTCGCGCGATGCCTCGGTCGCGTATGTTGCCGCGATCCTCATGTCGGCGCGCATCTGCGGGGAGAGTTCCTCGCCCGCCGCCACCCTCGATTCGACTCCGACGAACGTGTCGGCGACAAGGAGACGGGCGGCACGCCACATCCCGAGGTGATGGGCATAGTTGCGCTGGAACGAGGACTTGTTCGCGAGGGTGTCCATGTCGCCCATCCGGACCTTTGTGAGGGCAAGATCGCGGACGTCGTCGAGCATGCTCTCGGCGACACCGAGGGCCCATGCGGCATGACCCGCCGCCGTGATCGACATCAGGCCCATCTTGAAGACCGCCGAACTCCCCCGCTGCGGCGTCCGGGCAAAGAGGCTGAAGGTCCGATGCTCGGGTACGAAGAGATCGGAGACGTTGTAATCGAACGAACCGGTGCCGCGGAGTCCCTGGACGTGCCAGCCGTCGGTGAAGTTGATGTCGTCGCGATGGATCACGGCAGCGCGCAGAGCGATCTGGCCGTCTTCGTCGACTCCGAAGTTGCCGTCGTCGATGGTGAGGAATCCGGCGCAGACGAATTCCGAATGTCCCGTGCCGGAACCGAAGTTCCAGGCGCCGGAGATCCGGTAGCCACCGTCCTCCTTGATTCCCTGACCGTTGGGTGCGAATTGGCCGCCCATGGTCACGCGCTCGGCAGATCCGAAGGTCTCGTCGAAACCCTGCTGCGGGAGATACGCCGCAACTGCTGCCGCGGAGGGAAGGTTGGCGATGCCGATCCAGCCGAACGAACCGTCGAGCCAGGCCATGCGCTGCCAGATGTCGAGCATCTCGGCAAAACCGGGTTCACTTCCGCCGGCCTCGGCAGGATTCAGATACGACATGAGACCCGAGTCCCAGAGTGCATCCACGACCGGTTGGGTCATGGTGCGGTTGGATTCGCATGCGTCGGCCTCGGCAGTGACCAGATCCGCAATCGAGTCGACGAGATCGGTTCCGTGTTCCCCCAGAAGTGTCATGGCGGAATCATTGCCGAAAACCCGCCGACATTGCGACATCCGGAGGCGGGAAATCGCTACTGCCGGCGAAGGGTCAGCGATTCGGCCGACCGGCCAGGACCTGCGATTCGTCGAAGAGTTCCTGAAGCGACTCACCCAGACGGGCACTCAGTTCCCGAACCGCTCGCCTAGGCACCCTGCCCCCGTCGGTGGGCGCATCCGGAATAAGCGGCTTCCCGATGACGATCACGACCTTCACCGGGCGGATGAACTTCGAACCCTTTGCCATCGCCCATTCGGTGCCGCCGAGACCCAACGGGATGATCGGAACGCCGGTCCGACAGGCCACATAGGCGGGTCCGTCGAAGAATTCGGTGATGACCGGGCCGCTCTGACGCGTGCCCTCGGGGAACATCACGAGGGGCTCGCCCCGCTCCACCACGGTCAGCCCCGCCTTGAGCGCCTCGCGGTCGGCCGATCCACGCTGCACGGGAAACCCACCCATCGCCGAGAGAAACCACCCGAACGATCGCGAGGTCCAGAGTGATTCCTTACCCATGTAACGCATCCGCCGGTGCGTGATGGCACAGATCACGGCCGCATCGAGATTCGACCGGTGCACCGGCGACACGATGTAGGCGCCTTCCTTCGGAAGGTTCTCGCGTCCGCGAACCTCGATGCGGAACCAGACGAGCATCGCGAGATGAATCACTCCTCTGACGAAGCTGTAGAGCAGATTCTGCCCCCAACTCATCTGTTCACCCTTCTCGTGCCACGTCGGGACGTGAAGTTCCTCGCGCGACATCAGAGCTGGCCGAGAATGGCATCGACGATCTCGGCGACAGTGAGATCGCTCGTGTCGATGACAACCGCATCCGATGCGGCCCGGAGCGGGTCATGAGTCCGACCCTGATCAAGTGCGTCGCGCCGAGCCAGATCGGAGGCGACAGTCTCGTACGAGAGATCTGTCACTTCTTTGGAACGACGGGCCGCACGGACTTCCGGGCTGGCGTCGAGATAGACCTTGAGCGTTGCATCGGGGAACACGACAGTGCCGATGTCCCGACCCTCCATCACGCCACCGTTGCGCTTGGCTACCCACTCCCGCTGACGGCGACGCATCTCGTCGCGCACACCCGGGTTCGCGGCCACGATGCTGACGGCGCGCGTCACTTCGGGGCCCCGAATCTCGATGCTCGCATCCACTCCATCGACATTGACGATTCCATCCGGGCCGACCGTCAGAGCGAGACCCCGTGAAAGGTTCGCGACGACTTCGGTGTCCTCGGGATCGACTCCCTCGCGCATCGCAGCGAAAGCCACGGAGCGGTACATGGCGCCGGTGTCGAGATACTCGAGACCCAAGCGATCGGCAACAGCCTTGGCCACTGTCGACTTCCCGGATCCGGCAGGTCCATCGATTGCGATGACTGTTCGTTCTTCGGTCATTGTTCGCTCCCAGGGCGGATGAGCTCCAGGCGCTCAAAGTAGTCGGGGAAAGTTTTTGCCACACAGGCCGGATCCTGAATCTGGATTCCCGGCGCACGGAGTCCGACCAGAGCGAAGCTCATGGCCATACGGTGATCCTCGTAGGTGTGGATCTCGGCAGGCGACGGCGACGAGGGCACCACGGTGAATCCATCGGGATCTTCGCTCGCCTCCAGGCCAAGTCGCCGAAGCTCGGCGACGACTGCCGCGATCCGGTCAGTCTCCTTGCGGCGGATGAATCCGATTCCCGTGACCCGCGTCGGCGAGTCCACGAAGATGGCTACTGCAGCCAACGTCTGTGCGGTGTCCGAGATGTCGGAGAAATCGACATCGAGTCCATGGAGGGCCGGACCGGTGACAGTGATCGAGTCGGGGGTCCTGTCGATGCGACAGCCCATGGCCTCGAGAGCGTCGACGAAGCCGACATCACCCTGGATCGAATCGGTTCCGAGTCCCTCGACCGTCATCGACCCACCACAGATCGCTGCGGATGCGTAGAAATACGACGCGGCCGAAGCATCCGGCTCGACGGTGAAGTCGGTTCCTGTGTAACCGCCCGGAGACACGATGAAACCTGTTCCTCCTTCGTCGACAACCGCGCCGAACGCCACCATCACGGAGAGCGTCATGTCGACATACGGGCGAGACACGAGAGGAGTCGACACGTCGATCCTCAATCCGTTCGGAAGGCACGGGCCGACGAGAAGCAGCCCCGAAAGGAACTGGCTCGAAACATCACCGGAGACGCTGATCGTCGGCATCGTCGAGCCCGCTTTCGGCGCCGGGTTGTTGACGATCACCGGGAGACATCCGTCGTCACCCTCGAACGACAACTGGCTCCCGAGCTCGACGAGAGCGTCGAGGGTCGGGCCAAGAGGTCTCCCCTGCAATGGAGGTGCCCCGGTCAGTCGATAGGGACCGGAGCCGAGTACCAGCGACGCAGCCACAAAGCGTGACGTGGTTCCCGACAGACGTGCGTCGAGGTCGATGGGACCGTCGAGCGGTCGACCTGCGAAGCCCCGGATCTCCACCGAATCATTTGCCCGATCCAGTCGTACGTCGGCGCCGAGGTTCGAGATGCACGACAACATCGCCTCGGTGTCGTCGGCCAGCAGAATTCCGCCGATCCGGGAAGTCCCCGCCGCCAGCGCCGCGCACATGAGCGCCCGATTCGTCAGACTCTTCGACCCCGGCACTCTCACCGACGCCGCCACCGGACCGGAGAACGGTTTCATCGGCAACGGATCGGAGATCGCGTTCTCCCCGCTCATTGGTCGTAATCGCCATCGAGCGGTCGGAGAACTGGTCGATAACCGTGCGCTGCGAGTCCATCGCGAAGACGTGCACCCTGCAGTGATTCCACCAGCAGGATCACCACGCCCTCGTCGCCTTCGACGGAGTGCGCTATCTCGATGTCGGCGATACTCACGTCGAGCTCGGCCGCAAGCATGGTGATACCCGCGAGGGCTCCCTTCTGATCCGGAACGGGAACCCGGATCTCCGAGAGTTCCTCGGCACGCGTGAACCGCGCCGGAAGGGCAAGGCGCGCGGACCGGGCCTTCGAAAGCAGTTCGACGAGACCCTCGCGATCATCATCGACGATCAACGAGCGGACCACGCCGAGCCCGTCGACGAGTCGATCCAGTTCGACAACAATCGCGTCCTTGTTCTCGGCGCAGATGTCGGGCCAGATACCCGGATGCCCCGCAGCAATGCGCGTCATGTCGCGGAATCCACCAGCAGCGAGTCGAAGCAGTCCCCTGTGTTCATCGGAACGCGCATCGGCGAGACCCATGAGGCTCGCCGCCGTCAGGTGCGGCACATGAGAGACGACCGCAACCATCGTGTCGTGGCGTTCCGGCGGAAGCGATACAACCTCGGCACCGAAATCCACGATGATTCCGCGCAGACGGGCGAACGCCTCGTCGTCAGTCTCTCCGGTCGGCGTGAGCACCCAGGTGCGACCTTCGAAGAGATCCGCCCGGGCTCCCGCAACGCCGTCGAGTTCACTGCCTGCCATCGGATGGCCGCCGATGTACCGAGGATTCTTCATGAGCGGAGCAAGTTGCGACTTCACGCTCCCGGCGTCGGTCACGAGACCTTCTGTCTGGAGAAGGGCACGTTCCACTTCAGCGCCGATTGCACCGACAGGCGTTGCGACGAACGTCAGATCCGCACTCACGGGACCATTGGCGGCGACAGCGTCGATGACCCCGAGTTCCATCGCTGCAACGAGATTGGCTTCGTCGAGATCCCTGCCGAGCACCCGCCAACCGCGCGCGCGCAGCGCCAGTCCGATCGATCCACCGATGAGTCCGACACCTATGACAAGCGCTGTCCCCGGCGACGAGCGATCCGGATCCGGAATTTCGACGACTTCACCCGACTCGCTGGACGCGGTCATTCGGGTAGATCGTCGCGGAGGCCGCTTGCGCCCTCCAGATAGACGTGTCGAAGTTCCGAACGGGAGAGGGACGTCGACAGGTGCATCAGAACCCGGATGCAGAGCGGAGCTGAGCCGACGATGTCGAGTTCCCGGGCGCAGATGAGGGGAATGTCTCCGAAACCGATGTCGCGCGCCGCAGCAGCCGGAAAGATCGAGTGGATGTCGTCGGTTGCAGTGAACAGGACGCTGATGATGTCGTCGTGGTCGATGCCATTGCGCTCGACCATCTCCTGAAGGAGCGCGACCGTTCGCGCCCGAACCTGATCGGCTTCATCGGAATCGACGGTGGTTGCACCACGGAGGGCACGTACGGCGGTAGTCACGAATGCCGATACTAGGTGCGGGGCCGCTGGCCCTTTGGTGTTGTTTTCTCGGATTCGGGAGTCGCCGCCCGCTCGAGACCCCGCAACTCGTCACCGGTGAGGACCCGCCATTCCCCCGGCTTGAGTTTCCGATCGGCGATGGGGCCTATCCGGGTGCGGACCAATCGGAGCACCGGGTGACCGATCGCCTCACACATACGTCGGATCTGACGATTGCGGCCCTCGTGAATCGTGAGCTTGATGATCGAGGGAGCCACCAGTGCCGCCTGCGCCGGAGCGGTCACGCCGTCGTCCAGCATCACCCCGTCGCGGAGCGTGCGGATTTCGCCACGGGTCGGTTCGCCATCCACATGGACGATGTATTCCTTGTCGACACCGAAGGATGGATGCGTGAGGCGATGGGTCAACGCTCCGTCATTGGTGAGGAGGAGCAGACCCTCCGTGTCCATGTCGAGTCGGCCCACCGGGAACACCCGGGGCTCTTCGGGAACCAGAGACAGCACCGTCGGACGACCCTGCGGATCGTCGGCGGTGGTGATGATCCCGACCGGCTTGTTGAGGATGTAGTGAACGAGGCCCGGCTTCACCGCAAGCGGCGTCCCGTCGAGCGCGATCACGTCGTCGTCGGGGTTCACCCGTCGACCGAGAATGGCGACATCCCCGTTCACGGTGATTCGACCGTCGAAGATCAGGTCTTCGCAGATGCGACGGCTGCCGATGCCCACACGGGCAAGCACCTTCTGGAGTCGTTCGCCATCGCTCAATTCGATCCCGGTCAAGCTGACTGGTCCCCATCGAGGAGATCCCCGAGAGAAGGACGATCGTCAGCCGATGTCTCGCTGCCGGCAAGTGTCGGGTCGATCACGACCTCGACGCGGAGTCCGTGCTCGAGAGCCTCCACGACATCGGCACCCGGAACGAAGTCGGCGATCGCCGGAAGATCGGACAGCGAGTCGATGCCCATGCGCTCGAGGAATGCCGGGGTGGTGCCGAAAAGCACCGCCTGCCCGGGGCCGGGATCGCGGGCAACCTCACCGATGTAACCGCGCTGTTCGATCGTCCGTACGACGCCATCAACGCTCACGCCGCGGATTGCCGCGATCTGGGCTCGGCTGATCGGTTGCTTGTAAGCGACGATCGCAAGGGTCTCGAGGGCTGCTGCCGAAAGCTTCGCCGACTGGCCGTCGAGGACGAAACGCTCGACATATGGCGACTGATCGGGATGGCTCTGATAGCGCCATCCACCGGCGACGCGCACGAGTTGGAAGCCGCGGACCTGTGCCGCATATTCGGCGGCGAGCTCGGTCAGGAGGGCGTCGACCTTGTCGACACCGAGTTCGGTGATCTCGGCGAGCATCTCGGATTCGAGCGGAGAATCCGCCACCATCACGATCGCTTCGAGCGCGCGTTTCATTTCGACGGACATGGTTGTTTCCTCAGCCCTCGTAGGAGTCGACGCCAGCCAGATCGGCGGGGTCGAAGGTCGGAGAGCCGACCCAGATGATTTCGATATCGCCAAAGGCCCGAGGCTGATCGAGTTCGACGTAACCCTGCTTGAACAGTTCGAGAACGGCCAGGAACCGGACGACGATCTCGAGTCGCTCGACAAGTGACTCGGTGAGCCGCCGGAACGTCACCCTTCCCATCCGGGGAAGCTCGTCGATCAGTTCTTCGCAGGCTTCGGTGACGCTGACCCTGACGTTGTGGATGTGATCGATGCTCACGACCGGCTTGGGTCGAGGAGTCATCGCCCTCAGGTACGCGGACTTGATGTCCTGAAGATCGA
The DNA here is from genome assembly GCA_009703925.1 of Actinomycetota bacterium. Taxonomy (GTDB): domain Bacteria; phylum Actinomycetota; class Acidimicrobiia; order Acidimicrobiales; family Acidimicrobilacustridaceae; genus Acidimicrobilacustris. The sequence continues at coordinate 3,319 of WLFD01000011.1, read as the reverse complement.
TGCCGACGAGCAGATCCGGTGCAATCTCCATGAACCGCTCGTCGAGACCGGCCCGGCGTGGCGCCGACAGCACCGCCGTGTCGAAGAGGAACCCGAGAACCTGTGCTGCGTCCTTGAAGGTCTTGCAGTCGAGCAGTCGTGCGATCAGCAGATCGCGCTCCTCCCAGAGCGCGAACTCGTCGTCGAGATCGATGTCGGCATCCTCGGGCAGGAGGCGCTTGCACTTCAGTTCGACAAGCGTCGCCGCTATGAGGAGAAATTCGGTGGTGACATCGAGGTCGAGTTCATCCATCTTCTCGATCTCGACGAGATAGGCATCGACGATCCGGGCGAGCGAAATCTCGTAGAGATCCACCTGTTCGCGCAGGATCAGGTGAAGCAGGAGGTCGAAGGGCCCCTCGTAGATCGGTGTCTGAACCTCGTATGGCATCGCCATCACGATAGGGCCGATGGCGACCCACCCGCACAACGCTCCCCTGGACCATGCCCCATCGGTCGACCATCACGCCGGACTCCCGGAGGACATCTACGATCGAAGCCCATGACACGAGTGTTTTCCGGGATCAAACCCACCGGTCCAGTCCAGTTGGGAAACCTCCTCGGTGCCCTGCGCTACTGGGTCACCGATCAGGCCGAAGCCGACACCATCTTCTGCGTGGTCGATCTGCACGCCCTGACCGTTCCCCAGGACCCTGCCGAACTCCGGGCCCGCACGCTCGAACTGGCCCAACTGCTCCTCGCCATCGGAATCGATCCGGCGCAGTCCACCCTGTTCATCCAGAGCCATGTCCCCGAACATACGGAACTCTCGTGGATCCTCGAATGCACCGCCGCATTCGGGGAACTGCGACGCATGACGCAGTTCAAGGACAAGAGCGACAACGCCGATTTTGTGTCCGCCGGATTGTTCACCTATCCGGCACTCATGGCCGCCGACATTCTCCTGTACGACACGGACCGCGTTCCGGTTGGCGACGATCAACGCCAACATCTGGAGCTGTCGCGAGATCTCGCGATCCGCTTCAATCATCGCTACGGGGACACCTTCGTCGTTCCCGAGGCATCGATTCCGAAGATCGGCGCACGCGTGATGGACCTCCAGGAACCCACGCGGAAGATGTCCAAATCGGAAGACTCACCGCAGGGAACCATCCTCGTCCTCGACGATCTCGACGCCGTGGCGAAGAAGATCAAGCGGGCCGTCACCGACACCGAGACCGACGTGCGGTTCGATCCGGCGACAAAGCCGGGTGTGTCGAACCTGCTGTCGATTCTGGGTGCTTGCACGGGCGACGATCCGCACGCGATCGCCGAACGTTTCGATCGTTACGGCGATCTCAAGTCGGCGTGCGCCGAGGCCGTGGTCGAGACGCTCCGTCCGATCCAACAGCGATTCGCCGAACTCTCGGCCGATCCTGCCGGAACCGCAGCCATCCTTGCCACCGGCGCCGAGAAGGCCCGGTCACTGGCCAGACCTGTTCTCGAACGGGCACGGGCAAACCTGGGGCTGTTGCCCCCGGCTTGACCCGTACCGTTCGTACCTGTCTTTTCGGAACTTTTCAGTCAGACGTCAGGGAGCCATCGTCCCGCCATCGGGGAATCCCGACGGCGTGTGGCGACCTGCGCATGCATGCTCGAACAGGCCGAAGCCTTCCTGACCGTTGACGGTGGCGCGACCCACGTGGTCAAGCATCCCGTACTGCGTGGCAATGAGATTGGCAGGATCGTTGAGGTCGTAGACAGCACCTTCGATCCAGTCGCGACCGCGCCAGACACCGTGGGTCCATTGCGGATCCGGGCCGTAGCCACAACCCGCGGACAGCGCCACGTGGCCGAGACACTCGATTTCGACAACGAGGGGTGTGCCGTCGGGTTCGTAGGCGGTGATCGTCGCGCTTTCGGGGATGCGCGTTCCGCTTCGGTAGTTGATGTCGTACTTCGGGTAGCCGAGAGTCTCGACCCCACGTCCCGATTCGGCGGGCCACACCCGGAGCGCGTCGTTCAGGGTGCGATGCCCATCGGCGCTTTCCTGCGCGATGAACACCAGGGAGAAGTCCTCGAAGCGAAGCGGCACGTAACACCACCAGAATCCGCCATTCGCAGCCGGTTCCGCCGCCGCGCGGCCAGCCGGTTCGGGTTCGCCGACGGGACGGATGCCCCACGAGCGGTCACGAGTTCCGACCCACTTGTCCGGCGTGACATCGAAGGTCTCGCCGTCAACACGGATCGATCCTTCCCACGTACCAACCTGGGCGAAGCGTTGGGCGTCGAGCATGACCTTCGCGCCCGCCCGCATCAGGTGCGGTGATTCATCGACTGCCGGGAACGATCCGCGCCAGTGAAGGTCGAGGCCCACTCCGTACTCGTCGGCATCACAGGTGATCCGCAGTTCCTTGAGGGGATCGAGAATCTCGAGCTTGTACGGCCCAACCTGCTGATTCATGCGATCTTCGCCGAGGGCGTCGGACATCCGGACCGTGAACTGCTTGTCACCGCGACGAACGCAGGCGAAGGCGTCGGTGACACCGATGTTCGGGTACTGCCCGAGTCCGGTGATGAGAAATACCTCACCCGTTCGGTCGTGGGCATTCAGATAACAGCGGTCGTAGAAGTTGCGATCGCTGCTCGCCGCGTAGGCCAATGAATAAGGGGCCTGATGAAGCGGGTATTCGTCTGCGGGAATCGGTGGCACCGGTGAATCCTCCAAGGATCAGTGTCGTCGCTTGCGTGACAGAGAACCTTAGAAGGTCGACGTGCCGCCCGGGGACGACACCCGAACGCATACCGATCGACGGTTGGGGCCGTCTCCGGAGGTGGACTACGATCGCAATCCTTCGGGCGATTAGCTCAGTTGGCTAGAGCACTGCCTTCACACGGCAGGGGTCGCTGGTTCGAGTCCAGTATCGCCCACCATGAAAAACGCTTGAGGGGACCGACCTTGCCGGTCCCCTCAAGCGTTTTGCGTCCTTTCGCTCCATGAACGCCGACACATCTCCCTGCGTATCGGGCTCAATCGGTGAGGCGTCGGCGCAGTTCGACGTAGACCTCGTCGCCCACGATCTCCGCGAGTTCTTCCGCGAGCGAGTCGATCACGGCCGAGTCGCCGACATAGGCCCGATCGCCTTCGGTGCAACACCACGCCATTGTCTCGCCCTCATCGCCCCAATCAGCCCGGGACCAACGTCGCAGGGTGGCCTCTTCGGTTGTCGGTGATGTCTGGACCCAGTCGACCTTCACCGGCAACTGCCAACAGACTGACGGCTTCCATTCCTGGGGAGATTCACCAGCAGCCACTGCAGCCAGGTGAAGTGCACAACCG
>WLFD01000109.1 GCA_009703925.1 Actinomycetota bacterium | reverse complement strand
CGCACGAGGCGATGGAACTCGTCCTGCACCAAAGGATCGAGACCCCCCGTCGGTTCGTCGAGGATCACCAGCTCCGGATCGTGTTGAAACGCCTGCACCAAGCCGATCTTCTGACGGTTCCCCTTCGACAGTTGCTTCATCGGTCGATCGAGTTGAACCCCGAATCGCTCGACGAGTTCGTCCCGGCGCACCGGCGGTGTCCCGGGGCGCAGCGAGGACAACCAGTCGAGGACCTGCAGGCCGGTCAGCGTCGGAGGAAGCGCCAACTCACCGGGCAGATAGCCGGTCCGCGAACGGATATCCAGCGATCCCGCACGCGAGTCGAGACCAAGCACCTCGGCCCGACCCGAGTCGGGTCGAAGAAGATCGAGAAAGGTGCGGATCGCCGTTGTCTTTCCCGCACCATTGGGTCCGAGAAACCCGAAGACCTCCCCGACGGGAACCTCGAGATCCACGTCGATGATCCCCCGACCATGCCTGTACCCCACCGTCAGTGCTTCGGTGCGGACAGCCGGACGGGAGGTCATGGTTCAGTCCGACCTTTCGTCCGACTCGGACGAGGGCGACGAATCGGTCGCCTGAAGCCCCGCAACTTCCCAATGACCATGGCGGCCGGCGACGACGGTGAACGTCACGTCGATGCCCTCGGAGATCGTGCGGACTTCACCCTGGATCGAGGTGCAATGAAATGGATAAGCGGTTCCGCCTTCGGAACGGACACTACCCAAGCCCCGCGGATCATCGAACGATTCGACAACCCCCCGCGTCGGCGCCAACGGCGTGGCAACGAACTGCGGGGACGCCGACATCAGTGGACGATCTTCGAGATGGGCAGTTCGATGATGTCGGTGGCACCGGCATCCGAAAGCGCCGGGATCAACACGTTGATCTTGCGCTTCTCGACGACGGACTCGACCGCATAACCGGCCCCACCGAAGAGTTCGTTCACGGTCGGTGACTTCATCGACGGCAGGATGTCGATCACGGCGTTGAGGCGATCGGCGGGAATGTTGAGTTTCACGAGGACTCGTCCGCGGGCTTCGAGGACACCCTGAAGCAACGTCTGCAATTGCCGCATGGCATGTGCCTTCGCCGGATCTGCGAACGAAGCCGGGTTCGCGATGAGTTCCGTATAGGAGACGAGGATCGTGTCGATGATCTTGAGGCCGGCGGCGCGAATCGCGTTTCCGGTCTCGGTGATGTCGACGATGCAGTCGACGATGTCGGGGACTTTGGCCTCGGTGGCTCCGTAGGAGAGCCTGATGTCGGCCTCGATGCCCTTCTCGGCGAAGAAACGCTTCGTCAGTTCCGGGTATTCACTCGAGACACGGACGCCCTGGGGAAGATCCGACACGCCGGTGTATGGCGAATCCTGCGGAACTCCGACAACGATGCGAACCGGGTTCGAGGTGACCTTGGAGTACTTGAGTTCACCGAGCGATTCAACCTTGCTGTCGGTCTCCTCGATCCAGTCGCGCCCGGTGATGCCCAGGTCGAAGAGCCCCTCGGCCACGTACATCGGGATCTCCTGAGGACGAAGGATGCGCACCTCGGCAACCCGCGGATCGTCGATCGAGGCCTTGTACTGGACCGACGAGTCCCGCGAGACGCGGAGGTCGGCGGCTTCGAAAAGTTCGAGCGTGGCCTTTTCGAGTGAACCCTTGGGAAGTACAAGCTTGAGCATCGGCCCAAACTATCGCTTCGGACCTCACCCTCCCAGCGAGTATCTCCCCGATAGGTACCGATTCACGACTCAACTCGTAGGATCAGGCCATGGCTCCGCACAAGGAACGACACTTCAGTCATCGAACCGGATGGCTGCGCGCCACGGTCCTCGGAGCCAATGACGGAATCGTTTCGGTGGCAGCCCTCATTCTCGGCATCGCCGCAGCCGATTCCTCGAGGTCCGTCGTCCTCACGGCAGGAATCGCCGGCCTGAGTGCCGGTGCCCTCTCGATGGGACTCGGCGAATACATCTCGGTCAGTTCGCAGCGCGATACCGAGCAGGCCGATATCGCCAAGGAGAAGTGGGAACTCGAGAATGTCCCCGAGCGGGAACTCGCCGAACTCACGGCCATCTACCAGGCCAAGGGTCTGAACCACACACTTGCGCGGGAGGTGGCGGTCGAACTGACGCAGCACGACGCACTCGGGACCCATCTCATCGAGGAACTGGGCATCACCGAGTCGACGCTGGCCCGACCCTTTCAGGCCGCATTCTCGTCGATGGCTTCATTCTCCATCGGAGCTTCGCTCCCACTGCTGGCCGCTGCCGTCATGCCGGATTCCGATACCAGTGCGCCGCGGATCATCGCCACGCTCGTGGTCTCCGTCATTGCACTCTTCATTCTCGGTCTGACCGGTGCAGTACTCGGAGGCGCCAAACCGGCTCGACCGATGGCACGCGTCGTGCTTGGCGGCACCGCAGCAATGGGCATCACAATGCTGATCGGAAAGCTCTTCGGAACAGCGGTCGGCTGACGTTCGTCGGCGACGATCGTCGCCGACGAATCAGCTTCGTGAAAGAGTGCGAACGAGATTCACCATCTCGATCGCGGTGCGGACGGATTCTTCGCCCTTGTTGTCGTCATCGCACGAGCGGGCCAGCGCCTGCTCGAGATTCTCGGTCGTGAGCACGCCGAAGATCACCGGCGTTCCGGTTTCGAGCTGCACGTCCTGGATACCTCGGGCACATTCGCCGGCCACGAAGTCGTAGTGCGATGTCTCGCCACGGATCACAGCACCGAGACAGACAACCGCGTCGGCATGTCCGTTCACGATCAGCGCCTTGGCCGCCATGGGAACTTCGTAGGCACCGGGGACCCAGACGATCGTCACGTCGGACTCGGAGACCCCGTGGACAGCGAGTGCGTTCTCCGCTCCCTCGAGCAGTCGATTGGTGATGTGATCGTTGAAGCGTCCACAGACGAGAGCGATCCGCATCCCGCTTCCGTCGACATCGGCGTCGATGGAGTTGGCTGCCCGAAAATTCGACGACATCAGTCGAGTCCTTCGAGCAGATGACCCATCTTCTCGCGCTTCGTGCGCAGATAGGCGATGTTCTCCGGGTTCGGGATCGATTCGAGCGGCACGCGCTCGGTGATGTCGAGGCCGAAGCCTTCGAGGCCGCCGTACTTCGAGGGATTGTTCGTCATCGACCTCATGGTCGTGATTCCGAGATCCACCAGGATCTGCGCACCGATGCCGTACTCGCGGCTGTCGATGGGAAGACCAAGGGCCACATTGGCCTCGACCGTGTCGGCCCCTTCATCCTGCAACGAATAGGCGCGGATCTTGTGGCCGATGCCGATCCCCCGGCCCTCGTGACCGCGCAGGTAAACCAGGATTCCGAGGCCCTCCTCGGCGATTCGTTCCATCGCCTTGTTGAGCTGGATTCCGCAGTCGCATCGCAGCGAACCGAAGACATCACCGGTCAGACATTCGGAGTGGACACGAACGAGCACGTTGTCCTCGCCCTGCACCGCGCCGTAAACCATCGCAATGTGCTGTTCGCCGTCGAGCATCGATTCGTAGACGTAGCAGGTGAAGTCACCCCACTGCGTGGGGATGCGCGCCTCGGAGACGCGCTTGACGAGTTTCTCGTGCTGACGGCGATAGCGGATGAGCTCCGCGATCGTGATCATGAGGAGATTGTGCGTGCGACAGAACTCGACGAGATCGGGGACCCGCGCCATCGTTCCGTCGTCATTCACGATCTCGCACAGCACTCCCGACGGGAACATGCCTGCCATGCGGGCGAGATCGACTGCGGCCTCGGTGTGGCCGGCACGCTTGAGCACGCCACCCTCGGCGTAACGCAGCGGGAAGATGTGACCAGGACGGGCGAGATCGCCGGGACGGGTGGCCGGGTCGATGAGCGCCTGAATCGTCGCCGCCCGGTCGGCGGCGGAGATGCCGGTCGAGGTGTTGTGGCGGAAGTCGACGCTGTACGTGAACGCCGTGCGCTGTGCTTCGGTGTTGTCCCGAACCATGAGTGGCACTTCGAGTTCGTCCAGACGCTCACCCATCAGCGGGGTGCAGATGACACCTGACGTGTGGCGCACGAAGAATGCGATCGTCTCCGCTGTCGCGCTCTCGGCCGCCATGATGAGATCGCCCTCGTTCTCGCGGTCTTCGTCATCAACCACGACGATGATCTCGCCGCGGGCGATTGCCGCGACAGCATCGGGGATCGATGCGAAATTATCCGCATACTCGGAACGGGAATGGTTCGGCATCAGGACTCCTGTATAGGTAATGCGATGGTTGCGCCGGCAGATGCGGCGAGAGCAGCAAGTTGGCCTTCGAGGAGGCGTTCGGTGTACTTGGCCATGACATCGACCTCGATGTTGACCAGCGCACCGGGACCCTTCACGCCGAGTGTCGTCACCGCAGAGGTATGCGGGATCACCGCGACGGTGAAGCCGTCGTCGAGTGGCTTGACGACGGTGAGCGAAATGCCGTCGACGGTGATCGAACCCTTTTCCACGACGTAACGCATGAGTTCGCGCGGAATCCGGATCCGAAGATCGGGAACCGCATCGACGATCTCGCCGACTGCGTCAACGTGACCCTGCACGAGATGACCACCGAGGCGATCCTCGAGTCGAACCGGCCGTTCGAGATTCACGACATCACCGGGTTCGAGGGATCCGATGTTCGTCCGGGCGTAGGTCTCGTCGGAGACGTCGGCCTCCCACCAGCCTTCGGCGGTGTCGAACGCCACCACGGTCAGACAACAACCGTTCACGGCAGTGGAGTCGCCGAGTCCGACGCCCTCGAGCACCCGGCCCGCGGCTATGCGCAGACGCGCTCCGTCCCGTGCCGCTATCGATCCAAGTTCTTCGACAATTCCGGTGAACATGTCAGTTCGCCTCCAGATCCACCCGAAGATCGTCGCCCAGTCTGCGCAGGTCCACAATTCGGCCGCGCCAGAGATCACCGAGCGAGGCTGCACCAGACCCTGCGAACAAGCCCCGGGCATCGTCTCCACCGAACAGGGCGGGGGCCAGATAGAGCACATAGCGATCGACCAGTCGGGCCTCGTGGAAGGCGTGGGCGACGCCTGCTCCCCCTTCGACGAGGACCTGCAGAATCCCCCGTCCGCCCAGATCGTCGAGGATCGACCCGAGATCCCCCGAGAACTCGAGACAGGGGCGCACCGCAGCATCTGCAGGCGCCGAGCCGAGAACGACCCTGAGGGGATCGATATCCCGGCCGTCACGCTCGGACCCGGGCAGTCGAACGGTCAGCGAGGGATCGTCGTCGCGCACCGTGCCCGCACCCACGAGGATCGCCCCACACTCGGCACGAAGGCGATGGGCGTCGAGGCGAGCCTCCTCACCCGTGATCCACTGCGAAGTGCCATCCGGCGCCGCGGTGCGGCCATCCAGGGTGGCCGCGAGCTTCAGGATCACCAGAGGTCGTCCCGTCCGACGATGGTGGAGGTACGGAGCCAACTGGATCCCGGCCTCGGCCGAGCCGATGCCGATCTCGACCTCGATGCCAGCGGCTCGCAACAGTTCGATCCCGGATCCGGCGACCTTCGGATCCGGATCGGTCAAGGCAACGACCACCCGCGTGATGCCGGCCGCGATCACGGCTTCGGCGCACGGCGGCGTCAGGCCATGATGCGAACACGGTTCGAGCGTCACGAAGAGGGTGCCATCCCGGGCCTCGTCGCCGGCGGCGGCGAGTGCAACGACTTCGGCATGCGGGCCGGCCTGCCCGTCGGTGGCTCCGACGAAACCTGCATGATCGGGTTGGCCGGCGGGTACGACCACCGCGCCGACCCAAGGTCGGGGCGCGACCCGACGCCTGACTGTTGCGGCTACAGCAAGGGCCTGACCCATGCGGGCCATGTCGTCCGGGCCCGGCGAGGCCGCGTTGTTCGGGATGGTCGCGATAAGCCCCGATCGTAGCAATCCCGGGCAGTTTCACGAATCCCGGGGGCCAACTTCGGCGAAGCTCAGTCGCCGTCCATGAGGCGTATGGCGTGAGGGATCACATCGAGCACGGCCTCGAGACATTCGACGGCGCCCGACGGCGAACCCGGCGCGTTGAGGATGAGCGCCGTGCCCCGGGTTCCGGCCACCGAACGGGAGAGCCGACCGAGCGGGTTCACGGCCCGCATCGCCTCGGCAAGCCCGGGAGCATCGCGGTCGAGGATCACCCGGGTGCCTTCGGGAGTGAGATCGCGGGGTCCGAAACCCGTTCCCCCGGTGGACACGATGACGCCGAGGAACCCCTCCGACATCTCGACCAGAGCCTCACCCACCGACTGACGTCCGTCGGCGACAACGCGGTGTTCGGTCACGGCGAATCCGGCCCGTTCGAGCACGGAGACGAGAGCGGCGCCCGATCTGTCCTCGCGCGTGCCGGCTACGACACCGTCGGAAACCGTGAGGACCTTCGCCTCGAGGCCGACGGCCGGGGTTGATGTTGCGGCGTGATCGGTCATGAGTTCGCTCCTGTGGAGGACTCCGGTCGCCGGAGCCTCAGGATGTACATGCCATCGGTTCCTTCGGCCTGGGGAAGCAACAGTGCGCCGCGGCCGGCAGGAATCCAGGGCGCCCCCGGAGAAGCGAGGGCGACAACCTCCGGCCGGGTCTCGGCAAGCCACTCGTCGATCTCGACCGACTCGGCACGGGTGAGTGTGCACACACTGAAGGTCACTTCGCCCCCGGGCTTCACGAGATCGAGTGCCGATACCAGCAGTTCCTTCTGGAGCGCGCAGAGCGTTCCGATGTCTTCGGGATTGATCCGCCAGCGCGCATCCGGACGACGTCGGAGTGCACCGAGTCCCGAGCACGGCGCGTCAAGCAGCACCCGGTCGAACGTTCCCGGCCGGAACGGAGACGAGGTTCCGTCGGCTGTGACAACTGCGAAGCGATCTCCCGGAAGTCCGAGCCTGGCCGCATTCTCGGCAACGAGACCCGAACGCGTCTCGCGCATGTCCGAGGCGACCACCCGCGCTCCCGTAGAGGAAATGGCGGTCGCCTTTCCGCCGGGAGCCGCACACATGTCCAGAACGAGGTCTCCCGGTCCGGCGCCGACCGCTTCGGCAACCCACTGCGACGCGAGGTCCTGCACGTATCCGTCGTCGCGTGTCGTCGAGGTAGCCGACCGGTTCATGGCGTCCATGGCTCCGAGCGCATCATCGTGACCGAGATCGGCCACCAGCCGTTCGAAGATCCAATCGGGTTGACTCAACCTGACAACGTCGCTCGGCCATTCCACCGGAAGCGATGTCGCCACCTTGCGCAATACCGCGTTGCACAATCCGCTGATCTTCCGGGGCGCCGCTTCGACGGTCGCGCCGACAGCGGCATGGGGTGGTGTGTCGAGAAAAGCGAGTTGGAACGCACCCAGGCGAAGCCATGCCCGTGCCGTGACATCGATCCGCTCCGGATCGGGCAGGAACCTGTCGACCAACCAGTCGCATGCTCTCTGCATGCGCGTCGTTCCGTAGACGAGTTCGGTCACGAAACCGCGGTCGCGGGTCTCCAGATCGCTGCGCTGGAGCAGCGCGGGAACGGCGAGGTTCGCGTAGGCGCCGTCGGCGTCGATGCGGATTAGTGCGTCGACCGCCAGTTGCCGGGCCGCGACACCTGCCTGCGACTGGAGACTCGCCGGGCGACGGGCGTCGTGTGAGCGCGGGCGCTCATCGTGGGAATTGCTCTGCCGATTCGCGCTCATTGACCCAGCTGTTCGTTCGGGGTGGGACGGGATCCGTTGCGCCACGCATCGGCGCTCTGACGGGCCCTTCCCTCGGGTTGCACTTCGATCAGTTCAAGTTGTCCGTCGCCGGTCGCCACCCGGAGTCCGTCGAGTTCGCCCGGCGTTCCGGACCCGGTCTCCCCCACCAGCCGGACCGACCACACCTTGAGGCGCGCTCCGCGGAAACGTGTCCACGCGCCCCCGAGTCTCACGAGCCGGTCGATCGCGACCGCATCGCCGGACCAGTCGATCTCCAACTCGGACGGATCGATCTTCGCCGCATGGATGACCTCGCCCTCCTGTGGCTTCGGCTCGGGCAGTCCCTGCGCGAGCGCATCGACAGCCATCCCGGCGCCGAGATCGACGAGGCGACCCCGCAACGATTGCAGCGTGTCCGAGCTCTCGATCTTCGTCTCGCACCTGGAGTAGATGGCCCCCGTATCAAGTCCTTCGGCAACCTCCATGAGGCAGACACCGGTGACCGCGTCGCCAGCAAGAAGAGCCCGCTCGACAGGGGCGGCACCACGCCAGCGCGGGAGCAGCGAGAAATGAAGATTGACCATCGGCACCTGCTCGAGAATCCGCATCGGGATGATCCGTCCGTACGCGACAACCACCGCAAGGTCGACGCCCGCGTCGAGTACGGCTTCGAGATCGTCGGTGACCGGTAGCCCGAGTTCCATTGCTGCCGCCTTTACCGGGCTGGGTGAAAGCTCGCCGCCCCGACCCCGACGACGATCGGGTCGGGTCACGACAAGTGCGATCTCGAATCCGGCCGAGACGAGGGCCCGCAACACCGGTACCGCGACGTCCGGCGTTCCCATGAACGCGAGACGTTTCGGGTGCAGGGGTGGCCGGGTCGGCCCATGCGGATTTTCGGTCACGAGGTGCTCAACGCAGACGCAGTCGACTCGAGCCGACCTCGGGCTCGGGAAGTGGCCCGGCATTGTTCATGCGCAAGTCCATGAGCGCGACGCGTGCCT
>WLFD01000108.1 GCA_009703925.1 Actinomycetota bacterium | reverse complement strand
GGCGTCAGAACCTGCAGTCGCGTCGTCGTCGCTAGGACCCCGGGGATGGCTCTCGATGCGGTGACGGCCGCCTACAAGGCCGGTGCCGCCTTCTCCCGTTCCGTTCCCCGTCCGGTCGCCGACCTGACTGCCCGGGCGCTGAGTCGGGCGGCGGCAACGATCTCGACCGAGCGACGGATGCTCGTCACCCGCCATCTGCGCCGGGTCCTGCCGGACCTCGAGGGACGCGAACTCGATCGCATCGTCGATGAGACCTTCGTCAGCTACGCCAGATACTGGGTCGAGTCGTTCCGGCTTCCGCAGCTGACGCCGGAGAAGGTCGATTTCGGATTGTCCATGGAGGGGTATCGGCACATCGACGACGCTCTCGGCCGGGGCAACGGGGCGATCATCGTGCTGCCCCATCTCGGAGGATGGGAATGGGCGGGGTTCTGGTTCGCCCGGGTGATGAACCAGCCGATCACCGTTGTCGTGGAATCGGTCGAGCCGCGCGCCCTGTTCGATTTCTTCGCGGACTTCCGCCGCAATCTGGGCATGAACATCGTGCCGCTGGGTCCGGCCGCCGGCGGCGAGATCCTGCGGGCGCTCCGTGCCAATCACGTGGTCTGTCTGCTTTCCGACCGGGACATCACCGGTGACGGGATCGAACTCGAGTTCTTCGGCGAAACGACGACCCTGCCGGCGGGACCGGCCACCCTTGCTCTGCGGACGGGTGCTGCACTGATTCCGACCGCGATCTATTTCGAGGGTCGCTCCGGCCATTTCGGATACATGCAGGAACCCATCGTCGCCGAACGTCAGGGCCGGTTGCGCGACGACGTCGAGCGACTGACCGTCGAGGTGGCCCGTCGTCTCGAGCAACTGATCCGGCGCGCTCCCGAGCAATGGCACATGCAGCAGCCGAACTGGCCGAGCGATTTCGACGCGCTCGAGGCGATTGGCAAACCCCATCCGCGTCCCGAACACGGTCCATGTTCCATCGGCCGCAGCGAAACCCTGGAACGGGTCTGACTCGTGCGCATCGGACTGGTCTGCCCCTACAGCCTCACGCTTCCCGGCGGAGTGCAAGGCCAGGTCCTCGCTCTCGGTCGATCCCTGCGTTCTCTGGGCCACGATGTCCGGGTTCTGGGTCCGTGCGACGGGCCTCCACCCGATGCCTGCGTGACGCCACTCGGCAACAGTCTCCCCACGGCGGCAAACGGCTCGGTCGCGCCGATCGCTCCGGATCCGGCCGCCCAATTGCGAACGATTCGGGCACTGCGGGACGAACGATTCGACATCGTGAATGTGCACGAGCCGATAGCCCCCGGCGTGGCCCAGACGGCGTTGTTGTTCAAGAGTCAGCCTCTGGTGGGAACCTTTCATGCTGCCGGCGAGAGTGCCGGGTATCGATGGCTGAATCCGATCGTGCGCTGGTTGGCCGGAAAACTCGACCTTCGTTGCGCCGTATCCGAAGATGCCCGGGCGATGGCTGCGAATGCGGTCGGTGGCGCCTACGAACTGCTCTTCAACGGGGTCGAACTCGGGCTCTACGCCGGGCCGCCTCCGGAACCTGCATCGCAGCCCACGATCCTGTTCCTCGGGCGACATGAACCCCGCAAGGGTCTTGCTGTCCTGCTCGAGGCCATGGGTGACCTCTCTCCCGAGGTGCGCCTCTGGGTGGCAAGCGACGGTCCCGAAACCGCGGCCCTGCAGCAACAGGTCGCCGGTGATCCGAGAATCGAATGGCTCGGGCGTCTGTCCGAACAGGAGAAGGTCGAGCGTCTCCGGGCGGCGGATGTGTTCTGTGCGCCGTCGCTCGGCGGCGAGTCGTTCGGTGTGGTGCTTCTCGAGGCGATGGCGGCAGGCACTGCAGTCGTGGCCAGTGATCTGCCCGGCTATGCCAATGTCGCCCGTTCGGACCGGGATGCACTCCTGGTCCCGCCCGGAGATCCATCTGCTCTGGCGGCCCAACTGCAGCGGGTCCTCGGTGATTCTGCCCTGAGGGAATCGCTCACGGCATCCGGAAGTACCCGGGCCTCGGAGTTTTCAATGGACCGACTGGCAGCGCTCTACGTCGGTCTCTACGAGCAGGTACTCGAGCGCCGGTAGTATCGGTCTCGTCCCATCCACGTTCGAAGGCTTCGTGTGATCGATTCTGCTGAACTCTCGCCGCCTCGCACCAAGGTCTTCGTGGCCGCTGCGGTGGTCCCCGTCATCTGTCTCGGCCTTGTGGCCACCGCTCTTCTGGTCGTCCTTCTCGGGCCGTTGGGGCTGGTGCCGGGATTCCTCGGGACGGGCATTGCCTGCTTCTTCCGGGCCAAGTCGTTCGGGACAGGCATCGAAGCGGAGGTGCTCGGATCGCTCGGTGCCGTTCCCGCCGAAGGCGACGCCCACGCCCGATTGCTCAATCTCGCCGAGGGACTCTCCGGTACGTGTGGCGTTCCGATCCCGGGACTTTTCGTCATGGAGGATCCGGCCGCCAACATGATGGTCATCGGATCGACGCCGGAACTGTCGACGATCGTCGTCACCTCGGGACTGCTCGATGCGCTCGACAGGATCCAACTCGAAGGTGTTGTGGGCCGTGCGTTCGCCCAGATTCGTCAAGGAGATCTTCCCGCCGCGACGCTGGCCGTGCGCGCCGCCAAATCGCCACTCGTGCGGTCACTCGCCGGTTCCGGCGTCAACGCTCTTGCCAGTCCCGAGCGCGACATCCTCCTCGACCGCGCCGGTGTCGGACTCACGCGTTACCCCCCGGGTCTCCTCGCCGCCCTTGTCGAGTGTGAACGGGTCGGCACCCGTCTTGCCGAACCGGATCCGGCAACGGCACATCTCTGGATGGCCGATCCCGGCCCCACCGGAGCCCATGAGGGCGAGAGGGCGGCATTCGATCTCCGTCTCGAAGGACTCCGGTTGCTGTGAACCGTCGCCGCGTCGCCATCATCTCCGCCGCGGCTGCTGTCGTCCTTGCCGGTGCCGCGATCGGGTTCTTCGCGCTCTCGGGTTCCGAGAAATCGGAAACGTCGGAGCCGACCACCACGACAACGACGACCACTGCGCCTTTGCCCGTATGGCCTCTCACCGGCCTCGCCGACGCAGCTGCTTCGACCTCCGGAGATCATCCGGCGATCGTCGTGAAGATGGACAACAGTCAGGATGCCCGGCCCCAAACCGGTATCAATCAGGCCGACATCGTCTACGAGCTGTTGGTCGAGGGAATCACCCGATTCGCGCTCGTGTTCCACTCGGATCTCGCCGACCCCGTCGGTCCGGTCCGGTCGGCACGTTCGAGCGACGTCGATCTTGTCGCAAACCTGTCGAAGCCGCTCTTCGCCTGGTCCGGTGGCAACGCCGGTGTGACCGCCGAGATTTCCGCGGCCGCCCGCAACGGCATCCTGACCGACTCGTCGTACAACATCGCGACTGCGGCGTACTACCGATCGAATGACCGGATGGCTCCGCACAACCTGTACCTGCATCTGCCCCAGTTGCTCGGAATGATGGCGCCCTCCGGGCAGGGAGCACCGAGTCCCATCTTCACGTATCTGGCCAAGGACGCCGTCTTCGGCGGTGCCCCCGTCCCGGGCATGTCCGTCGACTTCGGCGGTGGCACGGTCATCGATTACGTCTGGGACCCGCTCACCAAGGGATGGAACCGTTTCCAGATCGACGGGGCACATCCCCGGGCGAACAGCGCGACTCTCGACGAGAAGGGGATCCAGGTCGCTCCGGCCAACGTGGTGATCCTCTTCACGGAATACGGAGTGAGTCCGGCCGACAGTCGCTCTCCAATGGCGCTCACGGTCGGTTCGGGCGCCGCTGTCGTTCTGAGCGACGGGAAGATCGTCGCCGGCCGCTGGTCCCGTCCGACCGCCGCCAGCCCCGCAGTGCTCACCGACTCGCTCGGGGCCCCCATCGATCTCGTCCGCGGGCGGACATGGGTGGAGCTTCCCCGCCCGGATTCTCCGGTGTTTCCGATCGACCAGATCGGCGCCGACGCCCTTCTCGCCCTGCGGAAATAGTCACACCGTCCCGACTTCGTCAGGTGGTGGCCTCCGGCCGTAGACTGCGGTCATGGCTGAACAGTTCTCCGAAGGTGTCGTGAGCCGCGAAACGGGTACGCAACTCGTCAAGCGCGGGCTTGCTGAAATGCTCAAGGGTGGCGTCATCATGGATGTCGTCAATCCCGAGCAGGCACGTATTGCCGAAGACTCCGGTGCGGTGGCCGTCATGGCCCTCGAGCGGGTGCCTTCCGACATCCGCCGCGATGGTGGTGTGGCCCGCATGAGCGATCCGGAGATGATCGAGGGCATTCAAGCCGTCTGCACCATCCCGGTCATGGCCAAAGCCCGCATCGGTCACTTCGCCGAAGCCCAGATTCTCCAGTCCCTCGGCGTCGACTACATCGACGAATCCGAAGTTCTGACACCTGCCGACGAGACCCATCACATCGACAAGTGGGCCTTCTCGGTTCCCTTCGTCTGTGGTGCCACCAACCTCGGCGAAGCGTTGCGCCGCATCTCCGAAGGGGCGTGCATGATCCGCTCCAAGGGCGAGGCCGGTACGGGCAACGTGGTCGAAGCCGTTCGGCACATCCGTTCGATCCTCGGCGACATCCGCAAGATCACAACTGCCGATTCGGCCGAACTGTTCGAATGGGCGAAGCGTCTTCAGGCGCCTCTGCCGCTGGTTCAGGAGATCGCCGAGACAGGCAAGCTCCCCGTTCCTCTGTTCTGCGCCGGTGGTATCGCAACCCCGGCCGATGCGTCCCTCGTGATGCAGCTCGGATCCGAGACGGTCTTCGTCGGCTCGGGAATCTTCAAGAGTTCCGATCCGGCCCTCATGGCGAAGGCGATCGTGGAAGCGGCGACGAACTTCCGCGACGCGGACATCCTCGCCAAGGTCAGCCGTGGTCTCGGTGACGCAATGCCCGGTCTCGAGATCGCAAGCCTCGAGACCAAACTTGCCGATCGGGGTTGGTGAACCGGGCCTCGGGGTCCGCTTCGCTTCAGTCGATCATGTCGCCATCGCCATCGGAGCCCCCAGGTGCCGGGTCCCGTGGTGGGCGTTCTCGCCCTTCAGGGCGCGGTCGGGCTTCATTCGCACGCCCTGACGCGCCTCGGCGTTGAACATCTCGAAGTCCGCAACGCCCGGGATCTCGCAGCGGTCGATGCCCTGATCTTCCCTGGTGGGGAGTCGACGGCAATGTCCAAACTGCTGACGATCAATGCACTCTTCGAGCCGGTGGCCGCTCGTCTGGAAGCGGGCATGCCAGCCTTCGGGACGTGTGCGGGGATGATCCTGCTGGCCGCCAATGTCATCGATGGCCGGGCCGATCAACGCTCGTTCGGGGCCATCGACATCGATGTCCGACGCAACGCATTCGGCCGACAGATCGATTCCTTCGAGGCGGATCTCGACGTGATCGGGCTTCCGGAAGCACCGGTGCACGCCGTCTTCATCCGCGCTCCGATCGTCGAGCGGGTCGGCCCGGGCGTGGAGATCCTTGCCGCTGTCGACAACGGCTGGCCGGTCGCCTGTCGTCAGGGCAACGTGATGGTGACGTCGTTCCATCCCGAACTCGAACCCGATCTTCGAATGCACGAGTTGTTCGTTCGTCAGGTGGCAGCATGAGTCCACAGGTCCCGGATCTACAGGGCACCGAACATCGACAAAGGGGTATCTGATGTCTGGCCATTCCAAATGGGCGACGATCAAGCACAAGAAGGGCGCCGCCGACCAGAAGCGCGCCAAGGTCTTCGCGAAGCTGATCCGTCAGGTGGAAGTCGCCGCACGCGAGGGCGGTGGCGACCCGGCGATGAACCCGGCGCTTCGGACGATGTTCCAGAAGGCGCGCGACAGTTCGGTGCCGATCGACACGATCGAGCGCGCCATCAAGCGGGGAACCGGCGAACTGGAAGGCGTGACTTACGAGCAGATCACGTACGAGGGCTATGCGCCGAACGGCGTCGCCATCCTGATCGATGTGCTCACCGACAATCGCAACCGCACCGGAAGCGACATCCGTTCAACCCTGAAGAAGAACGGTGGATCCATCGCTGAGCCGGGGGCGGTGGGCTGGCAGTTCGAGCGCAAGGGCGTGATCGTCCTGGCTCGGTCGGTCGATGAGGACGATGTGATGGTGGCCGCACTCGATGCGGGGCTTGAAGATCTCGTCGATGAAGGCGACACATGGCGTCTGATGTGCGCTCCAACAGATCTTCCCGCCGTTCGTGCCGCTCTCGAGGACGCGTCGATCGCGTTCGAGTCAGCCGACACCACGATGGTGTCGACGACCACCATCGATCTCGATACCGCCGATGCTGCAAGGGCTGTGCTCCGGGTCATCGATGCACTCGAAGACAACGACGATGTCCAGGATGTGTACGCGAATTTCGACATCCCCGACGAACTCCTTCAGACGCTGGACGCCTGAGGGCGATGCTGAAGGTCGGCGAACGCGCGCCGGAATTCAATCTCGAGGGCGTGGACGGGACGGATGGGGGAGCGCGTAGATACACCCTCTCCGAGTACGAGGGGATTCCCGTCGTTCTCGTCTTCTATCCGGCCGACAATTCGCCGGTGTGCACCGTCCAGTTGCGCTCGTACACAGACGACATCGGTGCGTTCGCGTCGGTCGGTGCACAGGTGCTCGCGCTCAGTCCGCAGACGGTCGATGATCACGTCGGATTCGCGGAACAGAACGGCGGGTTCGCATTCCCACTTCTCGCCGACGTGGACCGGGAGGTTGGGCGCAACTACGACATACTCGGGCCGCTCGGTTTCTACCGCCGATCGGTGTTCGTCATCGACGCCGCCGGGATCGTGCGCTGGGCCCGAAGGGCAACTGCCGGGCTTACGTTCCGCCCCGTTTCGGAGATCGTCGAGGCGGTCCGGTCACTCGACGGTTGACCCGAGATCTGCCCGGGCGCAAACAGCAGGACGGCATCGTCAGCGATGGCGACCGGAGCGTTTTGCTTCCTTGGCTTCCTTGCCGAAGTCGCGATCGGTGCGTCGTTGCTCGGCGAGCGTTGCCCGTTGGGCAATGGCTTCACTCTCTTCGCGCAAGCGACGCCAACCTTCGACGCGGCCGGTGAGTAGTTCACCGGATTCGAGGGCTTGCGCGATCGCGCATCCAGGTTGACCGTCGTGTTGGCAATCGGCGAACCGACACATCTCGGCGACCTCGTCGACGTCGCTGAACGTCTCGGCAACTGCATCATCCTCGGCCACAAGGCCCACAGCCCGGATGCCCGGGGTGTCGATGAGCACGCCGCCCGAGGGAAGCAGATGGAGTTCGCGGCCGGTCGTGGTGTGACGCCCTTTCGAATCCCCCTTGCGGACGGCTCCGATCGGCACGATCTCCGATCCGAGAAGTGCGTTGACGATGCTCGACTTCCCGGCGCCAGATTCCCCGAGGAGGGTGACCGTGTCGGTTCCGATGAGGGCTCGCAGTTCGTCGAGACCCTGCCCCTCGTTCACCGAGGTGACGATGACGTCGACTCCGGGATGGGCGATCCGTACATCGGCAGCTGCCTGTTCGGGATCGGAATCGGCGTCACCGATCGCGGCTTTGGTGAGAATCACCACCGGACGCGCTCCGGCATCGCGCGCGATCGTCGTGCCGCGCTGGATGCGCCCGTCCTTGACCGGCCGATCGAGTCCGCACACAAGCAGAACAGTGTCGACGTTTGCAGCGAGTTGCTGTTCCTTGTCGCCGTGGGCGGAGCGACGTCGAAGCAGCGACCGTCGGTCGAGTACAGCGATCGCCTCGTCGTCGACAACAGCAACCCAGTCGCCCACGGTCGGCTCGGGATCGAGACGCTTCGTGAGCATGATCGTTTCGGTGCCTTCGGGCAGGGCGACGACGAGCCCCGCCCCATGATGCTGCAAGACACGGCCGGGCAGTGCTCCCGGTTCAGCACTCTCGAGTGTCGACGCCCAGCGCTCATCCCAGCCGAGGGGAACCAGCGTTTCGAACATCGGGTGCACCGTGCTCAGTTCCCCGGGACCTCGCCGGTGGTGACGTACGTGTCGAGGCGTTCGAGCGTCTTGGCCATGGCGACCGGGTGCTTCTCGGGATAGTGCTGCAATTCGATCACTTTGGGAATGATCGCCCCGGACCAGTCAAACGTTTCGGTGACCTTGGTTCCGCCGTCGACGGGTTCGAGCGTGTAGCGCCACACGTGCCGGCCGAAGTGTCGCCATCCGATGAGACGGTCCTTCTCGTATTCGACGACCGTGTTCTTGATCGAATAGGAGAATCCGATCTTCATGTTCATCGAGAACTTGTCGCCGAGAACCAACTGGGAGGGATTGCCCTTCACGTGGACCAGGGAACCCGATCCGTCGATGATCGGATGCTTCGAGGGATCGGCGAGCACCGCGAAGATTGCAGCGGGATCGGCGGCGATGACCCGGCTGACCGAGACCTCGCGGGGGTTGTTCGAGGGTGACGTCATGCCCTGATCCTCTCAGGCCGCAGCGGGTCGGTCGAGGATCGCCCGAAGAGCGGCCTCGAGAGTGGGATGGGCGAACGGGAAGTCCCTGTCCGAGAGGACGCCGGGAAGCACGCGGCTGCTCGTGAACAGGAGGGCATCGGCGAGTTCCGCGCCCAGAAGCAGCTTCGGACCGAACGAAGGAACGGGGAAGAGCGTGGGCCGGTGCAGGACCTCGCCGAGCACCTTGGTGAGATCCCGGTTCGTGCACGGGTTGGGAGCGGTGGCGTTCACCGGCCCGGAGACGTCGTTGTCAAGAAGCCAGCGGATGACGGCAATCTCGTCGGCGAGGGTGATCCAGCTCCACCACTGGCGTCCCGAACCCATGCGTCCGCCGAGTCCGAGTTTGAAAAGCGGAAGCAACTTCGCGAGGGCTCCGCCATCGGG
>WLFD01000107.1 GCA_009703925.1 Actinomycetota bacterium | reverse complement strand
TGGGAAGAGCTCGCGGTGAAGCTCATGCTCAAGTGGCCCGGGCTCTATTACATGCCGAGCGCGTTCGCTCCGAAGTACTACCCCGAGGCGATCATCAAGTACGCGAACAGCCGCGGCGCCGACAAGATCATGTACGCCGGCTACTACCCGGCCGGTCTCACCCTCGAACGGATCTTCACCGACATGCGCAATGTGCAGCTCAAGGACGAGGTGTGGCCGAAGTTCCTCCGCGAGAACGCGATCCGCGTGTTCAAACTCGACGGTGCAGTCTGATGGCGACCGCAGTGATCACCGGCTCGGGCCGCGGGCTCGGACGCGCCGATGCCGAGCGCCTCGCCCGCGACGGTTTCGATGTCGTGTGCCTCGATCTGGATCTTGCCAGCGCGCAGGAAACCGCCGACGCCGTTGGCGGCGTGGCCTTCCAGTGCGATGTCACCGACCGCGATTCGTTGATGAGCGTGGCGGCCCAGATCCCCGAATGTCATGCCTTGGTCAACAACGCCGGAATCTGGCGTTTCGATTCGATCCTCACGATGACGCCTCAGGACGCGCAGGCGGTGTTCGACGTCAACATCATGGGGATTGTGTGGTGCACGCAGGCATTCGTACCGAAGATGAAAGCGGCCGGAACCGGCAGCATCGTGAACATGTCGTCGGGTGCGGCCTGGACCCATTCGCCGGGACTCGGGCTCTATCCGGCGACGAAATCGGGAGTCGAATCGCTGACCCGCACGATGGCTCTCGAACTCGGTGCCGACAACATCCGGGCCAACGCGATCGGACCGGGCCTCATCGTGAGCGAAGGCACGTCGGCGAACTATGAGGGCGAACGAGCAGCAGAACGCGCCAAGGGTGTTCCCATGGGTCGGGTGGGTTCGCCGTCCGACATCGCCGACGTGGTGTCGTTCCTGTGCGGAAACGATTCGCGTTATGTGAGCGGTCAGATCATCTACGTCGATGGGGGCATCACCGCCGGGGCAATGGCCCGCTGACGCAGACCCGGTGAATACACCATCGGGGCGAAGATCTCAGCGGTAGACCCGCCAACGATGAGTGCCTGCATACGTGCAGTCACTCATTAGGAGATTTCGATGGACAATTTGCGAGGTTCGGCGGGTCGCGTGGCGCGTCGGCCGGTGACGGTGGTGCTGGCAGCGGCAGCGTTGCTGGTCGGATTCACGGTTGTTGCTCCGGCAGCAAGCGCAGCAGAGGAAGAAGCGGTTCTCACCACCCCCGGCGAGTCCACTTGGGTCGTTCCGGCGGGGGTGTGTCGCATCGCTGTCGCACTCGGTGGTGGTTCCGGTGGCAACGGTGGCGTGGCTCCGATCGTGGGCGCCGTTCCGGCTTCGACGACCGGGACAGGCGGTTACGGCGATGTGGTTGCCGGTCTGATCGACGTTGTCGAAGGCGAGACGTTGACGCTCGTGGTGGCTGGCGCAGGATCTGACGGCGTTCCGGACATGTCCTTCATGCTCAATGCCGAAACCGATCCCGCCGCCTATGCGATCGCGGCCGGCCCCGAGGGTGCTGGCGGCGTCGGTGGCGGCGGTACCGGTGGACCGGGCGCTGCCGGTGGTGGCGGTGCGTCGTGGATCCTCCGCGGCACCACCCCGTTGGCGGTTGCCGCTGGAGGTGGCGGTGCCGGTGACAGCGGACCCGGAGGGATGGGTGGCGACGGTGGACCGGCGAACCTTCCTGGCTCTGACGGCGCTCCCGTTGTTCCGGTGACGGATGCTCTTGTACCGGAGGCGATCGCGGATGCCTACTCGTCGACGGGCGGCGGGGCCGGAACCCTTTCCGGTGGCGGCGCGGCCGGCACCGAAGTCGGCTCCACGCTTGTCGCTCCTCCCGATGCCGAAGCCGCCGCAGGCGTGTTCGCCTCGGGCGGTACCGGTGGCGCCGGACCCGATTCGGGCGGCGGTGGCGGTGGCGGCCTCTTCGGCGGTGGCGGTGGCGGCGTCGGCTACTACGCCAGCGGAGCCGGTGGTGGTGGCGGAGCGAGCCTCGTTCCGCTCGGTGGAACGAGCGTTGCCGAGAACCTGGGTGACGGAGCAATCATCGTCACCTGGGACGCCACCAGTGGCGAGGGCTGCACGCCGGTCGCGGTGATCGAGGAGATCGCCACACCGGCCTTCACCGGCTGATCGGACGAGGTTCAGCGAAGAACCCCGGAGGGAGGGCCGCATTGGCCCTCCCTCCGGTCGTTTTGTGATGCGGGTTCCACCTAGTTTCTGGGGATGACGCCTCAACCGTTCACCATCTCGATTCCCGATTCCGTCCTCGACGATCTGAACCGACGACTCGACAATGTCCGCTGGCCGGATCAGGCCCCCGGCGAACCCTGGTCGCTCGGCATCCCGGTCACCGAAGTCGAAGCGGCAGTGACGTACTGGCGCAACAACTACGACTGGCGTTCGCGCGAGGCTGCGATGAACGTCTGGCCGCACTTCCTGACCGAAGCCGCCGGCGAACAGGTGCATTTCATCCATGTGCGTTCGGCCGAGCCCGACGCGACGCCGATGGTTCTCACCCACGGTTGGCCCGGTTCCTTCGTCGAGTTCCTCGATGTCATCGGTCCGCTCACCGATCCGGTTGCGCACGGTGGCAAGGCGGAGGATGCGTTTCACGTCGTGGTGCCGTCGATGCCCGGCTACGGGTTCTCCGGTCCGACGCGTCAACCCGAGTTCCACGTCAACCGCATCGCCGACGCGATCGCGGAACTCATGGAACAACTCGGTTACGACAAGTACATCGCCCAGGGCGGCGACTGGGGCGCGATCGTCACCCGTCGTCTCGGCGAGGCCTACGGCGATCGACTGCTCGGGATCCACGTCAACATGCTGTTCGCCTTCCCCGACGCGGATGATCCCGATCCCATGGCCGGCGTCACCGATGCCGACAACGTGCGGTTGGGGGCGGCCGGAGCCCGCATCGCCGATGGCACCGGCTACATGGCGATTCAGGGCACGCGCCCGCAGACGCTCGCCTACGGTCTCACCGATTCACCGACCGGTCTGGCGGCATGGATCCTCGAGAAGTTCAACGCCTGGAGCGATCTCGATCCCGATTCGTCCGGTGTCGACAGCATCGAGGCGACCTACGGATGGGATCGCCTGCTCGACAATCTGATGGTCTACTGGGTCACCAACACAGTCGGCTCGGCGGCGCGGCTGTACGCCGAATCGGCCCGGGCCGGCAACGGTGCCGCGCAGGGTTGGGCCGGTCGCGTCGATGTTCCGACCGGTCATGCCGTGTACCCGCTCGAGCTGCTTCAGACCCCGCGCTCATGGGGCGAGAAGAAGTACAACCTCGTGTACTGGAGCGAGCAGGCCCGTGGCGGACACTTCGCCGCGTTCGAGCGTCCAGCGCTCTTCGTCGACGACCTGCGCGCTTACAAGAAGGCGCTTGACGGCCTGCCCGGTTGAATCAGCCGCCCGCCGGCAACGCCCCGGTGGCGCGCTGGGCGGCGAGCGGGTTGAAATATTCGCGCTGGCGACTGATCAATCCGTCGCGGAAGTCGAACACCACGATGTAAGTGTTGGCGTACGGAGCGCCGGTGGGGAGATAGCTGCCCTCGCCGGTGAACTCGACGATCAGTCGATCGGGATCGAGGCACGCGTGCACCTCGGTGATTGTCAACGAGAAACGGAAGACCTTGAACGCTCCCGACAGGTAGGGAAGGCCTTCGGCTTTGCCGTTGACAACCTTAGGTGGATCGGAGAACGGGAAGTCGAGAACGAAGTCGTCGGTGTAATTCGCCAACTGGGCTTCGGCGTCACCGGCGGCGATTCCCGCGAACGCGCCTTCGATAGCCGCAAGATTGCGGGTACGGACCTCGTCGAGGCCCAAGATGTTCCCCATGATTCCCCCTCGGTGTCTGCGTGAACCGGTTGCTGCGTGAACCGGACGGATCAGTCGGGATGACGCGAGCCGCGTCCGCGATCGGGAACGAGGGCCACGAGACGGGCGCCGACCGTTTCGATGATCTCGGCGGACGGGGTTGCGTCATCTTCAACGAGGGCCATGACCGAGGCGTGCTCTTCGGAACTCAGGGCGAGGAGGCGGCCCTGGTAGCGGGCGGCACTGACGCGGGTGAACACCCGGGGAGCGCGCAGCTTGTTCGCAATCGCGTCGAGGACATCCTCGTCGGCGTCGCCGGGCGAATCGTTGATCAGGTCGAGCAGCTCCCAGATCTGGCGGGGGGTGAGGACGACGCCAAGGAGTTCATCCTCGGCGTTGATCACCGGGGGAGTTGCTGACTCGGGTGTAGCGATTGTGGTCATGAATGGGGACTCTCCGGAAAATCTGACGGTGGGTCTGCGAACTGGATTGATCTGCGCACTGGATTGATCTGTGAACACGGCCCGAGCAAGTAGGACACGTGCAGGGGGCACTTCCATTCCCGCTGCGAGGGGGATGCCGTGCGCCGCAGGCAACCGCCGATGTGTCCTTCTGATTCCTAGTACGTCGGGAGGGTGCGATGCACGTTGGAGCGAAAGGTTCCTGCCTTTGCCCCAACTCGGATGGTGGCTTGTCACCGTCTCCCGATCACCCACTGCCCGGCCCCTCTGTCACACCCGGCCCCTACCATCGGCCCCATCATGAAAATCCTGCACACCAGCGACTGGCACCTCGGCCGGAACTTCAGCTCCGTGTCTCTCCATGAGGTTCAGGCGGAGTTCTGTGAGTGGGTCCTGCAGACAGCCATCGCCAACGGGGTCGAGCTCCTCGTCGTGGCCGGCGATCTGTACGACCGATCCATCCCGCCCCAGGAATCGGTTGCACTGTGGCGAACGACGCTCATCGCGTTCCATCAGGCCGGCATCGCAGTGGTGGCGATCGCCGGCAATCACGACGGCGCCGACCGCGTCTCGGCCTTCGACGGCCTCACCGACGAAGCCCGCGTCTTCGTGCGGGGTGGCTACGGCCGGGCCGGCGAGATCATCACCCTCGGGTTCTCCGACGGACCGCTCGATGTCGCGCTGATTCCCTTCCTCGATCCGCAGTTGGCGCCACCCGAGTGGAAGGCCGAGTTGGCCGAGGCCGAAGTGAAGCCCACCCACGAGTCGGTGCTTGAAAAGGCGATCGATCGGGCTCGGTTCGATTCGAAATCATCTCGTTCGCTGGCCGTTGTGCATGCTTTTGTGGGCGGATCAACGACCGCGGACTCTGAACGACAACTGACGGTTGGTGGCACGGACCAGGTCGCCGCCACAGTGCTCGAGGGCTTCTCCTATGTGGCTCTGGGACATCTCCACACACCTCAGGTCATCGGTGGAGCAGAGCAGATTCGCTATTCGGGAACGCCCATCGCCTATTCGTTTTCTGAAACCGGCCCGAAGTCGGTGGTACTCATCGAGATGAGTCCTGACGGCGGCTGTTCGGCCGAAGTGGTACCGGTTCCGGTCGGGCGCGGCGTCATCACGCTTACGGGCACGATCGACGAACTGCTTGCGCCTGGCGCGCACCCCGAGGCCGCCGAGAAGTACGTGAAGGCCGTGCTCACAGACAACGCCTATGTCGTCGATGCGAAGTCGCGACTGCTCGAGGTGTACCCGTATTGCACCGACGTCGTCATGAAGATGGCAGGAACATCAACGGCCATTGGTCCGAACGATGAAATCCGATCAGCGCTTTCACCGCGTGATGCGGCCGAGAAATTCTGGGAAGACATCGTGAACGAGCCGCTGAGTGAGCTGCAGCGAGACACCGTGGTCGCCGCGATCGACAAGGTCTTCATCACCAACGAGGTGACACGATGAAGCCGCTGAGTCTCGAGTTCACGGCATTTGGTTCGTACCCGGGTACCGAGACGGTCAATTTCGACTCATTGACCGAACTTGGGCTGTATGTCGTCACCGGTCCTACCGGTTCAGGCAAGACCACGATCTTCGACGCGATGGCGTACGCGCTTTATGGCGAGGTTCCAGGAGCGCGCGACAAGGGCGATGTTCGCTCTCAGCACGCTCATGCCGACGCCACGTGTTCGGTGAAGTTGCGATTCGCCATCGACGGAGAGGGCTACCGCGTCGATCGCACACCCGAGCAGTTTCGGCCGCGACTCCGTGGTGATGGCGACCCGGTAAAGGTTGCCGCCAAGGCCGTGCTGGTTCGCGAAAGCGACAATGTCTCGCTCGCAAGCCAACCAAAGAAGGTCACTGCCGCATGCGTCGAACTGATCGGCCTCGATGCCGAACAATTCGAACGCGTTGTTCTGCTTCCGCAGGGTCAGTTTCAGGAGTTCTTGCTCGCGAACACCACAACGCGCCTGCCGCTTCTTCGTCAACTCTTCGGTACCGGAAAGTGGCTCACTGTTGTTGACGAACTGAAGGCTCGGGCCAACGATGCGAAGAGCGTCGTTGCCGATATCGAGGATCAGCTTCGTCAGCACCAGTTTGCGATCAGCGGCGCGCTGCAGGCGGCTGATGACTTGTTGCCTAACGCGGAGAATCCAACAGATTCCAGTGCCGATGCACAGCCTCTCGACGGCGAATCTGCCGATGAACACTCGCTTGATGGATCGGCGACTCGGTTGCAACGCCTGGACGAGAGAACTCAGCCACTCCAGGAGGCCGAGCGCAAACTGGCGAACTTGGCAATTGCAGCGCTCGCCGCTCACACCGAGGCGCTGTCGATCATCGACTCCTGGGACAAGCGTGTCCAACTTCGTGAAGAACGCCGATTGCTCGATGAGCAATCGAGCGATCTCGATAAGCGTCGCGCCGAGCGCGATGCGGCACGGCGGGCCCAGCCCGTTCTCGTTGCCGCTACAACAGAACGTCGTGATGCAGCGGAAAGCGTCACGATGCGAGCCACACTTGACGAGCACATCGAGGCCCTGAGTCGGGCGTCGATTCAGGCGCAGATCGGCGCGCTTCGTGATCCCGATAGTGCTGCCGACGCGCTGGTGGCGGCTCGTGCAAAGAACGACGCACAGCGAACGGCGCTCAACGAGCTGTCTTCAGCTTCGCAATTGCTCGCCCGACTCGAGAAGCAGAAGTTGACTCTCGAGGCCGAGCGCACCGAGGGCACGAAGCGTTGCGAAGACATAACGACGTTGCTGCTTCCCCGCCAGAGCGACAAGCTCGAGCTTGAAGCACTGGCCGCAACCGAACCCCAATGTCGCGTCGAGGTCGAGAAGGCGCAGGAGCTTCTCCGCCAGCGCCAAGAACTTGCCACAGTTGGGGCGCTGATTCCTCAGGCTCAGATGGCGCAGGACGAAGCAGTTGCCCTTCAGCGAGTGGCGATCAAGGCATTCGACGACTCAGCGGCACCACGACTCGCGGAATCACTTGTCCCGGGCGACGCGTGTCCGGTCTGTGGTTCGCACGAGCACCCGTCGCCGGCTGCATCATCTGGCGATCAGAAGGTGGATAGTGCGACTCGCGATGCGGCAGCGCAAGCGGCGATCGATGCCACGCAGGAACTTCTCCGCCTCGATAATCGTCAAGAGGACCTCGTCGCCTCGCTTGGTGATGCTGCAGCGCGGCCGGTGGAAGAGTTGGCCGCGCAAAGTGAACTCGCAACCTCCAAGCACAAAGGCACCGTTGATGCGGCCACAAAACTGAAAACGGTCAATGCCGAGATCGACGCGGCAGAGTCCGAGAAAACAGTGATCACTGCTCGACTGGCCGAGATTGGCCTCGAACTCGCCGCAGTCGAACCTCAAATCAGCACGACGGGCCAGAAGTGCGAATCTCTTCGTGGGGATCTCGGTGAACTCGCCGCAGCTTGGGAGACGGATCCCAACGGAGCGCGCGATGGGCTGGATGTGATCGCCGATGCGCTCATTCATCTCGAAATCTGCATTGCGGCGTGTCGACAATCGGCACAAGCGGTTACGAATGCCGAAGGAATGGCGAAGTCATCTGCGGCAGCGCTTGCCGAAGCACTCGTTGTGTCTTCGTTTGCAACGGTCGATGAAGCGCAGGCCGTTGCTCTGAGCGCAGAACAACTCGTCATGCTTGATTCCACAATCTTCGACTTCGACACTCGTGCCGCCGAGAATCAGACACTTCTGTCCGAGAATCTCAAGCTTGATCTTCCCGAGTCTCGTCCCGATGCCACTGATCTCGAGTTTGCTTCGCAGACAACTCGCGCTGCTGCCGAGGCCGCTTCCGATGCCCTGAGT
The DNA here is from genome assembly GCA_009703925.1 of Actinomycetota bacterium. Taxonomy (GTDB): domain Bacteria; phylum Actinomycetota; class Acidimicrobiia; order Acidimicrobiales; family Acidimicrobilacustridaceae; genus Acidimicrobilacustris. The sequence goes on along the minus strand of WLFD01000107.1, from coordinate 842 downwards.
CAGATCACGGGGCATCTCGAGTTGGCAAGACGCAATCTGGCGGATGCGCAAGCAATCAAGGACGGATCCGAAGACGCGTGTGTGCGCTCGGACTCACTTCAGTCGCTCGCCAAGACCTGTGATGGTCAAGGTCCTAAGCGGATCGCGCTTGAAACCTGGGTACTCGCGGGCGAACTGGAGCGCGTGGCTGCGGCAGCAAACCATCACCTACAAAAGATGACAAACGGTCGCTATCAAATCGAACGCTCTGATGATTCTGGCCATGCCGGGCGACAGTCAGGCCTCGACCTCCGGGTGCTCGATGCGCACACTGGTGCTTCACGCCGACCGGGCTCGCTTAGTGGCGGTGAACAATTCCAGGCATCACTCGCACTCGCGCTTGGACTCGCCGACGTCATCGGCCATGGCGGCAACGCCAACGGTCGCGTGTTTGAAGCATTGTTTGTCGACGAGGGATTCGGCTCGCTCGATCCAGATTCACTCGACCAAGCTGTCGACGCGTTGACACACATTCAGGCGGGTGGCCGCACCGTTGGCGTCATCACTCACGTCGAAGCGATGAAAGACAGCCTTGCCATGGGAATCCGAGTGGATCGCTTGCCCAACGGCAAGGGTTCAACCCTCACCGTCCGACCAAACGGCTAACAGTTACGCCGGTTCAGCGGATGCGGTGATGATGTGATCGAGCCACCACTGCGGTGCGTTGTCGATCAGGTGACCGATGTGCGAGTAATCGTGCCAACGACTGATCTTGCCGTCGCGGACTTCCATCACCGACACGAAGGGATGGTCGATGACCTCACCGGTGTGGAACATCCAGCGCTCCATGTGCTCCCAGATGA
>WLFD01000106.1 GCA_009703925.1 Actinomycetota bacterium | reverse complement strand
CTTCACTGCGACGATGTTCTCCGTGCAATTCCCCAGATCGGTGAAGCGAAGACCTTCGTGGGCCTGGCCGGAACCGTCAATGCCGCCGCTGCGGTCGAGATCGGCATGACCACCTACGACCGCGACAAGGTGCACCACCTCCGGATGACGCGGGCGACGGTGGAAGATGTCTTCCGAACCCTCGCCACCGAATCGCTCGAGGATCGCAAAGACAACCCGGGTCTCGAACCCGAGAGGGCCGACGTCATCGTCGGTGGCATGTGTGTCCTCGTCACGATCATGCGTCGGTTCGGACTCCGCGAGATGCTGGTTTCGGAATCGGACATTCTCGACGGCCTCGCCATGTCGATACTCGACGGACGGTAATTGCATTGAGTGGGCCCGTGTTCGGCCACCATCCGTCGGGGGAGGGCCCGCTAGAATCACGTCCCGTGAGCACGCTTTTCGGACGTCGGGTTGTCTTGCGTCCACTGGTGGCAACCGATTTCTCCGTGTGGCGCGATGTCAGGCGCCGCAACGCCGAGTGGCTCACGAAGTGGGAGCCGACACGTCCGCCGGGCGCACCCGATGTGATCGAGGACCGCGAGGCGTTCGCCATCCGCTGTAGCGCTCGTCAGCGCGAGCGGCAGCTCGGGTCCGGTTACGGGTTCGGGATCTTCGTCGACGGTGACTTCTGCGGCGAGATCAACCTGTCATCAGTCCAGCGCGGTCCGTTCCAGAGCGGCTACGTGGGGTATTGGATCGACGAGACGCAGGCCGGCAAGGGGTTCACGCCCGAGGCTTTGGTCGTCCTTTCCCGCTACGCATTCGAAGAGCTTCACCTGCATCGGCTGCAGATAGCCATCATTCCCCGCAATGCCGCGAGTCACCGCGTCGTCGCCAAGTTGGGATTACGCAACGAGGGAACGGCGGTTCGGTATCTCGAGATAAACGGGATATGGGAGGACCACGTGCGCTATTCGCTCACGTCGGAGGAATGGGCCGAGCGGCGCAGCGAGTTCTACGACGCCTGGATCGCCTGATGGTCTCAGCGGAGACGCCGTCAACACGGCAACGGGCAGGAACGCTCATCGCGTTCCGATACCGGAACTTCCGCATCATGTGGTTTGCCTCGTTGTTGTCGAGCAGCGGCACGTGGCTTCAGAACGTTGCTGTCCCGTTCGTCATCTTCAAGCTCACGGGGTCGGGTGTGTGGCTCGGCGTTGCCGGATTCCTGTCGTATGCCCCGATGGTCGTGACCGGGCCCTATGCGGGTTGGGTGGCCGACCGGTTCCATCGACGCACCGTGCTGATCGTTGGCGGATTGGCCCAGCTTGTGTTGACGCTCGCGCTTTGGATTGATTGGGTGAACGGCGAGCGCCGAGTCGGGGTGATCGTCGCGCTGCTCGCGGCAAACAGCTTTGCGGCGGGGTTCACTGTCGCTTCGTGGCAGGCGTTCGTCACCGAACTTGTTCCCCGCGAACATCTCCTCAACGCGGTGACACTCAATTCGGCCCAGTTCAATGCGGCCCGAGCGTTCGGCCCGGCCGTGGGTGGCATCGTTCTGGCCACCCTGGGTGCGAGCTGGTCGTTCTTCATCAATGCGATGACGTTCGTGGTGATGCTGATCGCGTTGCTCTTCGTTCACGTCGTGCGGGTCGAGAGGGCCCGACCGGTGGGTCGGGGTCGGCCTCTGGCCGAGATGTGGACGGCCATGAAATATGTCCGCACCGAGCGGGGAATCATGGCCTGTATGACGGTCGTGTTCGCCCTCGGATTCCTAGGCGGGCCACTGTTCAATCTTCTCGTGGTGTTCGCCGATCGCGTCTACGGAATTGGCGACGGTGCGTACGGTCTGCTGGCCGGCTGCATGGGATTGGGTGCAATCATCGCAGCACCGTTTGTCGCCGGGCGGGGAACCAGGATGCGGCGCAGTCGCATTCTTTCGATCGCCATGGTCGGCTACGGGCTTGCGTTGATCGCGCTTGGTGCCGCACCGGTTGCGTGGCTCGGTGCTCTCGCATTGCTCTTCGCTGGAGCCGGTTACCTCGGTATCTCGTCAACGCTCAACACGACCGTCCAGATGCAGGTGACCGAGTCGATGCGGGGCAAGGTGTTGGCGCTGTACGTCATGGTCCTCACGCTGGCCGTTCCACTGGGATCGCTTCTCCAGGGCTGGCTCGTCGACATCGTGAACGTTCAGGTCACCGTGGCCGGTTCGGGACTCGTGTTCCTGGGCGTCTTCGCAGTACTTCGCCTCGGGGGCAATGCCTTCACATCAATGGATGATCTCTCGCGCGGGTCGCTTGGTCAGCCAGCGCCCGACTCTCAGATCGAACTGGCGATCGCCGAGGCCGAATCCACCGAAGCGGCTGTCGATCCGTTCTAGGACGTCAGTCGTTGTCGAAGACGTCGACCGAGGAATCCTCGCCGAGGAACGCCCGGCCAGCCCCACAGTCGGCAAGAGCGGGACACCAGCGACACGAGCGGCTTGGTCGCGCTATGGGCGCGCGCGTTCCAACGGCGAGTTCGTGCAGTTTGCGGGCGCCGTCGGCTGTTCGCTTGACAGCGGAACGCAGCACCCCCTCGGTGACTGCCTCGGGTTGGGCCCGACCGGCGTCGAGGTAATACGACGCGGTGAGGCGCGGGGGAACACCCAGACGCAGCGTCTCGATGAGCGCATAGAAACGAAGATCGTCGAGATGAGCGGAGGAGAACCCGCCGGTCTTGAGATCGATGACGACTTTCCGGGCGGTGTTGCCCTCCGATCGACCGAGTGACAGGTCGGTGCGGCCGGCGAGGATGATCCGACCGCCAAGCAGCTCGGCCCGGAGGCGACCTTCGGTGACGGGAACCCAACTGGCCTTCAGGGGCGGGAAACATTCGAGGAAGGTTGCGACCCGTTCGTTGGCGAGAGCGCGGACCTCGGCCCGCTCGGCTTCGGAGCAGGTGACGAGCCAGTCGCCGAGACCGTCGGTGCCCTGGGCGAGGCGGGCAAGAGCCTCATCGACCATCTCGAGCGGATCGGGCCGGCCCCGCCAATGCACGGAGAGTTCGATGGCCTTGTGGGCGACGCTGCCGCGGGCGAGAGGAGCGCTCCATTCGAATGCCTTATCGCGTTCGGCCACATGCCGCGCCTCGCAACCGTGAACTGTGGACAGAGCATGCTTCGAGATGAAGAGAGGATCGGCCGGATCGAGCTCGGGTGCGAGGTCGGCGAGCGATTCCTCGAGTTCGTCGATCAGCGAATCGCGCAAGTTCGGATCGAAGACAGGACGCTCGTCGGGAGCGGACCCGAGGAGGTCGAGGACCTCCTGCTGCGCAGGGTTGAGAAGCGGGGGATTGAGCGAGGACTCGTCGGATGACACGGACACGATGGTACGGACGCGGTGCGACAGGCGCACGGACGCACATGCGGGTCCGGAACGGACCCCGAAGGACTGTCACAGGCGGACGGCATGCTTCTGCACATGGAAGCCACCTCGCTGCGATTCGCAGCCGCCGCCCGCACGCTCGGGCAAGTGGCGCGCCGTCACGAACTGCAGGTCCCGGGCTTCCGCAGCCCGCCCCGACTCGCCGAGGTCGACCGCACACTGCGCCGACGTCCGGACGGAAGTGCACTTGTCGCCGTGCGGCTCAAGGGTCGTCCGTGGGTCGCCGTTCTGGCCGACATGATCGACGGCATGATCGTGACCAATCGTCTCGAAGGTGCCGATGCCGCCCGCATCCGCACCCGGCTCTGGACGGCGGTCGAGACCGACTCGGCCCGTGTGGCACCCCCGACCCGCGCCCAGCGCCTCGCCAGGGTTCGCGCAGTCGCTCCCGCACCGATACCGGCTGACGTCCGTTCACAGGTGGCCTGAGGGCTACCGTGAACCTTTCCAGGCCCGGATGGCGGAATTGGCAGACGCAGGGGGCTTAAACCCCCCAGCCCCCTTCGGGGCGTGTGGGTTCAAGTCCCACTCCGGGCACGAGATCGGGCTTGTCGTCCGGAATTCTGGCGTCCGGAATTCTGGCATCCGGAATCCTGTCGTCCGGAACAACGGGATACCTCGGGTAGTTGGAAAGTGGAGTCCACCGTGATGGTCGAACGCAGAAGTATCGATGTTCCGGAATCGCCGACTTCGTGAATTCCGCCACGGACAATGTGCGGGCGAGTTCGCTCCCCGACTCTCTCCGCGTGACGAATCTGGACTCGATCCGCGGTCTGGCAGTGCTCGGCATCCTCGTCATGAACGCCGTGTCATTCGGGCTCGTTCCTGCCGCCTATTTCAACCTGTCAGCCGGTGGTAATCGATCATGGCTCGACTGGATCATTGGTGCGGCCGGCGAGGTCCTGGTCGACCAGAAGACCATGGCCCTGTTCTCGATGCTGTTCGGCACCGGAATCGTGCTCTTCGCCGACCGCGCTGCGGCAAAGTCCGACCATCCGGTTGCGCTGTCGTTGTGGCGCAACTTCCTGTTGCTTCTGATCGGTCTCGCTCACAGCATGGTCTCGGAGGGCGACGTACTCGTGATCTACGCGCTCTGTGCCCCATTCCTCGTCCTGATGAGGAACGTGAGGCCTCGCCGACTCCTGATCGCCGGAGCCACACTCGTCCTCTGGTCTGCCGCGCTCGCTCCGATTGTTCAACGCTCGATACCGGCAGACGGTCTCGGCCTCGGGGACTATTGGCTCACCGACGGGTCACCGATGTCGGACCTTGTCGGATTGTTCCTGATCAACGACTTCTTCGCCCGTTCATCGGGGATGATGCTGATCGGTGTCGCCCTCTATCGACTCGAGATCATCCAGGGCACAAAACCGGCCGAGTTCTATCGCCGGATGGCACTCTGTGGTCTCGGCATCGGCCTCCCCATTGCGCTGGCCGGGCTTGCGTTCCAGGTCGCATCCGATTTCTCGCCGGCCATAGCGGTGATCGGCGAAGTTCCGAACACAATCGCAACGATTCCGATCGCCCTCGGCTACCTCGCACTGATCACCCTCTGGAACCAACGTCCGGTGACCCGGATCCACAAGCGGGTGCGTGCCGTCGGGCGTATGGCCCTGACCAACTATCTCGCCCAGACGCTGCTCGGAATCGTGATCCTCGGCACCCTTGCAGACCCTGCGACGAACAGTCGCACGACCGTCATCATCTTCGTCCTGGCCGTAGCCGGGATCCAGCTCGCCTGGTCCCTGCCGTGGCTGAACCGATTCCGTTACGGACCGGCGGAATGGCTCTGGCGATGCGGCACCTACCGTCGTCGGGAGCCGTTGCGCCGACGACCCGCTGGCGAGGGTGTCAACGGCCCGTAGGTCGACCTCGTCCGCGAATGCAACGGGGGCCGTGTCCGAAGACACGGCCCCCATTGAAATCTGCGATTGCCGATTGATCAGCCGGTAAAGGTAGGCGTGACCGGATCCGTGGTCGGAACTGTGGTCGGAACTGTGGTCGGAGTGACCTGACCGATGGAGATGGCAAGACTCGACAGAAGCATGCCTCCGGGGCCCGAGAGGGACTGATACATGCAGGTCTGGTACGCACCGGCGGTCAACGGGGTCGGGTCCGGACTGGTCATTGTGAGCACCACTGTCCCTACCGAGATGATCGCGGGACTCGCCGCCAATGAAGCGCCCGCCGGGCCCTGCGGAGTGAAGATGAATTCGGTGTCAGCCGGCGGCATGGCGGGCATGACCTCCGCACAGACCGAACCGGACGGGAGCATGAAGCCGACGATCGCTCCGGTGTAGGTGACCGTCATCGTGCCGTCGCCATTGTCGGTGAGCGAACCTGTCGGAACGGGAAACGAAATGGTCAGACCGTCGCCCGGATTCTGACCGGCTTGGAAGCTCAGGGCATCCCTTCCGCTGCCCGAGACGGGAGCGGTGTAGACGATGACGTCCCCCGGGGCGACTGGAATCTGCTGCATGGTCGGGACGTAGGATCCGTTGAGAGTGGCGGAACCCGCGGGAGGTACGCCGTTGAGTCCGTTGAGGTTGAAGCCCGTGCACGAGGTGCCGACGGTCACGGTCACGGTGCCGCCGTTGCCGGTCGAGGAACTGGCGAACCCGGTTCCGCAGTCGAACGTCAGCGCAGTGCCGGTTGCTCCGGCGGGCACGGTCGAGGCGGCCGTGGCCAAGGTGGCGCCAGAAAGGATGAGCGTTGCGGCCACGACGACCCGGTTGAATGATCGGAAACGAAACATGGATTGTCTTCCCTCTGCAGCCTTCGCTGCGTCGACATCGCCTGAAGCCGGGTTTGCCACCCGACCGGATGCGTTCTTACGTTCCCTTAATCTAGCCGACAAAATGTATGTAGGAAAAACCGCCGGGGGAGAATCGGGCAGACTCTCGCCCATGGCTTCCATCGTCGTTTCCCATTCCGGTCTCTGTGTTTCCGATATCGAGGTGTCGTTGCGCTTCTATACAGAAGGGCTCGGTTTCGAGCTTGCCGAGGGCTATGACGTCGGCGACGAGGTCGCCGACACCCTCGAGGTCCCCAAAGGTGTGGTGCTTCGCTCGCAGATGATCGTGAAGGACGGAACGAAGATCGAACTGCTGGGCTGGAAGTCACCGGCCACGCATGGCGAGCCGTCGGCCACCCGCAACCAGTTGGGCCTCACGCATCTTTCGTTCACTGTCGAGGACATGCCGGCCGTCGAGGAGAAACTGGTGTCGCTGGGCGCCACGGTCATCGAATCGACGCGCACCCACATCGACATGGGGCCGGCCTCGCTAGATCTGCTGTTCCTCGCCGATCCCGACGGCACCCGCATCGAACTCATGGAGACGATCATCAAGTAGCCACGTTCGGTCTCAGTTCTCGAGGGGCAGAACTTCCTGCGCGAGGTCACCGAGTTCCGACTCCGGGTCGACATCGCCTCCGAGAGGAAGAACCACGAACTTGGAGACGCCGGTGTCGATGAATTCCCCGATGAGGGCGGGAAGTCCGGCGCGGGTGGGCACGACCGAACGGGGGTCCATGCCCGGTCGACGGCGTTCGATCAGATCGACGATGCGGGGCGGAAGATCGCCATCGCAATAGGCGATCAGTGCTCCGTAGTGCTCGGGGTCCATCGTGCGACCGGCATCGGCGGCAGCTTGTTCGATGATCGGCAGGCTCTCGACGATGTCGGCGGGTGAGCAGAACGACGGAAGCCAACCGTCACCGACGCGTCCGACCCGCCGCAGTTCGCTCGGCGCAATGCCGCCAAGCCACACGTCGAGGGTGTCCTGATGCGGGCGGGGGAGAACCTGCACATCGTCGACGGAGTAGAACTCGCCGACATGCGAGATCACTTCGCCCGTCCAGCACTTGCGCATGAGTTCGAGGGCCTCGTCGTGACGTCGACCGCGCTCGGTGCGTTCGACGCCGAAGGCGCGCTGCTCGGGTGGATCGACGGCTCCGAGCCCGACGGCGGGAAGAAATCGTCCGCCGGAGAGGACGTCGAGCGTCGCAAGTTCCTTGGCGAGGAGGACCGGATTGCGCCCCGGCAGGATGAGCACCGAGGTGCCGAGTTTGAGCTTCCGGGTCCGTCCGGCGGCGACGGCGAGGGCGATCAGCGGATCGGGAGTCGGTGCGCCGATGCGCTCGGACATCCAGAGCGAGTCGAATCCGAGCTCCTCGCACCGGTCGACGATGCCGGCGAACCGACCAGGAGTGCCGGCGGATGTCATCGTGCCGAGCCCGATACCCACGCGGACCTTCAGTGTGTCGCCCATGGCGATGATCCTTGCAGTCCGTCACCCGCATCGGCGGGTTTTGTGGTCCCTGCCCCGGCGGGGAGGCCGTGGCCGCGTACAGTCGATCACCGTGCCGACGCTGAAGAACCGCCGTTCCCGACATTCACTGGTGGTCCTCGCTGTCGCTGTCACGATCGTTTCGGCGCTGATCGCCGGTTGTTCCAACGGTTCGGACGCCTTGGCTCCGGAGTCGACCGAGACGACCGTCACGACGGCATCGCCCACGAAGCCCCGTGAGGGAGGATCGCTGGCGATTGCCGTTCCCGACTCGCCCATCTCGTGGTCGCCGGCGGGCCGTCCGTGGACCACTTCGGAGTTGCAGGCCGGGCGGGCGGTCTACGACCGTTTGATGGTCAGGGGCGAGACGGCACTTCCGATCCCCGAACTGGGCGAGTCCGTCGAATCGAGCTCCGATTTCAAGGTGTGGACGATCCGTCTGCGAGCCGGGATCACCTTCCACGACGGAAGTCCCCTCGATGCCGATGCCGTTGCCTTCAATCTCGAAGCGCAGCGACAGTCGCCGGCCTCCTCGGTGACGATGCTCCCGGTGTTGACGGTGGCTGTCGCCGATGCGCGGACGGTCGTCGTCACCATGTCTTCGCCCTGGTCGACCTTTGCCGATGTCCTCACCACCCAGATCGGGACGATCGCCTCCCCGGCCCTGCTCGCCGGCTTCTCCGACGGACGACCGCTCGGAACCGGTCCGTTCGTCTACGCCGGACCGGCGCTCGACGGTTCGACGCTGTTCCTGCGCAATCCCACCTACTGGAAAGCGGGATTGCCCCATCTCGATTCGGTGTCCCTCCTGCCCATCGCCGATGCCGGGGCAAGGGCCGATGCAGTGATCGAGGGCCGCGTGCAGATGGTGGCGGTGGATGAGCCCCGGCAGTTGGCCCGGTTGGAGAAGCTCGCCGATGAGAGTTCGACGTTCACGATTCTCGACGATCGCAACAGCGAGAAGCCCAAAGTCTCGATTGCCATGAACACGGGCAAACCCCCGTTCGACCGAATCACCGCTCGACGCGCTGTCGCACTCGCCACCGATCGCTCCGAGATCCTCGAAAGTGTCTTCGAGAACCAGGGGACGATCTCCCGGGGAATCGTGAGCGACACGTCCCCGTGGTTCAGTGATCATTCCTCGTCCGTGCGCGATCTCGACCGGGCGAAGAAGCAGGTCGAGGCGTACACGACGGAGACCGGACTTCCTGTCGCGTTCCGGATGCTGGTGCCACCCGATCCGACGATCGCCCGCGTCGCATCGCTCTGGAGGGTCCAG
>WLFD01000105.1 GCA_009703925.1 Actinomycetota bacterium | reverse complement strand
CCGGCTCACCGTCGGTGGAAACAAGTGTGTATGCACCGAGTTCGACGTCGGTGTTGCCAGCTGTTCCTGCGAGCACGGGAAGATTCTGACGACTGAGGATGAGCGCCGTGGGGCCGCCCCTCTCCACCGCGATTCTCCATGCTTGCGCCGTCTCGTTGGCATCGGCGGGTCGGATCACCCGGAGCTTGGGCATGGCCCGGAGCGACGAAAGATGTTCGATCGGCTGATGGGTGGGGCCATCCTCGCCGACGCCGACCGAGTCATGCGTCCAGGAGTAGATGACATGGAGATCGGACAATGCCGCGAGACGAACCGCAGGACGCATGTAATCGGAGAAGACGAAGAAGGTCCCTCCGAACGGAAGCATGCCGCCATGTGCGGCCATCCCGTTCATGACCGAGCCCATTGCATGTTCACGGACGCCGTAGTGGATCTGACGTCCGTCGCGGTGGAGTTTGGAGAAGGAATCGGCACCATCGATCTCGACGCCGGTGTTTCCGGTCAGATCGGCGCCGCCACCGGCGAGACCGGGGATCAGCGGGATCAGTGCGTTGACAACCTTCTTGCCGGCATTGCGGGTGGCAACACTCTCGCCGACACTCCACGTCGGAAGGGAGTCCTGCCAGCCGGGAAGTCCTTCGCCAGCGAGAGCGGCATCGAGTTCCTCCCGGTTCTCGGTCCAGGCCGCGTACATGGCATCCCATGCGATGCGGGCTTCGCGTCCGCGCAACCCTGCCTCCCGCATGTGCTCGACCACGTCCTGCGGAGACCAGAACGCTTCGTCAGGCATTCCCAGAAGTGCTTTGGTGGAGGAGATCTCGTCGGCACCGAAAGGGTTGCCGTGAGCATGGGCCGTATCGGTGAACTTGGGTGACGGGTAGCCGATGTGGGAGCGCAGGATGATCATGGACGGCTTTCCGTCGACATCCTTCGCCCGGCCGATGGCGGCCTCGAGCGCATCGACGTCCTCGCCGATCTCGCCGACGTTCTCGACGTGCCAGCCGTAGGCCTCGAAGCGTTTCGCGGCGTCGTCGGAGAGGGCCAACTCGGTGGGGCCGTCGATCGAGATGTGGTTGTCGTCGTAGACGGCAACGAGCTTGCCGAGGCCCAGATGTCCGGCCATCGAAGCGGCTTCGTGACTCAGACCCTCTTCGAGATCACCGTCGCCACAGATCACGTAGGTGTGATGGTCGAACAGTTGCGGGCCGAAACGGGCCCGGAGCCAATGCTCGGCCATCGCCATTCCGACGGCGTTCGCAAGTCCCTGACCCAGCGGCCCGGTCGTGACTTCGACACCTGCGGTGTGATGGGTCTCGGGATGACCGGGAGTGAGCGAACCCCATTGCCGGAATTCCTTGATGTCATCGAGAGTGAGGCCGAATCCCGTCAGGTACAGCATCGAATACTGGAGAATCGATGCGTGTCCGCCGGAGAGCACGAATCGATCCCGATTCGGCCACTGCGGATCGGAAGCGTCGTAACGCATGACCCGGGCGTACAGGGCGTAAGCGAGGGGAGCGAGCGCCATGGCCGTTCCGGGGTGCCCCGAATTGGCCTTCTGGGGAGCGTCCATCGAGAGTCCGCGTACGACGTCGATGGTGCGAGTTTGAGGGGAGCTTTCAGTCACGGCCGGAACCTTAGTGGTGGCCGGTCGCCGAAGATCACCGAGACGACACTGCGCCGATGGATCGAGTTGACTCCTCCGGCCGGAGCGAATTCGACCGCCCCGAACATTCCGGCGATGCAACGGGTCCCGAGCATCGACGAAACGACCTCGGCATCATGATCCGGACCCTCGAAGAGGCGCATTCCGCGTTCCGCCCCGGCGAAGACCAGCGCCGACGAGCCGACAACTCCGACCAGAGTGGAACGCAGTTGCTCGTCCGCCGAAATCGCATCCCGGATCTGGAACTGGACGGTCGAGCCCAGGGCAATCTCGCCATCAACCGCAAGGGCTCCGTTCGTCGGATCCTCGCCCCGGATCTCGTGGATCACGAAGTCGGTCGATTCGACGTCGAGGAGATGATCGCCCGGGACACTGCCGAGAAGCAGACCTGCCCCCAGCCGAACCCGTTGTGCGACTCCGAGCCCCGCCACCACCTCCCGGAGTCGTTCGGCCGCCGGTTTCCCGGCGAGTTCGACGATCATGTTGCGCTCGCAACGGGTAACCGTGAACGGTTCACCGACCATTTCGGCGCCATGGCTGACCTTCACGACGAGTGGGCACTGCGACGGAAGTACGACGCCGACAGCGCCGTCGGTGAACACGTCCCCGTCGATCATCACCCGGTTCGAACGGTTCCCGGCCCCCGGAGAAGCGATCGCTCCAGCAACAGTCAGGCCCGGATGCGTCTTCCCGATTCGGCGGAGATCCTCGCCGGAGACCCCGTAGTTGGATGAACCGAGCAGCACGAGGGTGCCCGCTACCGGTTGTTCGCTACCGCCGAGGGCATCAGCGAGGTCTGCCCGCTCCGCGACCCTGATGCCGATCGGATCTCCGGTCAGGCCCGCCCAGATCGCCACGGACGGAACCCGTTCGACCTCTTGGGTGCCGGCGAGGGTCGAACGCGTCGAACTGCCTATGAGAACGGTCGGGGCGAGGATGCGTTGGATCGCTCCCGACATGTCCTCGAGGGCCCCGGCGTGGGCGTCCGACACGAACAGGATGACGGTGTCGGGCACGTCGTCCAGTTGCTCGAGAACATCGCCGACGATCTCGCCGATGGCCTGGGTGGCCAACGGATGTTCCGAAAGGGCAGCGGCGAAACGCGCCACTACCTGATCGGTGGAAGCAGGGTGTACGGGACGACAACGGTCGGACCGAGGTCCACCCGGCAATGGGCATGAACTGTTCCGTAGTCCTCAAAGGCCAGTTCGGCCCGTACCAGCCTGTAGTTGAACTTGCCCGGTTCGACCTGCAGCGGCTGCACATTGCGTGCCAATTGTTCATCGCCCCGCTTGTACACGACCTCCAGTGCACCCGTCCCTTTGCCGTCGAGGGGGCAGTAGACGATGACGCAGAGATGCGGTTCGATCGTCAGTGGTGCTTCCGCCGTTGCAGCGGCGGAGAATTGGATGCCGGTCAGGTCGATCCTCGTCGAAGGTCCGGGAACCTGACGAAGGTCGATCGAATCGATGAAGAGGGCGGCGAGAATGTCCATGGAGGGCAAGGTAACCGCATTCCCACGTCGGCAGGTCACCGCACCGCTAGCCTGCCCGAATGGCCGTGAGCGAAGGAACCATCCCCACCCGGGAGGTGATTCTCGTGGAAGCCGAGCGCTGTTTCGCCATGAGTGGCTTCGACGGGGCATCGCTCAATGACATCGCGGAGGCCGTGGGAATTCGTCGTTCGAGTGTCCTGCACCATTTCCCTTCGAAGGATGCGATCTACCGCGAGGTGTTCGAACGGGCTCTCGCCGGCTGGATCGTCCGGGTCGACGCCGCCACCGACAGTGCGGTGATCGGATGGGCGAAGGTCGATCTTGTCCTCACCGAGGGATTCCGCTTCTTCATGGAGAATCCGCAGTTCGTCCGGATCGTGCGCCGCGAAGCACTGGACGGCGGCGGGCACCTCGGGGTGAATCTCGGTGGCTCACTTCGCCCACTTTTTGAAAAGGCGGTGGTGTATTTCACCGCCGAAATGGACGCCGGCACCTTCCGCTGGTTCGATCCCGAGCAGCTGATGCTCACCGGTTACGGGGCTCTCCTGAGCTACTTCTCCGATCTTCCGTTCATCGAGGGTCTTCTCGACCGTGATCCGCTCGGCGCCGATGTTCTCGAATCCCGACTCGAACACCTCAGGTCGTTCTTCCGGGCTGCGCTCGAACCCTGAGTCGGCCCATGACACGTACCCTTTCGGAAGCGGAATCGAAGGCTCTCCTGTCGCCGTTCGGCATACCTTTTCTTCCGGAAGCGAACGTGACCTCGTCGGGTGAGGCGTTGCTCGCCGGAACCGAACTCGGCTATCCGCTGGTGGCCAAGTTGTGTGGCGACAGCATCGCCCACAAGACCGAGCGGGGACTCGTGCGGTTGATGATCCGCAACGGACCCGAACTCGAGCATGCAGTCGACGACCTTCTCGGCAAGGCGACTACGGAAGATGGTGAGGTCAGCGTTCTCGTTGCTCCCATGGTCGAGGCCACGCGTGAACTCATCGCCGGAATCACCATCGACCAGCAGTTCGGTCCGACAGTCGTGCTTGGCATCGGTGGCATCTTCACCGAGGTGATCGTCGATGTCGCCATCCGCCTTGTCCCGATCACCGAGATCGACGCGGCGGAGATGATCGCCGAGCTCCGGACCCAATCATTTCTCGATGCCTTCCGCGGCGAACCGGAAGTCGACCGGGTGGCATTGGTCAGGATCCTGTTGGCCCTCTCCGATTTCGCGTCCACGCACCCGGACCTCGTGTCGGTCGATCTCAATCCGTTGATGATCGTCGACGGTGCTCCTGTCGCAGTCGACGCTCTCGTCGAGGTCGACGACCGGTCCGAATCCGGGGCCCGATGAATCGGGAGATGAACGTCGGGAGGTTCGACAAGGAGCATTTCGATGCGCTCTTCGATCCCCGTGGCGTTGTGGTCGCCGGTGCATCGACCCATCCGGGGAAGTTCGGATTTGTGGCCCTGCACAACATCCTTTCCTCCGGCTACGAAGGCAATGTCTTCGCCACGAACCGCGACGGCGCAGAAGTCCTCGGACGCCAGACCCTCCGGTCCGTGTCCGATGTGCCCACCGGTCAAGCAGATCTGGTTTTCGTCTGCACGCCCTCCGCGTCGAACCACGAGGTCCTTTCACAGGCGGCGGCCGCAGGAATTCGGGCTGCCTTCATCGCATCGGCCGGTTACGGCGAATCGGGTGCTGACGGAGCGATCCTGCAGCAGCAACTGGTCGAACTCGCCGACGATCTCGGGATACTTCTCGTCGGACCCAACGGGCAGGGGCTCGTGTCGACTCCTTCGTCGCTGTGCGCCCAGATCGTTGCGCCGAACCCCCCTCGTGGACACATCGGTGTGGCCAGCCAGTCCGGAAACTTCGTTTCATCCTTCCTGAATCTCGCCCGCCAATCGGGTGTCGGAATAAGTCGGGCAATCTCGGTCGGCAATGCGGCGCAGGTCGGTGTCATCGACATGCTCGAGTATTTCGCCGACGATCCCGAGACTTCGGTGGGACTCGTCTACGTCGAAGGGATTCCCGACGGTCGGGCATTCTTTGACCGTCTGTGCGCCGTGACGCGGCGATTGCCGGTGGTGATCCTCAAGGGTGGGGCATCGGCATCAGGGGCGCGGGCGGCGGCGAGTCATACCGGTTCGCTCGCCTCGAACGACCGGGTATTCGACGGGATGTGTCGGCAGGCGGGGGCGATCCGGGCTTCGAATCTCTTCGAAGCGTTCGACACCGCAGCGCTTCTCGCCACCCAACCTCCACCGTCGGGGGCGCGGTTGGCTGTCGTCACCACCGTGGGAGGATGGGGCGTGGTGACAGCAGACGCGGTGGCGGACACGAATCTCGATCTGGTCGACTTGCCTGGAGACCTTCGGGAGACTCTGGACGCGCTGCTCCCGCCGAGATGGAGTCGGAACAACCCGATCGATCTCGCCGGTGGCGAAACCAAGGACACGGTTGCCGACGTACTCGACGCAGTCGTGTCGCATCCGGAGGTGGACGCCGTCATCCTCCTCGGAGTCGGAATCCAATCCAATCAGGCGCGCCTCGAACGCGAGGGAGCTTTCTTCCCGGAGTTCGGTCTCGACAGGATCACGGCATTCCACGATCGTCAGGACGCGCGCTACGCCGACCTCGCAGGCGAACTGTCGATCCGACACGACAAGCCGGTCCTGGTCGCCACAGAACTTGCCGTCGGCGACCCCTCGAATGCCGCGGTCGCCGCTGTCCGCTCGAGCGGCCGTTATTGCTTCCCGTCGGCCGATCGGGCCGTTCGATCACTCGATCTGGCGCTCCGGAGCGCACAATGGCGCTCGCGACGCGGCCTACCGCCGGAGACCGGACGGTCGGCATGAGTATCAGATTCGGCGGGATCCTCGCCGTTGTCGCCCTTCTTGCGACGACTGTCATCGTCGCCGCCCCGTCGCGTGCCGAGGAATCCGGGTTTGCCACGGCCGCTGCCCCCGAGACACCCCTGCTCTCGGCACGACGGTTTCCGACTTCTCTTCAGGCTGCCTCCGCCGATCCCGCATTCGCGGGAATTCTCGACCCGTATCTCGCGAAAGTCACTGGCACCACATGTGCGTTGGTGATGGATGCGGGTCGGATCGTCTACGCCCGCGATGAAGGCGATTCGCTTGCTCCTGCTTCGGTTCAGAAATTGCTCACTGCCGCCGTCGCACTCGAGGTCCTCGGCCCGACCACCCGGTTGGCGACGATCATGGCCGCCGAGAAGGAGGCTGACAACGGAGTCATCGAGGGCGACCTCTTCCTCGTCGGCGGGGGAGATCCGCTTCTCACGACTGCGGGCTACCGCACAAGCCTCGAGAATCCCGCCCAGTTCTCCGAGGATTTCACGGCCGTCGCCGACGCGCTTGCCGCCGCGGGCGTGAAGAAGGTCAACGGAGGAATCGTCGGCGACGACTCGCGCTACGAGGACACCCGTTGGCTTCCGGGTTGGCCGACCCGATATCAGATCGGCGGAACGGTGGGCCCCCTGTCGGCGTTGATCGTGAACGACGGCCAGACGGGATTCACCCAGTCGCCGAACGTCGCAAACCCCAACCGGAAGGCGGGCGACCCGACCCTTCTCTTCGCGGAGACCTTCAAGACCGTGCTCGCCTCCAAGGGAATCGACGTTGCCGGGCCATCCCGGACCGGAACAGCTCCGGAGGATTCCGTCCGGATCGCGACATTCGAGTCGGTGACCGTCGCCGAGATTGTGGACGAGATGCTCTCGGATTCGGACAACACGACCGCCGAGTTGCTCACCCGCGAGATCGGATTCGTCTCGAGCGGCGAAG
The DNA here is from genome assembly GCA_009703925.1 of Actinomycetota bacterium. GTDB lineage: Bacteria > Actinomycetota > Acidimicrobiia > Acidimicrobiales > Acidimicrobilacustridaceae > Acidimicrobilacustris. Next base: position 2,134 of record WLFD01000105.1, on the reverse strand, counting down.
GGACCACCAGTGCCGGGCTTGCTGCGATCGTCGACACAGCTTCCCGGCTCGGCCTCCCGGTCGACAATCTCAAGATGGCCGACGGTTCCGGTCTCGATACCGAGAACCGGATGTCATGCACCCTCGCTCTGGCGCTGATAACCGCTTCTCCGAAGGGATCGACCATCGCCGAATCGCTTCCTCTCGCGGGCAAGACGGGCACCCTGCGCAAGCGGATGCTGGCAGCAGCCTCCACCGGACGGGTCCGGGCAAAGACCGGCACCTTGAACACGGCGAACGCCCTCGCCGGCTTCGCCGACACCCCCTCGGGCAACCAACTGACGTTCGCCTTCATCCACAACGGTTCAGACTCCCGCGGACCTGTTGTCGCCGACGGGTTCGCCGACCGGTTGATGGGCTTCGCCGCAGGAGCGAAACTCTCGACGCTCGGGCCCATCTCTCCCTCGAAATGACCGGATCCGACGGGATTCCGGTCGGAGGGCAGGTCGTTCCGATGTTCCCGCTCGGCTCGGTCCTTTTCCCGGGAATGCCGCTGCAATTGCAGGTCTTCGAGGAACGGTACGTACGCATGGTCGAGCAATGCCTCGCATCAGGTTCCGGCTTCGGCGTCGTCCTCATCGAACGGGGGAGCGAGGTCGGAGGTGGCGATGTCAGGTCGGGCCTCGGAACATTGGCCGTCATCGAGGACACCCGGAAGTTTCCCGACGGGATCTGGTCGGTCGTGGCTCGTGGGACAAGACGCCTCCGGATCATCGAATGGTTGGAGGATGCGCCGTACCCGAGAGCGGTTGTCGCCGATTGGAGTGACGAGGCCCCGAGCCTCGATCCCGCGTCCCTCGTCCAGCGCTGCGCCGAGCAACTTGTGACCTACATGCGCAGGGTCACGGGAGATTCCGCTCCGGTGCACATCGACTTCTCCGGTTTGAGTGCGGACAGTTCGGAGGCCGCCTGGCAACTGTGTTCGATCAGTCCGATCGGCGCACTCGACCGGCAGAAGCTCCTGGCCAGTCCGGATCCGCAGTCCAGGCTGGAAATATTGTCGCTGCTCTTGATCGAGCAACAGGAATTGCTCGATCTTGGCGGGCATTCTTCCGGAGAGTTCGAATAGTCGATAACTTGGCCGGGCCGAAGGCGACCAACAAGTCACCGGCTGACAGCTCGAGCAGATTGCATCCCCATATCCGCGACCGACGTTCCTGAAGGGAACCGTATGGCCACTTCGCTCAGATCGATTCCCGAGACCATCCAGGAACTCTGGGATCTCCTCGTCGCCTACACGAAGCAGGAGACGATCGATCCACTCCGCAACATCGGTCGTTTCGTCGCCTACGGCGTCGGGGGCATGGTCATCATCACCGTCGGCTGCATCCTGCTGTCCCTCGCTGTGCTGCGAGCCTTGCAGACCCAGACCGGAGATCTTCTCGCCGGCTTCTGGTCGTGGGTTCCCTATGCGGTGGTCAGCATCGCCCTTGCGGCGCTTGTCGGTCTGGCCATCTCGAGGATCGGCAAAGGCAATGTCGGAACCGCTGGAGAGCTGAAGCGATGAGCCGCTCGGGAACCACCGATTCCGGTCCGATCACGCGCGAACATCTCGAGTCCCGCTTTCGCTCCATCCAGGGCGAAGTCGAGGAAGTCGAGAGCGAAGCCACGAATTTCGCCGGTCTTGCCGTCGTCGTCATCGCCGTGACGTTGGTTGTTGTGGCCTTCTCCCTGGGGAGCAGGCGCGGACGTAGACGTCGCACCGTCGTCGAGATACGACGTAGTTGATGAACATCCTCGGTCTGGCTCGGCGTCACGCCATCGAACGCGGCCTCCTCGGCGGAAGTCGGACATGGCTCCTGATCGGCGGTCTCGCCTGGGCGTTCCGGGCCATGCGATGGGCGCTGAAACCAGCTCCTGCCACCGTCTTCAATGAGCGACTCGAGGTTGGCGAGACTCTGGTCATCACCCATGAACCGGCCCGTCCGACCCGACGTCAGCGCCGCAAGATCCGACGGGGCGAAAAACGGTCCCGACCGGGATCCCAGACGGAATCTGTCTAGAGCGTCGTCATCACCCTCCACGCCTGCGATCATGTGGGGGTGAAGGTCCTACTGAGAAACCCAAGGCGAGAACTCGAGATCCCCGGCCCGAT
>WLFD01000104.1 GCA_009703925.1 Actinomycetota bacterium | reverse complement strand
TGCGCGCCATTTGGCGGAAAGTCGAACGCCCCACCCTTGAGGTAGGCATCAGCAAGCTGATACCAGAGCGAGAACGTCAGCATGTTGGATACGAAGAGCAGCCCCAAGTCGAGGATTAACCAGTTCTGGGTGGTGTTTTGAAGACTGCGCGCCATGACCAACGTGACCATGTTGACGATCACATTTAGGGACGCAACCGAGAGGTAAACGCAGAGAATGAGCAGCGTGAATTGCGAATGCGATTCTCGTGATGTGCGGAATCGGCGGCGGAGAAATTCAATGATGACGACAACAAAGACGACGATGAAAAAGACATCGGAGACGTCGCCGATTCCTCGAACGAGCTTCTCGGTGAGGTCAGCATCGTTGCGGATGCCTTCAACCCGGAGCCGAAGCAGCACATCCACGGCCTGAATGAGGAGGACAATGAGAAAGAACGCACCGAGGTGGATGGGATTGCGGTGCCAGTCGTCCCTACAAAGGTCGCCTTCGCAACATGGCAACTCAGGTTTTGAGGTCTCGGACTCGTTGTTGTCAGACACGAAACAACTTTCTGCTGATGAGTAATCGGCCGGAATCTTGTGATTCCGGATCGCACCTGTGAACCCTACGCCTGACTTTTCGCCCAACTCGTGGATATTCCTCTCCAAGAAGCGTTGACGAACATCCGCAACGGTGGTCCGAACGTCGGTCACTCTCGGTGCGGTCGTCGCACAGGTTTTCGTCAGCGAAACTGCAGACGCTGCAGCATCACCAGGATTGCGCCAGCAACGAGTATGGCGGCTCCGATGAGGAAGATGTTGAACGAATCGGTCCCGGTCGATGGAAGGGCGGAACCGTCCTCGAACGTCACGCCCACTGCGATTGCACGCGCCTCACCGTTGGCGTCCGGTCCCCGAACCTCCACCGTATGAGCGCCCGCTGGGAAGCTCGAAGGAAAGGCGAATTCGGTAGAGAAGGTTCCGTCGTCGCCAACGCTGGCGGTTGCAAGGAGCATCGGCGTCGAATGCACCCAGACCTCGGCTGTGCCTCCGGGGCGGAAGCCGATTCCGCTGACGGTGCTCGCGGATCCGGCGCGTAGGAGCAGCGATCCTCCTGATGAGAATGATGGACCGTTGGCGAAACTCAGTGCGAAGTTGAAATCAGATTCACCAACTGTGATTCCATCGTCGAATCGGGTGACAGGGGTGGGCACCACGGTTCCTTGCGGCATCGTCATCAGACCTGCACCAACTGGGGCCTCGTCAATCGCGGGTGCAGTGGTTGTCGTGGTCGGTGCTGTTGTCGTTGTGGTCGGCGCTGTTGTCGTTGTGGTCGGCGCGACGGTTGTCGACGTGGTTGTTGACGAGGTTGGTGTGGTTGTCGACGTGGTTGTTGACGAGGTTGGTGTGGTTGTCGATGTTGTTGTTGACGAGGTTGATGAGGTTGATGTGGTGGTTGACGTAGTTGTCGAGGTTGTTGACGTTGACGATGTGGTTGTCACGGCTGGTGCTGAAGTCGTTACTGAGCTCTTCGCGCTCTCGAGTGAGTCGAGTGTGTCAGTACCGTTGCCGAGCGCTTTGAGGCTGACCTCGTAGGCTGTTGAACCGCTCAGACCGGTGATTGGAGTGCCGGGCGTGTAGTTCGGGACCGTTTCAATCACTGATGTGCCGGAAGGCTGGACCGTATTGATCCCTAATGTGCCGGAAGATTCGTAGACGGTCGCGGTGTATGAGACCGCATTGGGGTTCTCGGAGAAGTTCACCGAGATCGTCGAATCGGTCTTATCGACTGACGTGATCGTTGGGGTTCCCAGCGGTCGCAATGGAAGGACGGTGCTCAGCCCCGCGATCGAGTAGCCGTAGAGGTTCGCCACCCAAGGATTGTTGAACTGATCGAAGACGAGGCCCCTCGGGAAGACGAAGAGACCCCCGGGGTTCAGCGCGGCCTGTGCATCTGGTGAACCGCCGTTGGTCAGCTTCACCTCTTGAAGTGAGTTGTTTCCCGTATTGACCACCCAGAGGTTTCCATCGAGGTCGATTGCAAGGCCGCTTGGGTTGTTCATTGCCAGTGGGCCAGTGGGGATGTACGGGGGCTCAGCGGACGGGATCCCGTTCGTGAACGTGACCTTCTGTACCGATGCCCCGTTCTGGTTTGTCACCCAAGCATTGCCATCGCTGTCGAACACCATGTCTCCAGGATTGGAGAACGGGTTCGCCCCGCCGTCGTACGCGGCTTGAGCCGTTGGAACTCCCCCGGAGAGCGTCACCTTCTGGATTCCGGTGGCGGTAACGACCCAGAGGTTCCCCGGGGCGTCGAATGCGAGAGTCCTCGGACCGTTGAAGTTGGCTGGGGACACAGGCGTGTAGGGAGTGCTCGCGGTGGGAACTCCGCCGGGAAACGTGACCTTCACGATTGCGTTGTCGAACTGATTGGCGACCCAGAGGTTCCCGTCGGCATCGAAGGCCAAGCCTCCTGGGCCGTTGAGACCCGGAAGGACATAGGCGGGAAGTGCGGTCGGAACGCCGCCGGGGAACGTGACCTTGGAGATCGAGCCGCCCAGGTTGTTCGAGAGCCAGAGATTGCCCTCGCCGTCGAAGACCAGTCCGTACGGTTGGTTGAACCCATTCGGTCCGTTCGGGTCCGGGCGATAGGCGGTTGCCGTGGTTGCCTCGGCATTCGGTGTCGATGTCCAGAGAAACGACGCGACGACCAGCGACACGCTGATGGTGAGGGCCAGGCCGATGGCGAGCCCCCGCCGGAAGGGGAGATGGAAACTCATGATTAGGTCCTCGGGCTCGGGCCGCCTTGGTGGGCGATCGAAGTACACGACTGGTCTGCAAATATCTATACGAGCCGTGTACTTACCGCAATTCAACAATTTGTTGCAACTCAACTGCGCACCGGCGCGATGACCGCTGATCGACCCGAGGCGCTGGCTAGGTTGGCCCTTCGCCCAGCGCAACAGTCTCCCGAGGTACCTGAGGAGGATGACCATTGATCGAGAGTGCGACAGGGCCGAGGCGCCGACTCAAGTCCGAGGAGCGCCGCGCCGATCTCCTTGAGGCGGCGAAGCGGGTCCTGGCCAGCAGCGGATGGGACGCCCTTTCGATGGTCAGCGTGGCCGACGAATCGGGGGTGACAAAGCGGGTGGTCTATAACCACTTCGCCAATCCCCAGGAGATCATCGAGGCGCTCATCGCCAGTCCCTTGGCCGAGATCACGGCTCAGGCGAGGGACCTCTCGGAGCTGTTCGTGAGCCGAACGAGCAGTCCTCGTGAGATCCTGAACGCATCCCTCGACCTGTCAGCCAATATCAGCACGGACGGTTGGTTCGTGCTTCGAGCGGTGTACTCGAGGCAGCTCCCCCTCGAATTCAAGCCGATTGAGGACTATGCCGGACGACTGATCATGGGGCTCTGGGGAACGGTCTTTGAACGGTCAGTACTCGATGAGAAGCAGATGATCGACATCATGTTCTTCATCTATGGAGCGGTTCTGGACATGGCGAAACTCGATCGAGATGGCGAACTCTCTGAGGCGCAGCAAGAAGAGATGTTCGATCGGATCCTCGGGCTTCTCGATCTCTCGTGATTCCGGGATGACGGATGTTTTTGCAGGGGAGTCCGCTGGGTGGATCCGCCACATCGGGATGTAGGTGGAACCTGACGCGTAACTCGGCGCAATGGCCCGCAAGTCACTGGGGAAAGGGTGGTTCGGGGCCTTGAGGCCGGTCGAAAGTAGCTTGGTTGCTGCCATGCCCGGTCGATGGGCAAGGGGTCGCTCGGCTTTTCGATCGGGAGTTCTCATACGGTTCGCAGATCGTTCTTCGCGGTAGTTGCAGTTATGGCGATCGTGTTGGGTGGTGTCGTTGTCTCGACGTCGGCTGAAGCTGCGGCAACATCTCCGGGGCAGGGGTGCTCGAGAGGACCGCGTTTCGCTTTCGGTCGAAACGCGTTTGACCATCTATTGGGGTAAACCCGCCGACCTGCGGGTCTGGACCCTCAGGTCGTCCCTCACCGGGCAGCCGATCACACACATATTTTGTAGCCAGAGACTTTGAGGCAGAATTCGGGCTTGTTGAGGTCGGCGGAAACTCCGTAGGTGCCAAGCGAGTTCCACTTCCCGCCTGCTCCGAGGTATGCCTTCGCGGAGGCGCTTGCACTGAGAGAGAAGGTGCCTTTGCCCTCAGTCGACACCCTGAAATGCACCTTGGCTGAGATGGAACCCTTGAGACCACCCCAACTGTCTCCCGTCTGGCCGGAGTCAGACCAGTCCGCGTCGAGGGTGCCGGAGAAACTCCAGTCATCTGGATTGAGTGGGAGCGGACTCTTGGAGAAATCGAAGCCCTTGTAATTCTTGAACTTCACGATGGGCGTGACGCGGCCCGAGCAAGACCCCTTCATGCAAACGTCGATTCCGAGGATGACGTCGAACTTCGTGACGCCGAGGTCAATCTTCAGGTCGGTTTCTCCGTGATACGAGGGAGCGTCGACTTCGAACGCCCCTCCTACTCGGAACCTTCCGGACTCACCGGTGAGGTCCTTGAATGTGCCGCCGAGATCGCCATGGGCATAGGCGGAGCCAAACGGTCGTCCACCTTTCATGCCGAACTCAACCGATACTTCGTCGATGATGAAGCCGCGTGGGAAGTTCGCTGAACCACCAAAGCTCCAAGTGGGCAAGGAAAGCGTCCCGGACGGGCTGATCCCCGCTTGAAATTCCCCATTCACTTGCAGGTCGACGCCCAGAACGTTGACCTCGCCAACGGCTGAGTACTTCGCATTGATCCCGAGGAAGTTTTCGAGGGAGATATCAAATTGAGCGGTGGCTATGTACAGGTCGAGTTCGCCGCTCCCCTCTGCGTTGCACACCGGTGGGGAGATGAGGGTTTTCCAGCATTCGCCCGTAACGGCGATGCGATTGTTCCTGTCAATCTTGATTCCGCCGCGGAGTTGGAGATACGGCATCGGCGTCCAGCCTCCGGCGGCGATGTGGATCCTGGCGTCGATGTCGATGCCGGGGCCGGGATGGTTCCCATCGAAGTCCGCCCGGGCGAAAAATGTCGGCGTCTTCATGCCGGGAGGTCCACCGGGGTCGGGGTTGTACGAGGCAAAAACATCAACGGCCACGCCGAACATCTGACCTTTGACTTTGATCCGCACCCCAGCGGGTACCTCGAAGATACCGACGGTGCAGCCAACCTCGGACACCTCGATGCTGGCGTAGCTCGATGTGATCGCACCCACGCCAGGAGGAAGCGAAATGAACGGTGTGTTCGAACCGGGATCGCCGACAGAAACCTGGAGACAGGGTGAATCCTCGGAGAGGTCGGCGACGAACTTGACCGGAATTGCGTCGTTCGAATTGATCCCCATGTACTCACGGAGCTGCCCCGGCAGTGAACCATCACCGGCGATTCCTACCGCGAGGAACGGGAATGCCGGACTGACAGTCATCTGAACAGCGAATGCGTTCAGGTCGAAGCCGTTGGCGCCGAACATGTCCGGCCACAATGCGCGGCCGTTCTCGCCGTATGCGGATAGGGCAATGCTGACCGAGAGCCCGATGCCACTACCGACGCCACTGGCAACCGTGACCCTTGCGCCGAATGGTGCGCCTCCGTCGATCGAAGCAGTCCCCTCTGCGGAGATTGAAATTTCGTACTGGGTATCAGGAGCCTCGATGTTTATCGCGAGGCTGAGCATCGCTCTATCGAAGGTCGTCGAGATGTGCGGGGTCTTCGGCAGCTTGATGCCGACGGGCAGGACCGCCGTGACATGGGCCAGCCCGCCGGAGGTGTACGTGACGTACGCGCCCATGGTTTCGCTCGGAAGCTCAAGGGTGTCCTTGAGGTACTTCGGCATCGACGCCGAACCGCTGAGTACGTACGTGCGGCTATTCACCAAAACGGTTGAGCCGAGAATCTCGGCACGAACCGAGGGTTGCACTTCGAAATAGGAGAAGTCGGTCACGATGGTGGGGCCGACCTTCTGCGGGGCATCCACCGAGCCGGACACAACCACGCCGCCATCGACGTAGCTGACCGCCAATCGCGAGATATTCCAGCTCTTGATCTTGGGAATGCTGACGCTTCCCGTGCCGGAAACTCTGACGTCGAAGCCATTATTCGCTGTTCCATGGGGCACGGTGACCGGCCCTTCCATGACAGCCCACACGGAGTCCCGGTACGCCAAGCGAAGTTGGAGATCGGAAAGGTTGACGTTTCCGCCGGCCCAGCTGGCAGTCGTAGATGACGCGAAGTTTGCGCTGAGATCGAACATTCCACTCGAGAGGTTCAGTGCGGCGCGGAATGGAGCGGAGGACTGACCAGGAACTCCGCTACCGCTCGTGATCTCGAGCCCCTTGCTCGGCGCCGTTGTGCCATCGAGACGGAGATACGGACCGGTACCGCAGAAAACGGTTGAAACATTGCGCGGACAATCCGGAACGAGTGTGACATCAGCACCGATGATCGTGACCTTGCCGGTGACGAGGGTGGTGCGGCTCGCAACAGCTCCCGAGATGCTCCATCGGATTGTTCCGAAGGTTGCATCAAGTGACCCGCTGAGCCTCGTCGTAGTGATCGTGACTCCGTTGACCGTCACCGTTCCCGGTCCATTCGGAAAGACCTACCAATCACTCATGGACGAGATCGAAATGGTGGCGGGGAAGGTGAATCCTCCAGCGCTGAGCACTCCTGTTCCGGTGTATCCGCCACTGGTGTTGCCTGAGGTGACAGTGAAGGCGAGACCGCTGCCGAGCGTGATGATCGAACCGTTTGCGGGATTCGTGGGCACAGGCGCCGACGTTGTCGTCGATGCCACGACCGGGGCGCCGTCAGGCGCAGGTGTGCCGCTCTTGGTGACGACGGCGAGATCGGTGGGCGAGGACGCAGTTCCCGCCGAGGTGGTGAGACTCACCGCAACCGAACCAGCCGAAGCGTTCGACGGCACGGTGAATGACACCTGAGCGTTCGAGATCTTCGTAAAGGTCACACTCGTATTGCCGAATCGAACGCTCGTTACGCCGGTCAAACCTGAACCTGAAATCGTTACGACAGAGGAGGCAGTTGCCGATGCGGGTACGAGGCCGGTGATCGCGGGTTTCACTGTGTACGTCGGCGTCGAGGCTTCAGTCGAACCGACGAGGCGGATGGCTCCCGTCGCCGCGTCGTCGGGAACGGTGGCCGTGATCGTGGTGGGGCTCACCAAGGTGAACGCTGTGCCGGCATCGCTCGCTCCGACGAAGTCGATCATCGTGACCGTGTCGAGATGCGAGCCGGTGATGGTGAGCGTGGAACCTGCAACGCCTGAGGTGGGTGAAATTGAACTGACGCTCGGGCCGGCGATGAAATCACCATCAGTGCTGGCGCTGCCCAGTGACGCAGTAACGGTGACTGGTCCATCGACCACGCCGCTGGGGACGGTCGCGGTGATGCGTGTCGCTGACTGCACTCTGTAGGTGGCACTCACTCCGCCGAATTTGACGCTCTGGATCCCGGCGAAGTTGGCGCCGTCGAGGGTGACTGTTGTGCCGACTTTTCCGGTCACCGGGGCAAAAGAGTTGATCGACGGTGCGCCCACAGTGATCGTGTCTGCGGTCGTTGTCTTACCTGCTGCTGCTGTGACCGAGATCGAGCCCGTTCTGGCTCCCGGGCCAGCGGTTACGGACAACGCAGTGGAAGAGATCTGCGTGAAGGGGACCTCAACGCCACCGATTCGCACGGCGGTGGTGCCGCCAAGGTTCGCACCGGTCACGGCAATGGTGGCACCGCCGGCGACAATCGTCGGGCTGAACGCTGTGATGGCGGGTGAGGTGACTACCAAACTTGCGGTAGACGAGGTGACGAACTGTGTTGACGTCACCGTGACGAGTCCGCTCGTTGCTCCGTCGGGAATAGCAGTTGTGATCGTGGAATCGTCCAAGACGGTAAATGTCTGGACAGCCACACCGTTGATTGAGACTGCTTCGACCTCCGACAAGCCGGTCCCGCTCAGAAGGATCGGTTCGCCTGCCGCTCCGGTCGCAGGCGTGACCGACGTGACGGCGACGGTTGTTACGGGACGTGTTGTGGTCGTGGTGCTTGGAATGATGAGGACGGGGGGAATGAACCTGCCGGGAATGCCTACTGGGGCGATGGCACAGAACGAGTCGCAGCTCACGGAGTCAATGAAGAACTCTGTGAAATCGCGAGATCCGGTTGTCAACGAATGGCTGACAGTTTTTCCGGCGTGGACGGTCTCGTCCGATTCGGATATGCCGAAGGTGACTTCGTTATCACTCATGGCGACCGAGGTGATTTCGACGACATGGGTGGCGATCTGACCGTCGTCGCGCACGATGAGTGCAGCGTTCGGGGGATCGTCGTTGAACCCCATCTCGCTCCATCGTCCGACGAAGTCGGTGAGCGCGATTGTTCCGCCCTGATGTTTCGGTCGTGACGCGAACCATGTGACGACCTCGTCGCGATCGATGGTGACGGTGAAGTCCGATCCCGATGCGTAGATCTGGGAGAACGGGGACTTGATCGAGAACAAGACGCCAGCCTCGGCGGTCTGCACGTCATTGTCTGACGTGAGCAGTGCGGCGGCTATGGCCCCACTGAGAACAAGCAGGGCCACAATTGAGCAGATCAGGATGTTTCTGCGGAACCATGACTGCTGAGGAGAAACGGTGGACTCGGTCATCATCGGCTCTGGCTTTCGCAGCGGGCGCAGGTCGAGGACGATTCGATGAAGATGTCGATGAACTCCATCTCGCCTGTCTCTACGCGGTGTGTGGCGGTATCCCCGGCAGCTTCGGTGTCGTCGGAGTCAAAGAGATCGATGAGTTCGAAGTAGACGCCAGACTCGGTTTCTTCCACGCCGAGAAATTCGACGATGTGGGTGCGTTGCGCTCCATCCGGAGTGGTGACGATGAGTGATGCGTCAGGTGGATCAGCAGCGAATCCGTTCGAGATCCAGTCTTCGATGAACTCAGTCATCGTCAGATTGCCAGCCTCACGTACCGGACGGTCGGTGAACCAGGTGACTACGTCTTCAATGGGAAGCACCAGCACCTGTCGCGCGGTGCCGGTCGACTCGTCGTTCACGACATGGCCACCATCGGACTCGATGCTGAACAAGTAGAGCGGTTGCACGCTC
>WLFD01000103.1 GCA_009703925.1 Actinomycetota bacterium | reverse complement strand
TGTCGTCTCGACGCCGGCCGGTGCCGTGGTCGACAGCGCAACAATCGCGTCCAGTCCCAATCCGAGCCCGAGTTTCAACGAATTGAGATCAGTGTCGTGCGTGAGCGCGTCGTCATGTCTCGCTGTTGGAACCGAGTTCAACGCTTCTGTCAATTCACCATTGGTATTGGCTTGGGACGGCGAGTTTTGGGGGCAGGTGGGCAGCCCCGACTTCGGCAACGGTGGCGGAAGTCTCGACGCGGTTTCATGTGTGAGCCCGTCGTCATGTACCGCCGTCGGCTCGTATTCCGAAAACGGATCTCCGTCGGAGACGCTGGTGATGGTTTGGGATGGGGTGTCCTGGAATCGGCTGAGCAGCCCCAACATCGGGACGGGCAGTAACGTCCTGTCTTCGGTTTCGTGTGTGAGCGTGTCGTCCTGCACTGCGGTCGGTAATCACGACGACGCCGGCACGTGGAAGACACTGGTGTTGGTGTGGGATGGGATTTCGTGGACCCACGCGACAAGCCCCAACTACGGCGTCGGCAGCAACTATCTCGTTTCGGTGTCATGCGTGTCGGCAACATGGTGCGTTGCTGTCGGGGACTATTTGGACAGCGGTTCGAAGACATTGGTTTTGGTGGGGGATGGCGCCACATGGACGCAGGGGACAAGCCCGAACCCCAGCGCCGCAAGCAACGCTCTGAATTCGGTTTCGTGTGTGAGCACATCGATCTGTACTGCCGTTGGTTACACCTACACCGGGATTCTCACCGAGACGGTGGCATTGATCTGGGACGGCATCACGTGGACGCGGGTGGCCAGTCCAAACTCGAGCGATACCGAAAACGTTCTCAATTCCGTGTCGTGTGCGACGACTACTTCCTGCTCAGCCGTTGGCGTCTACATCGACAACGATTTCGTGTTTCGAACAATGGTCCTTGCCTGGGATGGCTCGACCTGGTCGCCTGTTCCAAGTCCGAGTCCGGGAACCGTGGAGGATCAACTGGAGTCGGTGTCGTGCGGATCGGAATTCTCGTGCGTCGCGGTCGGATACACCGTCAGCGGTTCGGTGACCGAGACGTTGGTGTTGTCGTTGACCGGTCGTGAACCGGCACCAACGACTACGACCACGTCGGCGTCGTCGGATCCGGTCGCTCCTGCGTTCGCCGGCTGAGAGTCTGGTCACACCTGCCCCGGGGTCTGACATCCCGGCGCCTACGATTCGGCCATGGACTGGATAGCAAACCCCGAAATCTGGAGTGCTCTGGCGGCGTTGTTGCTGCTCGAGATTGTGCTGGGCGTCGACAATGTCATCTTCATTTCGATTCTTGCCTCGAAGCTTCCCGAAAATCAGCAAGACAAGGCCCGGCGCACCGGTCTCCTTGCCGCCGGAGCAATGAGAGTTGCGCTACTTCTGGCCGTGGGTTGGGTCATCAGCCTGAAGACCGAATTGTTCGAGGTTTTCGATCTGTCGTTCTCAGGAAAGGATCTGATCCTGCTCGCCGGTGGGCTTTTCCTGATCTACAAGGCAACAAAAGAGATCCACAGCAAGCTTGAAGGTACCGAGCATCACGTCAGCGAAAAGGTGGCTCCTACTTTCCTGTCCGTAATCGGGCAGGTACTCCTTCTTGATGCGGTGTTCTCCATCGATTCGGTGATCACCGCAGTAGGAATGACGAACTACGTGGCGGTGATGGTCGTCGCAGTACTCGTGTCTGTGGTTGTCATGCTCTTCGCCTCGCGTTCCATCTATTCATTTGTGAACAGTCATCCGACGGTGAAGATGCTGGCCCTCTCGTTCCTCCTGCTCATCGGCGTAACACTCATCGCCGAGGGTCTCGGGCAGAAGATTCCGAAGGGGTACATCTATTCGGCTATTGCCTTTGCTGTGCTGGTCGAGATGCTCAACATCAGAGTGTCGAAGCGCAAGCGGGCGCCCGAACCGGTTCATCTTCGTCAAGCGATCGTTCCTGACTGAGCACCTCGCTTGAAAGTTCCTGCAATCGGCGTCTGCGGGTGCTGGTCGGAGCCGAAAATCGGCGACCAGATGAACTTACGAGATTGGCATTCCGGTGAAGCAGCCGATGAAGTACGGGAACTCGTACGTCGCCGAGTAGTGGTAGCTGTCCACGACCTTGCCATCGAGTTCGATGGGTGATGTGCGTCCGTGGCATTGATCGAGATCGGCGTTGGTCGGGAGATCGCCTGACGCGTTGCGCTCCACGACGATCGGGAAGCCGTCGTAGGCGTAGCCGACAACCGTCGAAGGTCCGGTCGATGCGTTGCGAATACACGACGGAATATCGTGATAGTGGTACACGCTGGTCTGCTGGGGATGGCCGTCGCACTTGTCCTGCGTCTCGTAGACCACCGCGTCGCGGTTGCGCTCGTCGAGTGGCGCGAACAGCGAGACGCCATTCTTCAGGATGCCGACTCGACCCTTACCGAGACAAGTCGGTTTGGTCGCTGTGAGCGGACTCAGGGGCATCGATACGGTCACGTCACTGCTGGCGATCCGATTGGGATTTCGATCGTAGGAATAGGCGGGATCGTTCGAAGCGATCGGGAATGTTCCCGTGACCGCGCCGACGGGAAGCCCGTTGCTCGAGATGTCCCGAGATGACCCATTGACAGCTTCGGAATACGAGGCCATCGGCCACGAGACGTCACCTTGGACCGAGACCTTCTTCGACAGGTCCCACGTGCCGGCGGTTTCATCGAGCCAGGGTCCGGCGGCGTGAGCACCTCCGCCATTCGGGTTCCCGGCATCACACGCATAGAGACCGCCAACCGACGGACCGGTGAGGGAGACCTTCGAGGTGCCGATCGGCAACTTGGTTGTGTCGGCCGCCGGTCCGACCCAGGTGTTCAGGATCAAGCCAGTTGAGCCGGTCGAGGCCGTCGACGATTCGGTCGTGCTCGACTCGGAACTCGATGAGTTCGCGGAGCCTCCGCAGGAGGTCAGGGCGAGGGTTGCGACTGCAGCGACTGCGATCACGAACTGGTGTCGACGTTTCATTGGAATCCTCATCATTTTGTTCGTTTGGTTGCTTTGTTCATCTGGCGGGAGGTGCGCCGGTTGCGCCGTCGGGACGTTTCGGCATTGCCGCCTCGAGATCGGCTGCAGAAATGCCGAGGATGTTCGCCGCGGTCGCGAAGTCGCCATTCGGCGACTGGCCGAGCGCATCTTCGAGTTCGTGAACCGTGATGCCGAGTGTCGCTGCTGTAGCGGTGAGATCGGGTGCGGCCCCTCCGGGGGCACCCTGACCGCCACCGGGGCCGTCCTGCGTGGTGGTTGTCGCCAGTTCACCCTTCAGGCAGGTGAGAACCGAGTTCTTCGACGTGTCGTTCGCGTGGTAGTGGTAGCCGAGTTCCGGGGTGGAATGACCACCACATTCGTCGAGGTTTGCCGCCGCAAGATCATCACCGCTGAGTGGAAGGTGGATGGGGAATCCGTCCATGGCGAAGCCGAACATGGCGGTCTCGCCAGGAAGATGATCGTCGTCGAGCGTTCCGCAACCGGTGACGCCGTGCATGTGATATCCCTCGACGTTGTTGAAGTGGCCGCCGCAATCATCGAACGATGCGATCGTGTGTGCGCCGAGAATGGCGCTCACCGGAGCGGACTTCGCGATGACGATTCCATCGAGCGTGACGCCCCAATCTTGGCCGTTGGCCAGCGTCGAACCTGATGAGAGAACCGGCTTGGTCGGGATGACGACGGTTTTGGTGATCGGTTCTCCGTTGTTGACCCATTCGGCGCGACCTTCGACGCAGTAGTTCTGATACTGCGGATCTACATCCGGTCGGGCAGCACCCAGGAATGCTTCCTGCGTGTCGGTGACGTTCACGTTCCCCTGATCGTCATACATGTGCCATTCGTCGTCGTCGTAGAACGTCGACAGATTTTCGATGAACGAACCGCTGAGGTCGTAGGTGCCGTTTCCGTCGAACCAGATTCCGGCCTGGTCGCCGGAGGTGGTGATGGTGTCGGGGCAGAAGGGGCCGGCCGCGTAGGTCGCCGGAGTGCCGGAGATGGTGAAGGTCGCGCAGGTGGAGACTGTCCCTCCGCTGAGCGTGCATTCGGCGGTGGAGACATCACTTGCGATAGCTCCCTCGGCGAAGTGATCGGTTTCGAACGAGTGCTGGACATTCGTCGTGGCGGCGTCGGACGTCGTCGTGGAGCTCGACGTCGAGGAACTCCCACAACCTGCGGCGAGAATCGCGACGCTGGTGCACGCGAGGGCAAGGAGGCGGAATCTCATGGGGGCTCGATTCATTCGTTGAATAACTAGGCAGCTGCCAATGTATCCCGAGAACCTTGGCATGTGTCAACCTTTCCCCATGTCCAACCGTGGTCGGCCTCCATTGATCAGCGACGAAGCCATCCTCGAAGGAGCGCTTTCGGCCTTTGCCGCTTCCGGCTTCTCGGCGATGTCGGTGCGGGCTCTCAACGCCGATCTCGGCCTCAGCCACGAGACGATCTCCAAACGGTTCGGCCCAAAGATCGAGCTCTTTCGTGCCGCCGTGGGCTTCGGCGTGGCGCAGTTCGTCGCCGACTTCGACAACGAGATGCGGGCCACGGGCGACTCCGGATCGACCGATGATCTGGTGGTCCTCCGCCGATCGGTGCGGGCCTTGATGGTGGCCATGTCGCGTAATCACGCTCTGGGCGAACTTCTTCATCATGGGGGCATCGATGAGTCTGAGCGGGTGGTTCTCCTCGGTGGGTCGGGTCTCGGGGATCGGCTGGCAGAGCGCGTGGCGCTGCTTGACCGACTGCACGCCGCCGGGATCATCCGCGAAACGAGGATCAGGGACCTGTGGTTCCTTGCCCAGGGGGCGGTGGCCCCGCTTCACTTCCGGGAACTCTCGAAGACGTTCGACCCCTTCGACGGTCCGATCGAGGCTGATGAGCACATTGATCGGATGACCGGGGCCATCATGCGCAGCATGGGCGTCGAGGACTATCCAGTTCTCTGAGGCCCCCTGATTCGGCAGTCCCGGATCCGAACGTCGCCCGAAGGGCGGCGCTCAGGACTGCCAGGCCGGGGTTCCGTCGATGTAGGTCTCGGTGAAGGTGATGTCCGCCCACGTCGACGGGTCGGTCGCCCACGGGTTGGCCGAGGCGACAGCGAAGTCGGCGCGCTTTCCGACCTCGAGCGAACCGCGGTCGTCGGCATGGATCTGCCATGCCGCATTGCGGGTGACCGCGTCGAGGGCCTGTTGTGCTGTCGCACATTCGGCGGCGTTGAGAACTTCGCCGTCGGCTTGCGTGGCCCGCAGCACTGCGGTCCGCGCGCTGAGAAGTGGCTGGATCTTCGACACGTTGTAATCGGAGTGCAGCGAGGGCCTCATGCCGGCGGCGTAGGCCGATGCCACACGATCGAGGCGGTTCGTGCGGTCCGGGCCGAGGATGGTGTCGCGGAATGCAGCACCCCAGTAGTACACGTGGTTCATGAGGAAGCTGGGTGAAAGCCCGAGCTTCGCCATGCGGGCGAGTTGGTCATCGGTCGTGAGCGACACGTGTTCGAACCGGTGGCGCAGATCGTTGCCGGTGGCCGATGGCAACAGATCTTCGAGCGCCTCGAGCGCGAATTCCACCGCACCGTCGCCGTTGGTGTGCACCATGAGCTGCCATCCGCCGTCGAGGCCGACCTTCAGCGCGTCGCGCATGGTCTCGGGAGTCCAGTTGGCCTTCCCCCCGTTGTCCTCGCCGAGGTACGGCTGCAGGAGATAGCCGGAGCGACCCTGGTTCGAGCCGTCAGACACGATCTTCCACGCGTCGGCTCGCACCATCTCGTCACCGCTGAACGGCGTGACACCGGCAGCGGCCCATTCTGCCGCGACCTCTGTCGGGGTCTTCCCCGCCATGACGGCGAACTGCGCGGTCGAAACACGGGTGGGCAAGCGACGGACACCGTTCAGTTGGTGCAGCAACGCAAGCTCACCTACACCGGCGAGGGTGCCGGTGGCTGCTTCGCGCAGTGACGTAACGCCCTGACTTGCTGCGGCGGAGAGGATCGTGTTGATGCCGGTGGCGAGATCGGCTGCCGTGGGCTTCGGGAGCGAACCGATCGTCATCATCATCGCCGCGGCTTCACCGATGATGCCGTTGAGCTTTCCATCGACCCGACCGAACTTTCCGCCGGGAGGATCCTGCGTCTGGTCGTCGATATTCGCCGCGGCGAGCGCGGCCGAGTTCGCGTAGAGGTAATGCATCGAGGCGTTCATGACGAGCACGGGGTTGTCGGGCGCGACCTGATCGAGGATTGCCCGGGTCAGCGGGGGCTCGCCGGGGTAGAGGCTGGGGTCGAACAACTTGCCGAGAACGAACTGTCCGTTCGGTGTTGCGGCGGCTGTCGCCTTCACCAACGCAACGACATCGTCGAACGTCGGACACGCCTCGTGTGACATGTCGGTCCAGTTGAGATTCAGCAGCGATGTCCAGATGTGCATGTGCGGTTCGACGAGACCGGGGATGACGATGCCGTCGGGCTTGATGGTCGAGGTCGAGGCGTTGGTCAGTCCCTCCAGGTCGGCAATCGACCCGATGCCGATGATGGAACCTCCGGACACCGCCATCGCCTCGGCGGTGGGCGCCGCCGGATTGCCTGTTGCAATGGATCCGACGACGAGCAGATCGGCATGCTCGCCCGACTTTCGGCCGCGTGCGTGGTGTGCCGGATCGATTGTGGTCGCCGAGGCAGCGACCGTGTCGCCGAGATGGGCCTTGACCACTGGATGGGCGGAACAATTGCAGGTGGAGGAATGCATCGATTGCTCTTTCATGTGCGCGCGGGAGGTTGTGGGGTGAACGTACGGGTCGACTATTCGTGATAATGCTACATTTTAGCAGCCAAGGTTTCATGATCCCACTCTTTGTGCAGTCGCTTTCGGCGCCTACCTCGCTTCCGTTTCGCATCGACCACGAAAATCTCAAAGGAACCAGATGACGACGATGACCACGACCTCTGGTGCGAACGTGAAGAAGGTCTCGGCGCTGGCGATACCACTGCTCGCATTCTTCGGTGGCGTCCAGGGTTCGGCCCCGAACGTGGCGAGCACTGCGCTTGTCGGCGCGAGTCGAAGCCTGGACATGACCGGCAGCACCCAGGCGCTCGCCGCAAGCATGCAGACGCTCGCCATTGCCGCCACCGTCATTACAACAGGACTCATGGCCGACCGACTCGGTCGCCGCCGCGTCCTGATGGGAGCACTCATTGTCGGCGGCGTGGGCACAGTGGTCGTGTCACTCTCGATTGCCACATGGATGTACATGCTGGGAATGGCGATCGTCGGCGTGGGGCTCGGAGCGGTCTACGGCTCGTCGTTCGCGTACATCAAGTCGGTTGTCCCGCTGAACCGACTCGCTGCCGCGATGGGCACGTTCACCGCGATCGTGATGGTCACGACGCTCGTCGTTACGTTCGTCGGAGGATCCCTGACCGCAATCAACTGGCGCGTCGCGTTCCTCATCTTCCCGGTCTGCAGCATCATCGGTCTGATCCTCGTGCCGATCCTGTTGCCCAAAGTCCCGGTGGTGAAGGGCGGCAGCCTCGATCTCGTGGGTCAGTTGCTGCTCGGCCTCGGCGTGATCTCGTTCCTCTACTCGGTGAGCCAATTCGCGCAGAGCCTCACGAGCCCGAAGACCCTTGTGCCGCTCGGACTCGGCATCGTCCTGCTCGCGGCGTTCGCAGTTTGGGAGTCCAGGTACTCGGGCCACTTCTTCCCGATGGAACTGTTCCGTTCGCCGGTCTTCCTCGCTGCTCTGTGCTTCGGCTTCATCTACAACTTCGGTACGTCGGTTGCGTTCCTCCAGCTGACCAACCTGTGGCAGTACATCAATGGCCTCAAAACCTCGGAAGTCTCGATCTGGCAGCTGCCGCTGATGCTCGCTGGCATCGCCGCCGGCCTGATCATCGGTCGCCTGATGGCCAAGGGGATGTCGAACCGCACAGCCGGACTCATCGGTGGCGCCCTGACCGTCGCCGGATTCGTGTGGCTCGGACTTTTCCACGCCGCCACCAGCATTCTCGGTTTCCTCCCCGGGCTGATCCTCGGTGGAGCGGGTGTCGTGGTCGCCGCGGTGCCGTTCGGAAACCTCATTCTGCGCGAGGCGCCGGCGAAGTTCCTCGGTCCGGTGTCCTCGGCGCGCACGACCGTGGGCCAGTTCTTCTACACACTCGGATTCGCACTCTCGACGGTGATGATCGACAAGCTCACCACCGGCGGCACGGTGAATCGCCTGACCGCTGCCGGCGTCCCGGCCAACCAACTCTCGACCGGACTCGACGCCGTGAACGTCTACGCCGCCAATGGCACGCAGCCGACGACTTCGCTCGGCAAGCAGGCGCTCGCAGACGCAGCCTTGTCGTATGGCAGTGCGTTCCGCACGACGATTCTGATTACCGCCGTGGCCGTTGCGATCGTTACGGTCATCGCCACCGTGCTGCTGCGCAAGGGCGAGGGAACACCGCAACCCGCCCATGAAGGCGACGCACCCTCCGACGCCGGTGCCGATGTCATGACGGCATCGGCCTGATGCGGCCGTCTGCACTCCGTACGACCGAAAGATAAGAGACATCCCTGATGACCGCTTCCACTGCTCCCGCAGTCAAACCTCCGTTCCGCAAGGTTCTTGTGCGGCGAGTGCTGATCGCGCTCGTGCTCATGCTGTTCATCCTCCTTCCTTCGGTCCTGCTCTTCATGATCACGAAGCAACCGTCGGCGACCTACGCCTCGATGGGCGCAATGATCGGGATCTTCGCGTTGCTTGCGGGGAACCGGCATCTCGCAGTGATCACCGCGATCGTGGTGTCCCTTCTCGCTCCCATCTCGATCGTCGCCGGGCTCTCCCCGGTGACGGGCGCTGCACTCATGGCGCTGATGACGATCATCGTCGGGCGACTCTCGCTCTTCGGTCTGCAGCGTGCCGTGATGCTCGTGCCCATCTTCCTGGCCTGGCCGATGTTGGAACCGATGCCGTGGATCACGTCTGCCGATTTCAGCAAGATCAATGAAGTCCTGTCGACCTCCGGCGGCTCGATGGCCCAGGCACTCAACACCATCCAGTCCGGATCGGGAAGCAGTTCGTCGGGGTCCGTGCCGGAGACAGTGACCAACGCCATGATCCACCTCCGATTCGACTCCACCTATCTGGCCTGGGTCGCCGTGTTCTTTTTCGTCGGGGCGATCATCCCCGTACTCGTCCTTCCTTTCGCAATGCGAAAGGTGCAAATGCCGAAGCCGGTTCCGCATCCCCGGAGCGAAGCCCTTCCGTACACGATCGTCATCACC
>WLFD01000102.1 GCA_009703925.1 Actinomycetota bacterium | reverse complement strand
GGCTATCAGCCCTGGATCATCGCGATCTGGGCGATGGCCTTGTCACGAAGGCTCGTGGGCAAGGGAGCGAAGCTCGCATCGGCGGCAAGGTCCTGGCCGTCGGTGAGCAGGTACGTGAGCCATCCGCGGATCGCGTTGGCGGTCGCCGGAGTGCCGATCGACTTGTACACGAGCACGTAGGTGCTTGCCGTGATCGGGTAGGTCTCCGCACCGGCGGTGTTGAGCGCGTTGTAGGTGAGATCGGACTTGACCTCGGCACCGGCGAGAGCTGCTGTTGCGCCGGCGAGAGTCGGGGCGACGTACTTGCCGTCCTTGTTCTTGATGGCGGCGGTGGTGAGCTTCGTGGCGAGAGCGTCGGAAAGGTCGACGTAGCCAATGGCTCCGTTCGTGTCCTTCACGATCTGGGCGACGCCGGCGTTGCCCTTGCCCGCTTGGGCCTTCGGCCAGGCGACGGTGTCACCGGCGGTGAGGGTGAAGTCGGTCGGGGCGGCAGCCACGAGGTACTTGGAGAAGTTCGAGGTGGTACCCGAACCATCCGAGCGGACGGCGACGGTGATGGCGGTGGCCGGCAGGGTCACGCCGGGGTTGTCGGCAGCGATGGCTGCGTCGTTCCAGGTGGTGATCGAACCCATGAAGATCTTGGCAAGGGTCGAGGCCGAGAGCTGGAGCGTCGTGACACCCGAGAGGTTGTAGGAAACCGTGATCGGGGCGGCGACGGTCGGGAAGTAGAGGAACTCACCCTTGAACGAGGCCTTCTCGTCATCCTTGACGGTGCTGTCGGAGCCCGCCCAGTCGGAGGTGCCTGCCGCGAGGTCCTTCTTGCCCTGGCCGGAGCCGACGGCGTTGTAGTTCACGGTGACGCCGGAAGCGACATCCTTGAAGCTGGCGATCGCATCTTCGTAGAAGTTCTTCGGGAACGTTGCCCCGGAACCGTTGAGCGTGCCCGAGAGAGACTTGTAATCGAAGCTCGAACCGGCCTTGGTGGTGGCGGTCGACGAATCGGAATTGCTGCTTCCACAGGCGCCGGCGACAAGGCCGACGGTGGTGAGGATGGCAAGAAGCCAGACGAGGCTCCGCTTGGATGAACGCAAGGTGTTTCTCCCTTAACAGAGGATGAAGACGCACCGCATGGTGGCGTCGGAGGAAACGCTAAGGACCGAAGGTGGCCGCAAACCGCGCGTCAGGTGGACAGGAGATGAACGAAACTCGAACTTTCGGGTTCGCGTGTGGCCCATCTGGGGGTTTTCGCTGTTCAACGGGTTCCGCGAAACCCCCCGATCAGGCCAATGCCGCCCGAAGTTCCCCGAATCTGTCGGGAACCACCCGGTACCAGACCCAAACTCCCCGCTTCTCCTTGGCCACCAGACCGGCCTCGAACAGGATCTTGAGATGGTGGCTCACCGTGGGCTGCGAACGGCCGATCGGCTCGACAAGATCACATCCGCACACCTCGCCACCCTCGGCGGAGCCGATCAGCGAAAGAAGTCGCAGTCGGGCGGGATCGGCCAATGCCGCAAATGCAGTTGCAAGAGCTTCCGCCGCAGTTTCGTCCAGAGGAACCTCGGCAACAGAACCGCAACAGACCGACGGTGCCGTTGATTTCGCGCTTGCCTTCTTCGCCATCCGAACCTTTCGGGTCTCCCGTCCCGGATCGGGTTCCGAGATGAACAACAGGTGGATGATAGCGACAAGACATTGACAAGTGTCGATGTCTTCGCCATTGTGGCGACGGCCGGGCATCGCCCCGGCCCATCGATTCTGGCCTCCGGGCCCTTCCCCACCGTCTGGTTTCCCTCCCGTGACTCTCGTTCCTCCCCTTCTGCTGCGACGCTGCCTCGCCGAGTTCATCGGCACGGCGTTCCTTCTCGCCATCGTCATCGGTTCCGGCATCATGGCCACGAATCTCACCGACAATGTGGCGTTGCAGTTGCTGTGCAACACCACCGCCACCGCGGCCGGACTCGTCGCTTTGATCCTCGCCCTGGGCCCGGTTTCAGGTGCACATTTCAACCCGGTCGTAACGATCGCCGACCGCGTGTTCGGCGGCATGAAGAACCGCGAGGTCCTCCCCTATTTCGCAGCCCAGGTATCCGGAGCAATCGTCGGCGTGATCATCGCCAACCTGATGTTCAGCCTTCCGGCGATCGAGGCATCGACGAAGGTCCGCACCGGCGGCGGCATCTGGTTGGGCGAGATCGTCGCCACCCTCGGACTGCTGCTCGTCATCTTCGGTGTCGTCCGATCCGGTCGATCGACCGCCGCACCGTTCGCCGTCGCCGGATACATCGCAGCCGCGTATTTCTTCACATCGTCGACGAGTTTCGCCAACCCGGCGGTCACGATCGCCCGCTCGCTGTCGGACACCTTCGCGGGCATCGCCCCCGAGTCGGTGCCCGGGTTCATCGCCATGCAACTCGTCGGCATGGTCCTCGCCATCGGCGTGATCTGGGTGCTGTTCCCCACCATCGGCGAAGTCGCCGACGAGATCCTCCTGCGTCACGACGACATCTCCCCGCACGATTCATCACGCACCGACTCCCCCGAAGGAACCTCCCGATGACATCTCCCTCAAACCCCTCAGACCCGTCCGGCGTACCGGAACAGCCGGCCGCCGATCGGTTGCCCGAGGTTCTTTTCGTATGTGTTCACAATGCAGGTCGGTCGCAGATGGCGGCGGCGCTGCTCGCGGAACACGGTGCCGGGCGCGTCATCGTCAGATCGGCCGGTAGCGCTCCCGCCGACCAACTCAACCCTGCCGTCATCGAAGCCATGGCCGAGGTCGGAATCGATCTGCTCGCCGGCGGCGCGCATCCGAAGAAACTCACCGAAGCGGCTGTTCAGGCCTCCGATGTCGTGATCACGATGGGCTGCGGCGACGCATGCCCCTTCTTTCCCGGCAAGCGCTATCTCGACTGGGTACTCGAAGATCCGGCCGGACAGGGAGTCGAATCGGTGCGCCCGATCCGCGACGAGATCGAGCGCCGCGTGCTCGGACTCCTGGAGGAACTCGCCGTCTGACGGTTGGGTGAATCAGCGGTCGAACAGGTTGCCGAACGCATCGAGAACGTCGACATCGTGCTCGTAAGTCAGCAGGGCAGCCGCATCGGTCAGCGACACCCACACAAGCTCGTCGACCTCGTCGTTGACGGCGAACTCACCCGAGCGAACGATCATCTTCCAGTAGCGAACCTGTTTGGTCCGACCTTTGTGATCGAGATAGTGCACCGACGGGAGTTCTTCCTCGAGATCACACACGAACGAGGTCTCCTCGAGCACCTCGCGCCGCGCTGCCTCCTCGTCGGTTTCTCCCGGGTCGAGCTTTCCTTTCGGAAACGTCCAGTCGCTGTAGAGCGGACGATGCACGACGGCCACAAGCAGTTCTGCGTCGATGCTGCGCCACAACACGCCACCGGCAGCACGAACCTGCGGCGTCCGTTCGTCGGGCGAGATCGTCTTGCGCGGCGACATGTCTGTTCAGCCCGGCCTGTTCAGTTGCGTCGTTCGAGCGCGAGTTCTTCGAGACGCAGATGCGTGTCGATCGACCGGTCGCCCGGGACACGAACCCAGGTCGTGTCCGGACGGAGCATCCAGGCCAGAGCGTTGTCGGCGAGATTCACGGCGAGGATCTCCTCGAGTCGCTTCTGAAGCGCAGGATCCTCGATGGGGACCAGCGCCTCGACCCGTCGGTCGAGGTTGCGCGGCATGAGGTCCGCCGAACCGATGTAGAAGATCGGGCTTCCGTTCGCGCCGTGCGCGAAGTGATAGATCCGCGAATGCTCGAGGAAGCGACCGATGATGGATCGCACGCGGATATTTTCCGAGAGGCCGGGCACCCCGGGTCGGAGGCAGCAGATGCCGCGGATGATGAGGTCGACCTTCGTTCCCGCCGCGGACGCCGCATAGAGCGAATCGATCAATGCTGCATCGACGAGGCTGTTCATCTTGAGCGTGATGTGACCGTCGGCCCCGTAGGTCGCTTCGTTGGCGATCATGTCGGCGATCCCCGGACGCACCGATCGCGGAGCGACGAGCAGTTTCTCGAAATGGGGATCCCGGGCGAAACCGGTGAGCAGATTGAACAACTGCGTCAGGTCCGAACCCACGAGCGGATCGGCGGTCAACAGACCGAGGTCCTCGTAGAGGCGCGCCGTCTTCGGGTTGTAATTGCCGGTGCCGACGTGGCAGTAACGACGGATGCCGTCGGCCTCCTCGCGGACCACCAGCGTCGTTTTGGTGTGGATCTTCAGACCCATGAGCCCGTAGATCACGTGCACACCGGCCTTTTCAAGCTCGCGCGCCCATCCGATGTTCTTCTTCTCGTCGAACCGGGCCTTGAGTTCGACGAGTGCAGCGACCTGCTTGCCGCTCTCGGCCGCCCGAACCAGCGACTTGATGATCGATGTGTCCGAGGAGGTCCGATAGAGCGTGAGCTTGATGGCCAACACCTTCGGATCGCTCGACGCCTGACGGATGAACTCTTCGACCGATCCCGAGAACGATTCGTAGGGATGGTGAAGCAGGACGTCGCGCTCGCGGATGACGGCGAAGAAATCCACCGGTTCGTCCGGTTCAGGGCTGTTGAGCCGCGCCTGCGTCGTCGGTACCCACGGCGCATCCTTGAGTTCCGGTCGATCAAGACCGTGAACGGCCCAGAGACCACCCAGATCGAGTGGGCCGGTGCAGCGATAGACGTCCTCGGGGCCGAGGTCGAGTTCGCGGATCAGCAGGTCGAGGATCTCGTCGGAGATGTCCGCGTCAACTTCGAGACGGACGGCCCGGCCGAAGCGGCGCCGACGCAGTTCGATCTCGACCGCTTCGAGGAGGTCGTCGGCCTCCTCCTCTTCAAGCGTGAGGTCGGCGTTGCGGGTGACCCGGAACGCGTAATGGGTTCCGGGTTCCATCCCCGGGAAGAGAACACCGAGATGCGTCGCGATGACCTGCTCGAGCGGAACAAGTCGTTTGCCGTCGGGCAGCGTGACGAACCGCGGAAGAAGATTCGGAACCTTCACGCGGGCGAAACGCTCATCGCCATTGACGGGATCGAGAACCTGCACCGCAAGGTTCAACGAAAGATCGGAGATGTACGGGAACGGGTGACCGGGATCAACCGAAAGAGGCGTGAGTACCGGGAAGATCCGCTCCTCGAAAACCTGATCGAGAAAGGCTCGATCGGCATCGTCCAGATCGGCATATTCGGAGAACACGATGTCCTGGTCGACAAGAGCGGGGACTATCTCGTCGAGAAACACCCGCTCCGTCTCCTGAACGAGAGAGGTGAGCCGGTCGCGGATGTCGGCGAGTTGTCTGGCCGGCGAACGACCATCGACGGTGCGCTTGCCCACTCCCGCTGCGACCTGATCCTTCAGACCGGCGACGCGCACCTGAAAGAACTCGTCGAGGTTCTGACAGAAGATCGCCACGAACTTGACCCGCTCGAGGAGGGGGACGTCGGTGTCGGCCGCCAGTGCAAGAACCCGCGAGTCGAAATCGAGCCAGGAGAGTTCGCGATTGAGAAACCGCTCCGGAGACTCGAGCAGCTCGGACACATCCGGTGACGTCACCGGTTGGGAAACCCCGAGGACGACGGACGACCCGACTTCCGCAGAGCCGATTGGTTCGGTCTCGTCAGGCATGGCTGTGAGCGTACCGGCCGCGATCCCGACCGGAGCCGGAAACAGGACCCTCCGCAAGAAGGCGAACGGCCTCAATCTTCGGGAAGGCCCAGATCCCAGTCGAGCGTGAGGAGTTCACGCTCGGCATCGCGGGCGACCCGCTCGCGGTTGCGACGGAACTGCGGATCGTGCGGCGGAAGGAGGAGCAGTCGGGCAAGGACCCGGGCGCGGAACTCGTCGATGAGGCCGCGGACCTCGGATTCGCCCTGAACGTCCCAGTGAGGCGCAACCGGACCCAGATAGATGACCCGAACGCGTCCACGCGGCGGCTGTTCAATTGCGGTTTCGGTGATTGCCATGGCAGAACTGCACTTTCCCTCGCGATGAATGCGGAATGCGATGAATGCGGAATTTCTTCCACAGGGGCACAATCCTAGCGGTGACCGGCCGAAGCCCGCCCACGGCCCCGATCCGGGCCCGATCCGGGCGGACTTGGCGAAACCTTGGGAATGGCCTTATCCGAGCTTTCACCCCTGTTTCGTACCTTCAGGCCCATGGAAACCGACACGACCTGGATGTCAGCAGGCAATTGCCACAATCAACCCCCCTCCACGTTTTTCCCGAGTGACGGCGTTGGCGTCGAAGTCGCCAAGAAGGTCTGTGCCGACTGTCCTGTCCTCGGACGATGCCTCGATTACGCCCTCGAGAACCGGATCGAGCACGGAGTCTGGGGCGGGGCTTCCGAACGCCAGCGCCGCCGACTCCTCAAGGCTCGCCGCATACCCGTCAGCGCTGTGCCCAGCTACAGCTGATTCCCCGTTTGCCGATTCCCCCCGACTGAACTCCCCCGAACCCGATTCCTGCCCCATGAGCGCAACGGTGCGCAAGTGGGGCAGGATCGCGTCCGTGCTCGAATGTGTGATCAACATCAGCGAAAGTCGTCGTATCGATGTCGTCTCGGCCATCGCCGAGCATGCCGGCGCCGATCTGCTCGATGTGCACAGCTGTTCCGAGCACAATCGGAGCGTGCTCACCGTCGTGGGCGAAACCGCCCCCCGGGCGATCACCATGGCCGCGGTCGAACTGCTCGACATCCGCGACCATCGCGGCGCCCATCCCCGGATCGGCGTCGTCGATGTGGTTCCTTTCGTTCCACTCGCGCAATCGTCGATGTCGGAGGCGATCGCGGCCCGGGATTCGTTCGCCCGCTGGGCCGCCCACGAACTGCACATCCCGTGCTTCACCTACGGCCCGGCCGACGGTCCCGCTGCCGCTGCCGGAGCCGTGCGCACCCTTCCGGACATTCGGCGAAACGCGTTCGATTCCCTCGCCCCCGACACCGGTCCCGTCGGGCCACACCCGACAGCCGGAGCAATCGCTGTTGGAGCGCGGGATGTTCTCGTCGCCTACAACCTCTGGCTCGCCGATTGCGATCTCGACCTCGCACGCTCGATCGCCGCCGCCATCCGTTCCCCGCATGTCCGGGCCCTCGGCATGCAGGTCGGTGCAGATGTCCAGGTCTCGATGAACCTGATCGCTCCGGATGCGACAGGACCCGCCGACGTAATGGATTTCGTTGCCTCCCGGGCCCCCATTGCCCGCGCCGAACTCGTGGGCCTGATCCCCCAATCGACCCTCGAGGCCATCGACAGCAAGCGCTGGGACGAACTCGACCTGAGTCCGGACAGCACGATCGAGGCCCGCCTCACCGAACGCGAACATCGCCTCCGTCGAGACGAAGGCGATGTCGGTGATGCTCGTTCGTAGTCCCCGCTGACGGGGACAGGCGTCAGGCTGTTGCCGTCTGCGCTGATGCTGCAGCCGCACGTGCCAGCGCACGCTGACGACGGATACGGCGACGTTCGCGCTCGCTCATGCCACCCCAGATACCGAACTTCTCGCCATTGGCGAGTGCGTATTCGAGGCAGTCGTCACGAACCACACAGCCCCGACAGACTTCCTTCGCCTCGCGCGTGGATGCACCACGCTCGGGGAAGAACAGATCGGGGTCGACGCCGAGGCAGTTCGCAAAGTCCTGCCACGACTTGTCTTCACCGTCGCTCATGAGAGCTTCGGTCTGACGTTGGTTTCGAGCTTCGTTCATTCCGGCTTCGTTCATTCGGGCTTCAGTCATTTGGGTCCTCCCGGACGGGGGGGTTGAGCCCCCTCGGACCTGCGCGCACACGACCGGTCTCCCCGCCGCTGCGTTCACAGGTGGTGGTACCACACGTGTAATTACAACGGTGTGATCTTTACCGCTCCAGCGGCAAAACGCAAGGGAGAGTTACCGTCGCGGGGAAATCCGAAGATACTTGACCGATGCAACTAGTGGGCCTACGTCATTTTCGGTACACAAAGCCGGCCCCGATCAGCCGGCCCGGCGGGACCTGAGCATCTGCTTCTTCTGCTCCATGAAGTCGACCAGGACGTAATCGCCGAGGTTCTCCGGAGTCGTGAAGAACACCCTTCCGCCGTTCAATTGGGCCAATTTTCCAATGAATTCCTGCAGATGTGGCGTGGGGTCGAGCATGAACGTGTTGATCTTGATGCCGTCGCGCGTGCACAGATTGACCTCGCGCAATGTGGCATCGACCGTTTCGCGCACAGGCGGATAGTTGAAGTACACATCGCCGGATTGGGTGATGTGGGCCGTCGGCTCGCCATCGGTGATCATGATGATCTGCTTCGTTCCGGTCTGGCGCGAAAGCAGGCGCCGAGCGATCTGGAACCCGTGTTGCATGTTGGTTCCGTAGACGAAGTCCCACGAGACCTCGGGCAGTTCCTCCGGCTTGAGCTCGCGGGCCGACTCGCTGAACCCGACGATCCCCATGTAATCGCGCGGATATTTCGACGTGATGAGCGAGTGCAGCGCCATCGTGACTTTTTTGGCCGGAAGGAAGTTGTCGCGCATCGGCATCGACAGCGACAGGTCGATCATCAGCACCGTGCTTGAACGGACCAGATGTTCGGTGCGTTCGACCTCGAAATCCTCCGGGGTCAACTGGACGGGAGTTCCGCTCCCCGATCGCTGGATCGCATTGCGCACAGTTGCACCGATATCGAGATTGAAAGCGTCACCGAATTCATAGGGCTTCGTCGAGTAATCGCGCTCGTGACCCACGCCGATCCGGGGGATCTCGTGCTGCCCGGCTTTGTCGAGCGACATCTTCGAGAACAGTTCGTCGAGCGCGTTCTGCCCCAACTGGCGAATGCCGCGCGGGGTCAGTTCGAGGCGACCCTCCTTGTTCTCGACCAGACCGGACTCCTCGAGTCGCTTGGCCAGCTTCGCCATCTGCTCGAGGCTCTTGGCCGCGTCGTCGCCCAACAGCTCGCGGGCACGGTCGAGGTCGACCTCTGCAAGTGCGCCGGGTGAGGACGCCCCCCGCAGCAGGTTCTCGAGTTGATCGATGTCACCGAGTTCCTGAAGCAACTGGTTGGCATCGGCCATGTTCATCGGATCCTGACCCGAGAAGTCGTAGCTGCGATCCCAGTTCATGTCGGGGAACATCTGGGCCAGGTTTTGCCCGAGCTGATCCACCTGCCAGCGCAGATCCATGTCGTCGAGCAACTGGTCCGACAACGACTGCAACTGCGCCCGTTGCTCGGGGGTCATCGAGTTGAGCATCGCCTGTGCCGCAGCCATGCGCCGGGCCATCACCTCGAGGAGCTCGTCGAGATTCTGCGGGTTCTCGGGGAAGAAGTCGCCGAAGCGCTCCATGAACCCGTCGAAATCGGGTTCCTCGCCGC
>WLFD01000101.1 GCA_009703925.1 Actinomycetota bacterium | reverse complement strand
CGTGGTCGAAGGCGAGCGCATCGCCGACTGCACGACCCCGGAGAACGCACGACTGCTGCACCAGATCCGGGACACGACGGTTCGCATCACCGATTCGGTCGGTGGTGGCCTGGGCTACGGCAACATGCAGCCCATCGTGGTCGGAGCGTTCCCCGAACTCGGCCTCGATGCCGAGTCATCGTTCATGTAGATGCGCCGGGCGGACTGATCCGCTGACGGGACCGGTGGTCGATCAGCTGTCCGAGCGTGCGATGGCCCGCTCGTCTGTTCCCAGATACGAAGCCACCACGAGGGGATTGTTGCGCACCTCGGTGGGTGTTCCCTCGGCGATGACTGCGCCGGCCTCGAGGCAGTAGATGCGATCCGAGATCGCCATGACCATGGGCATGTCATGCTCGATGATCAGGATCGACGCACCGAGTTCCTTGCGGATCGAGTGGATCAGCGGCCCGAATGCCTCGGTCTCCCGCTGGGCCACGCCGGCGGTGGGTTCGTCGAGAAGGAGCAACTCGCTGTCGAGGGCGAGTAGCGCCCCGAGTTCGACGATGCGCCGGGTGCCCGTGGACAGTTCGCCCATGAGCGAATCGGCGTAGCGGCTGAGACCCAAGTGGCCGATGATGTCGTTCGCCTGCTTGCGCTTGCGATTCTCCCGCTGCGGCGACGGGGGGAGCGAGAGCATGGAGGGCACGAGCAACGAGCGCTCGCGGGCCTCGAGGGCGACCATGAGGGTTTCGCGCACACTGAGCGATGCGAACAGGCGGGCATTCTGGAACGCACGTCCGATGCCGAGGCGGGATCGACGGGCCGACGACATGCGTCCGACGGTGGTGCCGAAGAGGGTGATCTCTCCCGTGCTGGGAACGAAACCGGAGATTGCGTTCATGAGCGTCGACTTGCCGGCACCGTTGGTTCCGATGAGCCCGACGATCTCTCCGGGTCGAACGTCGATCGACACGTTGTCGCAGGCGACGCGGCCACCGAAACGGACGGTGACATCGTTGGTCACCAGAGGAATGCGGGTATCCCCGGAATGGTCCCGGACCGTAGCGAGTGCCCCGAGAGTGCCGGTCTGGGTGTTGCGCTTCGGTTCCCAGTTGGTGCGCCGGGCGATCCAGGCGAGAAGAAGATCGCGGCCGCTGTGCAGGACCGAGATGAGACCGCCGGGGAAGTAGAGCAGCACGATCAGCATTCCGATGCCGCTGGTGAACAGCTTCACCTGAGGCGTCCCGTCGAACATGATCGGAAGGGCCACGACCACGAGGGTCCCGAGGACGGCACCGGTGATGGACGCAAGTCCACCGACAACGGCGACGGCGACGATGAGAAGCGATTGCTCGACATCGAAGATCTGCGTCGCCGGATTGACACCGAACTGTCCGTTGAGTGCCGTGAGCGGAAGCAGTCCGCCGGCAAGTGCGGCGAGACCACCCGAGATGGCGAAGGCGAGGATCTTCTGTTTGGTCGCGGAAACCGTGTATGCGGCAGCCGAGAGTTCGTTGTCGCGCACGGCGATGATCGAACGCCCGATACCTGTGCGGCGGATCTGCCACACGAGAAGCAGCGCAAGCGCAGCGACCAGAAGACAGAACCAGTACACGCCGCGGAAGTTGTTCCCCTTGACCTGCCAGATCAGGAGATCGAAGCCCTGTCCGCGGTTGACCGCGAGCTTGGCCTCGCCGCCGGGGCCGGCGATGCCGCTGTTGTAGACGAGCCAGTTGCGGACCATGAGACCGAACCCGAGCGTCACGACGGCCAGGAAGAGGCCCTTGATCCGCAGCGACGGAATGCCGACGATGAGTGCGGCGATGACGCCGAAGGCGACACCGAAGAGGATCGCGACGGGAACGGGGAGTCCGTCGGAGAACTTGATCGTGAAGTACGCACCGATGGCCACGAAGCCGAACTGGCCGAGTGAGAGCTGGCCGGCCCAACCGGTCAGGACGGTCACCGACAGTGCGGCGATGAGCATCACGGGGATCACGGCGAAACGGAGGAAGTCCGTCGGCTTGTCGAGGAACGACGGCAGCAGGAGTGCACCGCCGACGAGCAGCGCCATGCCGCCGATCGTGGAAGCCCTGTAGAGAGGATGGCGGCGGAGTTCCTCCGACGCCGTCTTGATCTTCGTGGTGAGGGTCCACTCGTCGCCACCCATACCGGCCTGACGTCCGACGGTGAGGATGAGCACGAGAAGCATGACGAAGATCGCGGCGATGTTGGTTCCCTGGGGAACCTCACCGGTCTGGCCCCAGGTCACGAACAACATGTCGACGATGCCGACCACGATGCCGCCGACAGCGGTCCAGGTGAACGACCGCATGCGACCGAACATGGCCGCAGTAAGTGAAAGCAGCAGGAGCTTCGGACCGAGCGCCGAGTTGACGACGGCGATGCTTCCGCCCTGCAGGGGAGCGATGAGAAGGGCGCTGGCTGCAGCCAGAAGGCCAGCGAGGCCCCACACCTTGGTCGAGACGGAGCGGATGCTGATGCCGGCGAGTTGGGCCGACGAGGCATTGTCGGCGACGGCACGGACCTGACGGCCGAAACGGGACTTCTGGAGAAGCCACGTGAGGAAGAGCACCAGAACCGGAACGGCGATCATGACCATGATCTGCGGACCGGTGACGGTGATACCGAAAATGACCCAGCGCCCGCCGAGAAGGATGGGGTACTCGGCGCTGGCGGCAAGATCGTCGGGGATCGGGAGGCGCAGCTGCATGAACTGGATCAGCTGTGTGATGCCCAAGGTCGCGACGAAGAGCAGCAGTCTCGGTTGGGTGAACAGTCGCCGCAGGATGAGTTCGGCGGCAATGCCCAACACCGCACCGGTGACAAGTGCGAGAGGTACCGAGAGTCCGTAAGGAATGTCGTACTGGATGTAGAGCAGCGCCATGGTGTAGCCGCCGAAGGCGCCGATCTGGCCCTGGGCGAAGTTGATGACTCCGGTGGCGCGGAAGATGAGCAGAAGGCCGAATGCGACAAGTGCATAGACAAGGCCCTGGACGAATCCGGCGAAAAGGATGTCGCCGCTGAATGTGAGTGCCAGGACCATGTCAGGCCCCCTCTCCGGAAAGGAACACGGCTCGAAGGAGATCGTCGCGTTCGAGTAGTTCTTGGGCAGGTCCTTCGAATCGGACCTGACCGCGTTCCATGAACACGGCCCGATCGGCAACGGCGAGGGCGACATTGACGGATTGTTCGACAAGGACCATCGTCGTTCCGTTGGCCTTCAGTTGTTCGACGATTCCGAGCAGACGCTGCACGATGATCGGGGCGAGACCCAGCGAGAGTTCATCGATGAGCAGGAGCTCCGGTTCGAGCATGACGGCCTTGGCCAGAGCCAGCATCTGCTGCTGTCCGCCCGAGAGCGAACCGGCTTTCGAGTCGATGAGATGGGTGAGTTCGGGGAATGTCTCGAAGACGACTTCGAGTCGCACGGCGCGCTTCGCCTTGTCATCGATGAGTTCGCTCCACAGCTCGAGGTTCTCGGCGACACTCATCGACGGGAAGACGGCTTCGCCTCCCGGGATCTGCATCATGCCGAGCCCGACGCGGTACTGCGGATCGACGAGCGTGATGGTGCGACCGTTCATGCGCACGACGCCGCGGTCGGGATTCAGCAATCCACTGATCGAACGGAGGATGGTGGACTTGCCGGCACCGTTCGTGCCGAGGAGTGCAAGGGTTTCGCCTCGCTTGACCTCGAAGCTGACGTCGAACAGGACCTGAAGGTTGCCGTAGCTGGCATCGACGTTGCGGACCTGCAGCATCGGGATGTTGTCGGGATCGGCGGCCATGCGCTGCTGTTCGGCCTGCATCTCGCGCAGCTCGGCGACGACGGCGGAGATGTCTCGCTTCATGTAGCGGGATCCGTAGATGATGAGGAGGCCACCGAGAAGTGCCGCCGGCGGTACGACGACGGTGAGCGCAGTTCGTTCACCGAACGCATCGGAAAGGGCACCGGCGAGGAGACCGCCGAAGAACCCGCCCATCAGGAAGATGTAGACCCCGACCATGGCAAAGGCCTGCGCCCGCATCTGGTACGGAATGACCGCCGAGATCGTCGGGCCGACCTGGGTGAATGCAGCACCCTGGAATGCGTTCCCGAGAGCGAAGAATCCGATGAGGAGGGCGGGCTGGTCGAACCGGAGTCCGACCGTGACGAAGAGGCCGTAGAACAGGATGGCTCCGCCCATGAGGCGAAGCGCCGACGGCGGATTGCCGCGGAAGAGCTTGTCGCCGTAGCGCCCGGCGATCGGGATGGCGACGAGTGCCGCTCCCCAGGTGATCGAACCTATCCAGCCGCGGGTGAAGGCGTCGTAGCCGTAGGCGCTCTCGAGGAGGAGGTTGAACGCAGCGGGAACGGCGATCAGAGCGAATCCGAGAACACCGATGCCGACCACGAGGAAGTAGAAGGTGCGAACCTTCTTGAGGCGGGCGAATGCAGCCGAGAGGCGAACCGGTCCATCGTCGACGGCCGTGGTCAGTTCGGCGCCGAAGACAGCTTCCTGCTCGTTGCGGCCGCGGTGAGGTTCGCGGATGCGGGCGACGAAGAATACGAGCACGATCGCAGGGATCGCCATGATCCAGAACGGCCAACGCCAGTCGCTGCTCTCGCCACCGGCGATCAGGACGATCAGTCCGACGATGAACGGACCGACCACCTGACCGAGCGGGCGGCCGAGCGACTCGGCGGCGAACATGCGGGATCGGACGGCGATGGGGTACTCGTCGGCGATGAGCGACGGCGAGATCGGGATTCGGGCGGCTGCTCCGAAACCGGTGCCGGCTCGGGTGATTCCCATCTGGAATGAATTCGCCACGGATCCGGTGAATGCGGCGAAGACGGCCCACAACAGCGAAGCGCCGGCGAGAACCTTGGTGCGCGATCGGCGATCGGCGAGCCATGCGAACGGGAGTGTCGACAGCACGAGGACCACACCGCCGAAGCTGATGAGTCCGAGGAGGACAGTGTCCGAGATGTTGAGGCTGTCCTGGATGTCGGGCCCGAGCACGAGCATGGCCACCCGGTCGAACTCCTCGACGATCGTCAGGAGGAGCAGGACGGTGATCATCGTGCCGCCGCCGGTACGGAGGCCTTCCCTCATGGTCATGCTGGAAGCACCGACGCCGGGAAGCAGGTCGTCGGGGAGGATCTGGTCCTCGGTCTGGTGGGCCAGACGGGACTCTTCCTCCTCGAAGATGACGGAGGTGAGCGAACTCAGGGAACCGACGGGCCCGGTTTCGTTCTCGATGTCTTCGGTCATGTCTTCGCTCATGTCTCTCCCGAGCTGTCCGTGGCCTTCAGGTTCCGGCAAATACCGTCATTCCGGTAGGTGTCGGGCAGGAGGCGAGGCTAGTCCAATGACCGGGGTCCGGTGACTGGGGTCACAAGATTTTCGGCCGTACGTCTTATTCTGGGCTAGGTTCCCCCCTGCCGGAAATCCGGCAGCCCACCGCAGTGGGAACAAGACATTTGGGGGTTGTGCCATGGTTCGAACGCGAGGGACGAAAGCGATCATCGCCGTCGTCTGTGCGTTCACGTTTGCGGTTTCCGCCGCAGCGTGCAGCAGCAGCAGCAGTGACAGTGGCAAAGCCACGGCGTCGGATGTCGGCGTTTCCGAAACAGCGATCAAGATCGGCGTCGGTGTTTCCGATCTCGATGGTCTCCGCGCCCAGGGCCTTGCACTTGCACCAGGCCTCACGACCGGAAATCTCGCCAAGCGCGTTTCGTCCTACTTTGACGACTGGAATGCAGCGGGTGGCATCAACGGCCGCACCGTCGAGCCCGTCATCATCACGTGGGACCCGGTCAAGCCGGCCACCCAGGAAAAGATGTGTGCCGATGCAACCATCGACAACCAGCTCTTCGCGATCATCGTTCCCAGTGGTCTGAACCAGAAGACCATCCAGTGCATCGTGGACGGTGGCGTTCCCACCTTCTTCGGTGACGTCGGAACCGACGCATCGTTCGCCACCGGCAACCTCGTCACCATCTCCCCTTCGGTGGAGAAGATGGCGGCAGCGGGTACGCAGGCAACCGTTGACGGCGGAACCATTCCGAAGGGCGCCACTGTCGGCATCCTCGCCGGAAACGGTCCCGAAGCCCTCTCGGGCACCGCAGCATCGAAGGCCATCCTCGAGAAGGCCGGTTACAAGGTCACAGCCGTGAACGTGAACTCCCTGCAGGGCGACACCGGTGTCATGAGCACCGAGTCCGGCGCAGCGGTCAACACCTTCAAGGCCGGCGGTGCCACGCACGTCATGGTGCTTCTCCAGTTCACCGGTTCCGGTGGCTTCTGGAACGCACTTCCGGGCACGGGCATCACCACCACGATCCTCGACACCGCCTCGTCGAACTGCACGGCCTACGGCGCCAGCCGCGTGCCTGCCTCGGCAATCGGTTCCACCTGCATCACCGTCTTCGGTGACTCGGTGACCTCGAAGGGTGCACTCCGCACGGAGACCGCATTCGAGAAGGAATGCCGCGATCACTTCGACGCCATGTCGGCGAAGACCAACGACTTCCCCTCGAAGTCGTACCCCGGCGTTCCGTCCGGTGACACCATCAAGCTTGCCGACGGCACCGTGCTCAGCTCGGACTACGCGCCGAACGACTGCACCTTGACCAACATCGTGAAGCTCGGTCTTGAAGGTGCGGGCAAGAACCCGACACGTACGAGCTTCCTCGCCGCCGTCCGCGGCCTCGGTGAAGTTCCGGTTGCGCTTGCCTCCGATGGCAAGGGCTCGCTGGCCGCCGACAAGTCGTTCGTGGCCGATTGGGTCCACGCCGATGTGCTCACGGCAGCATCCGACACGACCCCGAAGAACGCCACCGGCACCTACAACGGCTGCCCGGTGACGAAGAACTGCTGGGTTCCTGCCAGCGACACCTGGTCACCGATCAAGCTCTGATCGACTGAACAGTCGAGTAGTTGAAGAGGGCGTCGGCTTCGGCCGGCGCCCTCTTCGCGTTCACACCGACACGACGTGGCCGGAACTTCAGGAAACCGTGGGTCTATTCGGGGACGAAGAACGGATTCAGTTCGAATTCGGTGGGCTGTTCGAAGAAGGCACGCACCGAGACGATCTTGCCGGCTCCGTTGACCTTGTAGATCTCGATGCCCTGCAGTTCGACGTCCTTGCCGTGGAGATTGCCGCGGTTGAGCATGATGACGGCCGCCTCGTCGGCACCGGGAATGATGCGCTGCGGATGCAGCGTCCAGACGCGACCGGAGGTGAACGAGTTGTCCCACGATCCTTCGGCGGCGGAACGACCGAGCTTGGGCTTCTTGCCCACCGGATCCTCGAACGTGACCTCGTCGTCGAACAGATCCAGCCATGCAGTTCGGTCCTGCGCGTTCCATCGGGCGGCGTGCTGTTCGACGGCCCATGTGGCCGGGTGCTTGCCTTCCGGGGCGCTCATGCGATGACTCCGTTGGCCCGGAGTTGACCAAGGACCTCGTTGTCGAGGCCGAGTTCCTGCTCAAGGACCTCGTCGGTGTGTTCGCCGAGCCACGGCATGCGGGTTTCGGGTCCGTCGGCCATCTTCGACATCTTGACCGGATTGCCGGGAGTGAGGACGGGATCGCCGCCTTCGGGGCGGGGAATCTCGACGAGCATGTTGCGGGCTGCGACGTGCGGATCATCGATGACCTGTTGTGCGGTGAGGCATGGTCCGGCGGCGACACCGGCGTCCGCCAGTGCCCGGCAGGCGTCGATGTTGGTCATGGCCGCTGCCCACTCGTTGACGCCGGGACGCAACATGTCGTCCATGTGCTCGCGCCAGCCGGCACGCGTGGCGAGACGTTCGTCGGTCAGCCACTCGGATTTGCCGATGAGGTTGGCGAGACGTTCGAACTCGTGCTCGCGACCGACCTGGATGATGAACCAGCCGTTGGACGCCTTGAAGCCGTCGAGGATCATGGCGAGACCCTGTCCAGGCTCGGGGCGCAGGCCCATCGACCAGAAGTTGGTCACGAGGTCGGTCATCGCCACCATCGAATCGAACATGGCGACATCGATGTACTGGCCTTCGCCGGTGCGATCGCGGTGTCGCAGTGCGGCGAGAAGGCCGATGGTTCCGAACAGTGCCGTGCCGATGTCACCGAGTGCGCCGACGGGAGAGACGACGGGCGGGCGATCGGGTTCGCGCTTGTAATCGTAAATGCCGGACATGGCTTCGGCGACGGCGGCGTAGGCGGGCCAACCGTCATAGGGAGTGGCAACGGTGTTTCCGAATCCGGAAACGGAGAGGTAGACGACCGCAGGGTGCACCGCTGCGATGTCGTCGTAACCGAGGCCCATGCGACTGAGCGCACCACCCTTGAAGTTCTCGGCCACGATGTCGAACTTCGGGGCGAGATCGAGGATCAGTTGCTTACCCTCCGGCGACTTGAGATCGACGCAGATCGACCGCTTGCCGAGGTTGTTGCGCAGGAAGGTCGCTCCGACCGTGCGGCCGTCGGGATCGGTGATCGATGGTTGCGAGCCGCGACCGAGGTCGCCGCCCTTGACACTCTCGACCTTGACCACTTCTGCACCGAGTCGGGTGAGCAACTGGGTCGCGTAGGGGAGGGCCTGCATCTGTTCGAGGGCAAGGACGCGCACGCCCTCGAGCGGCTTCCCGAACGGCAGGGCATCGACGTTGGCGGTGTCTCCGAGTTTCATGGCGCCGACCCTACCGGCCACGGTGCGCGGACCGAGGGGCCTTGGGCGTCAGAGCGCGGTGACGTCGACGGGGATGCCGGTGAGTTGCGACATGGTGCTCACCGGATCGAATGATCCGGGACCTGTGGGGGCAAGTGCATTGACGTTGACCCCGGGATTCCGACGGGCGCTCGGCATCCCGGTGGTATTGGCATTGCCGAAACCGTGCGTCATGGCCACGACGCCGTCGCGCAACGTGTCGTCGATCCGGATGGTGCTCTCGACCGAACCCCAGCGGTTGGACACACGGACAGCGGAGCCGTCGACGAGCGAGAGCCGGATCGCATCGATCGGCGCCATGTACAAAGGGTTGTCGGCGGCGCCCTTGGCCTTGAGTTTCTCGACGTTCTGCAGCGCCGAATTGATCGTGTGGGCGGTGCGGCGGGTGATGAGCTTGAGCGTTCCCGCAGGTTCGGTTTCGAGTTCGTCGAACTGTTCGACGGCTCGCTCTCGGGCGATGGCCATCATGGCCGGATCGCCGTCGATCGTGCCTCCGGGGCGCATCGCATCGAGGAAACCACCCGGCGTGACCTGCTCGAGGACGGCGATGCCGTCGGGTAGTCCGCGCAGTTCCGCCATCGACAGACCGTGACGGGCGAGTGCACCGTCGTTGATGATCGCCAGCATGTCGACGTCGTTTCCGAACATGATCGGCGCTCCGGCGGCTTCGGCG
>WLFD01000100.1 GCA_009703925.1 Actinomycetota bacterium | reverse complement strand
GCGGCGATCCCGTCGTCGACGCGCGACTGGCCGCCGCGTTGCTGGCGTCGAGCAACACCATCGACGAGCACCGTCAGACGATCGACATGGTTCACGACACGCTGCTTCCCTGGTGCTCCTATCTCGACGAGGAGGACGAGCCCTCCATCGTGGCAATGGCCAACGTGCAGCATCTCTCGACCCGCATCGAAGGCCGCCTCTCCAGTCCCGCCGCATCCGTGCTCGAACTCGTGGGGGCATTGCACCCGACTCCCGCTGTCGGTGGTGCGCCGCGGGCAGTTGCCCTCGAGATGATCCGCGAACTCGAGGATCTCGATCGCGGCCGTTACGCCGGACCGGTCGGATGGGTCGATGCCGCCGGCAACGGAACCTGGGCGGTCGGAATCCGTTCGGCCGAACTCGACGGAACCAGCGCCCGCCTCTTCGCCGGAGTCGGAGTCGTCGCCGACTCCGATCCCGATACCGAACTCGCCGAGACCCGAGCCAAGCTCCAGGCTCTTCTCGGAGCGATCGTCAGGCCCTGAGCCATCCCGTTTCTCTGGCCGCATCGAGTGCGCGGCGATTGAGCATCTCGTGGATTTCGACATTTGCCGCACGGTCCGTGTGGACGAGCACCACATGCACTCCTCCGACTTGGAGCGTTGCGGCCACGGCGACTCCGACGGAGAGATCGTGAGCCGCTTCGAGCACGGGCAATCCGTGGGCGTGGACGAGCATCGAAAGATCCACGCCGTGCGGCGTGCCGAACAGCGTCTCGAATTCGTCGCGACCCAGCGATGCCGCCTGCGGCAGGAACGAGAAGATTCCGCCGCCGTCGTTGTCGATCACCACGACACACAGATTGATCCCGCGACGGTCGACACCGAGCAATCCGTTGATGTCGTGAAGGAAAGCGACGTCACCGATCAGCAGGACCGTGGGGGTTCCGGCGAGGGCCACCCCGACAGCGGTCGAGACCACACCGTCGATGCCGTTGGCGCCCCGGTTCGAGAAGATCGACAACCCGTCGCGTGCCGCCGAGTACCACTCGACATCGCGCACCGGCATCGACGACGACACGACCAGAGACCCACCGTCCGGAATAGACGCAACCACAGCGCGGGCTGAACCGGGTTCGGTCCGACTCTCGGGATCGACGAGTGCCTCGGCGATGGCCCGTTCGGCCGCATCGTCAGCGGTGCGCCACATGGCCAGCCAGCCGCCATCGCGGTCGTCGCCGATTCCCGCTTCCGACGAGGCACAGAACCCCGAAGCGCTCGCCGCGACGAGTCGGGTCACCGCTCCTTGCGGATCATTCACGGATCCTGTCGCATCCACGTGTACCTGATCGACTCCGAGCGCACCCACCCATTGATTGACGACCTTGGAAGCAGGGAGCGATCCGAAACGCAGGATCATCTCCGCATCGAGGTGCGGTCCGTCGGCGCGCATGAGCGCATCGGCGTGGGCGATGACCATCGGTTGATCGATCCGGCATCCGCTGCGGGGATCCGCGATCACCGGCCATTGGAGTCGTGCGGCGAGACCGAGGACCGCCATCGGGTCGTCGATTCCGGAACCGGCGATGATCACACCGCGATCAGGCCATGCCGGAACCGGCTCGAACGATTCCGGCGTAGTGCGGCCGGGCGCAACGCTCTCCGCGTCCGTGGTCGGCGGAAGTTCCTCGGCGATTCCGAGAAGGGGCTCGTCGAAAGGCAGGTTCAGATGCACCGGACCGGGATCGGTTCCGGAGGCCGCTTCGAACGCCGAGCGTGCAATTCCGCGCCACTCGCCCCGATTCGAGCGATCCGGCAGATCGACGTCGAGGAACAACCTCGGCGACGACGTGTAGAGGCCCACCTGATCGATCGTCTGGGGGGCGCCGACGCCGCGCAACCGCGGAGGCCGATCGGCCGTGGCAACGATGAGCGCCACGTGATCGAGGTCGGCTTCGACCACGGCCGCATGAAGTTGTGCCGCTGCGGTTCCGCTCGTGGTCAGCACCAGGACCGGGCGGGCCGATGCACGTGCGATTCCCAGCGCCATGAACGATCCCGAGCGCTCGTCGTGATGGACATGTACCCGCACGCGTCGGTCGCCGGCCAGCGCCAACGCCAGTGGGGTCGATCTCGATCCGGGACAGACGACGGCATCGGTCATGCCCAGTGCAGCCCATTCGTCGACGAGCGTTGCGCAGAACGTCGCGTTCATCGTGGAGATCATTTCGTCCCGGGAGGAAGACACGTCCGCAGCCTATGGGCCGTGGCCGGGGCAGGCCCTACGCTGACCACGTGGAGAACGATGCCGACCCCCGTCCCGGGCTGACCGTGCGCGGTGCGGGTCCTCCGATCGTCATGATCCACGGATTCACACAGACCAGGGCCTGTTGGGGTCCGTTCGCCGAGAATCTCGCCAGCGATCATCGACTGTTGATGATCGACGCTCCCGGGCACGGAGACTCGGCTGCGTTGATGGCCGATCTTGTCGAGGGCGCTGATCTTCTGGCGAAAACCGGCGGTCGCGGGACATACGTCGGCTATTCGATGGGCGGGAGGTTCGCCCTGCACATCGCCCTCCGACATCCCGAACTTGTCGAGCGCCTCGTTCTCATCAGCACGACCGCAGGGATCGACGATGACGCCGAACGCGCCCGACGTCGTGGAGACGACGACGCCCTGGCCGCCCACATCGAAGACATCGGAGTCGATGTGTTCGTCGACGAGTGGCTCGCGCAACCCATGTTCTCCTCGCTCGGAGTTGACGCAGCGCTGGCCGGATTGCGAAAGGCCAACACCGCCGCCGGTCTCGCCTCAAGTCTCCGACTGGCCGGAACCGGAACCCAATCGCCACTTTGGGAGCAGATCCGCGAGCTCGACATGCCCGTACTCGTCATCGCCGGAGCCGACGATGCGAAGTTTGTCGCATCCTCCCGCCGTCTCGTCGAGACCATCGGATCGAACGCAGAACTCGAGATCATCCCCGGGGCGGGACACAGTGCACAGCTCGAGGACCCGACGAGAACGGCGACGATCGTGCGGGAGTGGCTCAGCCGCCGATGAACAGCCCGGCGGTCAGCACGACGCCGAAGGCCAGTTGGACCCGGCCTGTCCATCCCAGCACAGGTATCAGGGCCGCTCCGCGCGCTCCTTCAAGGACCTTCTGAACCGGAATCCGGGCGAGAAGGATGACGAACAGGCTCGCCGCGCCCAGAGGTCGATCGGCGAGTCCACAGATGAACGGAACCGCCACGAACGGGGCCACCATGAGGAACACATAGAGAATTCTCGTGCGCTTGTCACCGAGACGAACCGCAAGCGTGTTCTTGCCCACTTCCGTGTCGCCGGGAATGTCGCGCAGGTTGTTCACGACCAGCAGCGCAGTTGCGAACATCCCGACCGGAATCGAGATCAGGAGCGTCAGCGGAGTGATCCGCTCGATCTGCACGAAGGCAGATCCGGCGGTCGCCACCACTCCGAAGAAGACGAACACGAAGGCTTCGCCGAGCCCTGCATATCCGTAGGGTCGGGGCCCTCCGGTGTAAAACCATCCGGCTGCGATCGCCGCCGCACCCACGACAATGAGCCACCATGAAGTGGCGAGGGCAAGAGCCAATCCAACCACGGCAGCAAAACCGAACGCGGCGAAGGCCGCCCGCTTGACGGCGCCGGGACGCTTCGCTCCGGAACCGGTGAGGCGCATCGGGCCGACCCGATCATCATCGGTTCCCCTGATGCCATCCGAGTAGTCGTTGGCGTAATTGACTCCGACCTGCAGGGCCAACGCCACCAGGAGCGCAGCGACGAATCGCCACACGATCAGGCCCTTGAGCGCGTCGGTTCCACCGTTCATTCCCGCCGCTGCAGCTGTACCAACGATCACCGGCACCACGGCAGCAGGAAGCGTGCGGGGCCGGGCCCCTGCGATCCAGTCCTTCATAAGGGGGCAAGCCTGCACCCTGAGCGGCCCGGTTCACGAATCGGCGCCTACCCTTCAGGTCGATGCACGAACTCCTCGCGACAGTCCAGACCGGCATGGCGTTCGTCGAAACCATGCAACGAGCATGGGAGAACGGCGATGCGATCCTTCCGATCGATCCCCGACTCCCCGACGCTGCAGTTTCGACGCTCCTGTCGGCGATGCGCCCGTCCCGTCTCGTTCTTGTCGACGGCTCGACCCGGGAACTCGACGCATCCCGACCGATCGAGGATGGCGATGCCCTCGTCGTCGCAACCAGTGGCAGTACAGGCACCCCGAAAGGGGTTGTGCACACCCACGCATCGCTTCGGGCCTCGGCGATCTCCACGTCGACGGCGCTCGGCGTCGAACCCGCCACCGACCGCTGGCTGTGCTGTCTGCCCCTCTCGCACATCGCCGGTCTCGCCGTCGTCATCCGCTCGCTGACGTTCGACATGCCCTTCGACATCCTCGACCGGTTCGAGGCCACTGCGGTCATGGCCGCCGCCCGCAACGGCGCCACACTGACTTCGCTCGTTCCGACGGCGCTCGCCCGGGTCGATGCATCGCTCTTTCGCCGGATCATCGTCGGTGGATCGGCAGCACCCGCGTCACTCCCCGCAAATTGCCGGATGAGTTACGGAATGACCGAAACCGGTAGCGCCGTCGTCTTCGACGGACTGGCGCTTCCCGGTGTCGAACTGCGGATCGCCGAAGGCGAGATCCAGATCAGGGGTGACATGCTGCTGCGTGCGTATCGGGACGGCACCGATCCGCGCACCAACGATGGCTGGTTGCGCACGAACGATGCCGGCGAGATCGACGAGAACGGCGTCCTGCACGTGAGCGGACGGCGCGGTGACCTGATCATCTCCGGCGGCGAGAACATCTGGCCGACTCCCGTGGAATCGGCGTTGGAACTCCTCGACTCGGTCGCCGAAGTTGCGATCGTGGGTCGACCCGATCCCGAATGGGGTCAGGTTGTGACCGCCGTTGTCGTCGCCGCCGACCCTGCATCACCGCCCGATCTCGAATCGCTCCGCGATGCCGTAAAGGCCGTGCTTCCCGCGTTCTGCGCGCCCCGACGCCTCGAGCTCGTGGCGGCACTCCCCCGAACCGCACTCGGCAAGGTCCAGCGAGGAAACCTCGCACCTACGGTGCCCGAATCCGACTGACTACGATCCAGACGCACGTTGTGACAAACCAACCGGGGGATGCAATGACCGATCAGCCAACTCTTCTCGTCGAGCGCGAGGGTGCCGTTCTCATCCTCA
Organism: Actinomycetota bacterium; assembly: GCA_009703925.1. Classification (GTDB taxonomy): domain Bacteria; phylum Actinomycetota; class Acidimicrobiia; order Acidimicrobiales; family Acidimicrobilacustridaceae; genus Acidimicrobilacustris. The sequence continues at coordinate 4,182 of WLFD01000100.1, read as the reverse complement.
CGATGAACCGGCCGCAACGCCGCAACGCCCTCGTCCCCGACATGATCGCCCGCTTCGCCGATGCGTGGGACCTGGCCGACAGCGACGACTCGATCCGCGCCGTCATCCTCACCGGGGCTGGAGAACTCGCATATTGCGCCGGCGGCGACCTTGCCGACGGATGGATGTCCGGAGAGATCACCGAAGAAGCCCGCCTGATCCAGGAACGCCTCAAGGCCGATCCGGGGCTTATCGGCAAGGGTCTCCTCCTCACCCATTGGTGCACCAAGCCCATCATCGCTGCCGTCAACGGTCAGTGCATGGGTGGTGGCTGCGAGATGCTTCAGCAGACCGACATCCGCATCGCCGAGGAGCACGCAACCTTCGGCGTTCCCGAGGTGAAGCGCGGACTCATCGCCGGAGCGGGATCGACCATGCGTCTCAAGCGGCAGATCCCCTATGCCGTGGCGATGGACATGCTCCTCACCGGCCGGATCCTCGATGCCGACGAGGCTCTGCGCTGGGGACTCGTCAGCCATCTCGTTCCGTCCGGAACAAGTTTGGACAAGGCACGCGAGATCGCAGCCGTGATCTGTGAGAACGGACCGCTCTCGGTCAAGGCCTCCAAAGCTTCGGCGATCGAGACCGGCTGGCTACCCGAAGCCGAGGCCCAGCCGATCGAGATCGGCTACGTGAGTCCCGTCATGCGCTCCGAAGATGCCAAAGAAGGAATGAAGGCTTTCGCCGAGAAGCGCAAACCCGAGTTCAAGGGTCGCTGAACAAGCGACCTCAGGCGAGGTTGAAATCGTCGGGAACGGGACCCATCCGACCCGAGGCGACATCATCGAGCGCATCGATCGACGCCATCTCGTCGGCCCCGAGTTCGAAATCGAACACGTCGATGTTCGCGATGATCCGCTCGGGGGTGACCGTCTTCGGGATGACCACGATGCCGTGCTGGATCTCCCAGCGCAACGTGACCTGAGCCGGAGTGCGCTCGTGCGCAGCCGCTATCGACTTGATCGTCGGATCGTCGGCAACGCGACCGCGGGCGATCGGGCTCCATGCTTCGGTGACGATTCCGTGCAGGTCGTGGAAATCGCGGAGCGTGCGCTGCTGGAAGTACGGGTGCAACTCGATCTGGTTGAGCGCTGGCACCACGCCGGTCGCTTCGATGATCCGCCCGATGTGGTCAGGCTGAAAATTGGAGACACCGATCGAACGCACGCGGCCGCTGTCGCGCAGTTCCACGAACGTTTCCCAGGTCTCGACGTATCGACCGTTCTCCGGTGCGGGCCAATGGATGAGCAGCAGATCCAGGTAGTCGAACCCGAGTGCGGTCATGCTCGCGTCGAACGACTCGAGTGTCTTGTCGCGGCCCTGGAACGAGTTCCACACCTTGGTTGTGACGAACAGGTCCCCGCGGGCGATATCGGATGTCGCCACGGCTTCGCCGACACCGGCCTCGTTCATGTAACCCCATGCGGTATCGATGTGGCGATAGCCGGCGTCGAGTGCCTCTCCGACGACGCGTGCCGTGTCCTCGGCCGGCACCTGGAAGACGCCGAAACCCAACTGCGGAATTCCGTAGCCGTCGTTGAGCAGGATTGTGGGTACGTCAGGCATTCGAAATCTCCAGATCTGTTCGCAGAACCCGCATTGTTGCCTCCGACGACACCCGTTGCCCATTTCAACCGGCAGACTGACTCCCATGCTCATCCGCGACGAGGAACCGTCCCACCTCTCCCCCTATCTTGCCCAGCACCGCGACAACCCGGTGGAGTGGTGGTCATGGTCCGCCGATGCACTGGCCGAGGCCGAGCGACGCGATGTACCCGTGCTCATCTCGGTCGGTTACTCGGCGTGTCACTGGTGCCATGTGATGGCCCACGAGTCCTTCGAGGACCCGGAGGTCGGTGCCCTCATGAACCGACTCTTCGTCAACATCAAGGTCGACCGCGAAGAGCGGCCCGACGTCGACGCCGTGTACATGGACGCTGTTCAGGCCATGACCGGGCGAGGGGGCTGGCCGATGACGGTCTTCTGCCTCCCGGACGGGCGCCCGTTCTACGCCGGCACCTACTTCCCCAAGGAGACGCGCGGCAATCACCTCGGGTTCTCCGAACTCTGCGGGCGGATCGACGAGCTCTGGCGCACCCGTAGATCCGATCTCGAGGAACAGGCCGAATCGGTGACCGAGGCCATCGCCTCCGGTGACGAGATCCCGTCGACCGGTGCAGCCCTCGACGATCGACTCTTCACCGCTGCCGCGAATGCCCTCGTCGCACAGACCGACCAACGCGACGGCGGATTCGGGCACGCACCCAAATTCCCCCAGACGCTCTCGATCGACACCCTGCTGCGCCATGCGATGAGGACCGGTGATGCGGCGTCGCTTTCGAGCGCGCTGCTCTCCCTCGACGCCATGGCGGCCGGCGGCATCTACGACCATCTCGGTGGCGGCTTCGCCCGGTACTCGACCGACAGTCGCTGGCTCGTCCCCCATTTCGAGAAGATGCTCTACGACCAGGCCCTGCTGGCGCGGGTCTATCTCCATGCGTGGCAACTCACCGGAGAGCCCCGATACCGACAGACACTCGACGAGACGATCGGCTACGTCCTCGATGAACTGCGTCATCCCGCCGGCGGATTCTTCGCCGCCGAGGACGCCGATTCCGAAGGCGTCGAAGGCAAGTTCTACGTATGGTCCATCGACGAGATCCGTTCGATCTGCGGCGTCGACGCCGAGGATGTCATCGGTTGGTATGGCGTCACCGAATCCGGGAATTGGGAGGGTTCGAACATCCTCGAGCGTCCGGTCCGCGGAGACCTCGCCCGCCCCGCCGCCGTCGAACGAGGCCGAGCCGCGTTGTTCGCCCATCGCGCCACCCGCATCCGGCCCGGACTCGACACGAAGGTCCTCACCGAATGGAACGGACTCATGCTGGCCACATTGGCCGAAGCGGCCGCCGCGACCGGAGACGCCGAATGGCTTTCGGCGGCAGTCATCAACGCCGAATTCCTGTGTGCGAATCTCCGCTCCCCCGACGGCCGCTGGCTCCGAACATGGCAGGGTCCGCTCGATTCCGACGCCGCTGGGGGCCACGCCAAGTTCCTCGCGTTCGCCGCCGACCACGGCGCGCTCGTCGATGCGTTCACCCGTCTGGCTGAAGCCACCGGCGATCCCCGGTGGCTCGACGAGGCGACGACTACCGCCGACTCGCTTCTCGACCTGTTCTGGGACCGCGACGATGTCGGCGTGTTCACCTCCGGCTCCGATGCCGATTCACTCGTGGCCCGACCCAAGGAATGGATGGACAACGCCGTTCCGTCAGCGAACACGCTCGCTGCGGTTGGATTCCTCCGACTTGCCGCCCTCACCGGAAATCACGTGTTCGCCGAACGCGGAGAAGCAATCGCCCGCCATCTCGGTGAAGCAGCAGGTCGCGTTCCTCTCGGATTCGGCAATCTCCTGCTCGCCAGCGAACTTTCGATCCTCGGCACCACCGAGATCGTCATCTCCGGCGACCGACCCGATCTCGTCCGCGTCGTGCAGGAGACCTGGTTGCCGTACGCCGTCATCGCATGGGGAACCCCCACCGAATCACCCCTGTGGGAGGGCCGGAGCAGCGATGGTGACGACGGCAAGGCCTACGTGTGCCGCGATTACGTGTGCGCCCTGCCTGTGACCGACGCCGATGTCCTGGCCGACGATCTGCGCCGCCGAACCTGAAGGTTCACCAACCGCCGCGGTGAACGATCTCGTCGAGCGGTCGACGGGGTCGCTGCGACGACACACTCGGGCGTTGTTCCGCCTTCGGATACCCGAGAGCGATCGTCCCGACCGGTCGCCGGTCGACCGGAATCCCGAGTGCTTCCTTGATCGCCGGTTCGTGCTCGAACTGGCCGAAGAAGAGCGCACCGAGTCCCTCGTCGATGGACGCCAGCAAGGCGATCATCGCGGAGAAGGCCGTGTCGACGTACCAGTAGGGAACCGACCAGGCACCCTCGTCGTTGCCGAGCCCGGTCCTCGTCTTGTCGTCCTCGCCATAGCGTTCTACATACGCACGGGGATTACCGACGGGGATGATCAGGACGGGAGCATCGAGCAGTCCCGGCCAGGGAAACGACCGGCGCCGTTCCGGAGCGAGACTCGCGTCCCAGTAGCGCCGGGTCTGCTCCCCCTCGAGCACCACGAGGTCG
>WLFD01000010.1 GCA_009703925.1 Actinomycetota bacterium | reverse complement strand
TCGTGACTGCGGGTGTCGGGGCCTGTCGGTAGGCTCAGTCCAATGGCCTATCAGTCGCTCTACCGCCGCTATCGCCCCCGCCGCTTCAGCGAAGTGCGTGGTCAGGAGCATCTGGTCTCGGCCCTGCGCAATGCCGTCCGCGACGAGCGTGTCGGCCACGCCTATCTCCTCTCGGGGCCCCGCGGTACCGGCAAGACCTCCACCGCCCGCATCCTCGCCAAGGTCCTCAACTGCGAGAACACCATCGAAGGCGAACCGTGCTGCGAATGCGCATCGTGCCTCTCGATCGAAGCGGGTACGAGCTTCGACGTCCACGAACTCGATGCGGCATCGAACAACGGCGTGGATGCGATCCGGGACCTCATCGCCAAGGCGTCCCTCGGCACCCCCGGACGCACCAAGGTCTACATCCTCGATGAGGTTCACATGCTTTCGACGGCAGCGTCGAACGCGTTGCTGAAGACCCTCGAAGAACCCCCCGAACATGTCGTTTTCGTGCTCGCCACGACCGATCCGCAGAAAGTGCTGCCCACGATCCGCAGCCGCACCCAGCATTTCGAAGTCAACCTCCTCTCCGCCGAGGACCTCCGCGGCCTCGTCGAGTATGTGGTCGGCGACGCCGGGCTCGAACTGGCTCCCGAGGGTTATGCCTATGTGCTCCGCGCCGGAGCCGGTTCCGCCCGCGACACGCTCAGCGCACTCGATCGGGTCGTCGCCGCCGGAGGCGTTCCGGATTCGGTCGACGCCGTCGACGAACTTGTCGAGGCCCTGTGTGACCGCGATACCGGCCGGGCGCTCGTCGCTGTCGACGCCGCGCTCTCGCGTGGTCGCAATCCCCGGGTTCTGGGCGAATCGCTCATCGCCCGGTTGCGCGACGTCTTCTTGGCATCGATGAACGCCGATCTCTCCCGCCTCACCGAAGCCGACAGGGAACGCGTCGCCGATCAGGCGCTGCGTCTGACCGCCCCCGGGGCCACCCGTGCGCTCGAACTGCTGGGCGAAGCATTCGTCGGGATCCAGGACGCCCTCGATCCCCGCATCCCTCTTGAGGTCGCGCTCGTACGCCTCACCCGGATCGATGCCGACACGTCACTCGGTGCTCTCGCCGAACGGATCACCCGACTCGAGAACGGTGCTCCCCGTCCGGCCGCTTCTTCGGCCCGACCGACGGCCCAATCCTCCGCACCTGCCACAAAGGCCCCGGCCTCGGCGCCGGCCCCGCAACCGGCAGCGGCCGCTCCGGCAGCCGAGCCCGTTTTCGACGAGGACGACGATCCCGAGTACGACCCCGACGCCGACGCTCCAGTCGATCCCCGACCATCCGGCGGTTCGTCGCGACCGGCCGATTCGGCCCGACAGGTCCTGCGCGATCTCGGAAAGCCGACCGGGGCCGAACGACCCCCGCCCCGTCCCACGCCACCCGGACCGGCCGCAACCCGACCATCGGCTCCAGCCCGCCCGGGATCCCCGAGGCCCACCGCTCCCGCCGCGTCCAGCCCCGCTCCTGCTCCTACTCCTGAAGCACCCGCCGCCGCCGAAGCGCCCGTGACTCCCGCGCCAGCCCCCGCCCCAGCGGCTCCCGCTCCGGCCGCGGCCCCCGCGATGTCGACCTCCACCGGCGTCACGCCCACGCTCGACCAACTCGTCGCGGCCTGGACCAACACCATCCTCGCCGGCCTCCCCCAGCGCCCCCGCGTTCGTTTCGCCGGCGGCCAGTGGACCCAGATCGATGGCGACACGGCCGTGTTCGGACTCCCCAACGCCACACACGCCCAGCGCTGCGAGGAATGCCGCTCCGACGTGGAGGCGGCCCTCGCCGCCAACTTCGGGCTCCCCGTGCCGGTTCGGCTCGTCGTCGACACCAGCGCCCCCGATCCCTCGGCACAACGCGGGGCTGCCCCGCGCGGTCGCGTGGCCCAGGCCGCCGCCGAACCCGCCCACATCGACGACGAGATCCACCATTCCGAGATCGAGGATCTCGCCGACGCCAACGACATCGGATCCAACGGTGCCGATCGCATCGCGGCGATGTTCCCCGGGGCCGAACTTCTCGACGGCGACGCCGGATAAGTCACCGTTCGGCGGCGCCCCACCGCCAGAATCATCCGTTCACAACTTCCCCTCACGCTTCCGGAGCCTCACATGTCCGATCAGTTCGATCTCAGTTCGATCCTTTCCCAAGCGATGCAGATGCAGGAGCAGTTCGCCGAAGCGCAGGCGGATGCGGCGAACGCCGTCGTGACCGGCAGCGCCGGCGGCGGTGTCGTGCAGATCACGATCACCGGATCGATCCAGATCCTCGATGTGACCATCAGCCCCGCGGCAGTCGATCCGGCCGATCTCGGCATGCTCGAAGATCTCGTCAAGGCGGCCCTCATCGACGCAATCACGCAGGTCGATCAACTTCAGCAGGCCTCGATGGGTTCGATCGACCTCGGCGCGCTGGGCGGGTTCGCCGGATTCGGTGGCGATGCCGACATCGTGGACACCATCGCGATCGACGAAGGCCCCGAACGTCCGTGAGCGTTTACGCCGGTCCCGTTCAGGACCTCATCGATGAACTCGGTCGACTTCCCGGCATCGGCCCCAAATCGGCGCAGCGCATCGCGTTCCACATGCTCAAGCTCCCGACCGCCGATGCCCTCCGTCTCGCCAACGCGATCGCGATCGTGAAGGAGCGCGTCAGCTTCTGCCAGACCTGCTTCAACATCGCCGAGGGCGAGGAGTGCGGCATCTGTGCCGACACCCGGCGCGAGACCAACATCGTGTGCGTCGTCGAGGAACCCCGCGACATCGTGTCGGTGGAGAAGACAGGCGAATTCAGAGGTCGATATCACGTCCTGCAGGGCGCCATCAGCCCCATCGAAGGCATCGGCCCCGATCAGTTGCGGGTCAAGGAACTGCTCACCCGCATCGAACCCGAAGGCATCACCGAAGTGATCCTGTGCACCAATCCCAACATCGAGGGCGAGGCGACCGCCATGTATCTCGGTCGACTGCTCAAGCCTCTCGGCCTGACCGTCACGAGGATCGCCAGCGGGCTTCCTGTCGGAGGCGATCTCGAATACGCCGACGAACTCACGCTCGGTCGCGCTCTCGAAGGTCGCCGCGAAGTCGACTGACGGAACGCCGCTCCGACAACGGCACTCCTCACGGAGCGCACAGACACACGGACGACAGCGAAAACAGAACAAAAACGAAAAGGGCCCGGGCATCATGCCCGGGCCCTTCTGTATTCAGTTCGTTGCCGAAACGATCAGTACGTCTCGAGAAGGATCGCGTCGCCCTGACCGCCGCCGCCGCAAAGTGCGGCTGCGCCCTTGCCGCCACCGCGACGGTTCAGTTCGTTGAGGAGATGCAGCGCAACGCGCGTTCCCGACATGCCGATCGGATGGCCGAGGGCAATGGCGCCACCGTTCACGTTGGTGATGTCGGAGTTGATCCCGAGCGTCGCCATCGAGGCCACACCGACTGCGGCGAACGCTTCGTTGAGTTCGAACAGGTCGAGATCGCCGACGCTCATGCCGGCGCGGGCGAGTGCCGCGTTGATCGCCGTCGCCGGCTGGTTGAGGAGCGATGCGTCGGGGCCGGCGACCTGGCCGTATCCGATGATGCGACCGAGGGGCTTGATGCCGAGACGCTCGGCGGCCGCTTCGGAAGCGACGATGACAGCAGCGCCACCGTCGGAGATCTGCGACGCGTTGCCAGCCGTGATGTTGCCGGCCTTGTCGAACGCCGGGCGAAGAGCACCGAGCGAATCGAGTGTCGTCTCGACGCGGACTCCCTCGTCGACGCTGAAGATCTTCGGATCACCCTTGCGCTGCGGAATCTCGACGGGAACGATCTCGTCGGCGAAGAGACCGGCAGCTTGTGCGGCGGCCGCACGCGCATGCGAAATGGCGGCGAGCTCGTCCTGCGAAGCGCGGTCGAGTCCGGCGGTTGCGGCGTACTTCTCGGTGCCGGCGCCCATCGCCATCTGATCGATGGCGCAGAAGAGTCCGTCGAACATCATCGAGTCGATGATCTTGCCGTCGCCCATGCGGAGACCCGCACGCGCACCCGGCATCAGGTACGGGGCGTTGGTCATGGATTCCATGCCGCCCGCCACGACGATGTCGGCTTCGCCGGCCTGGATGTAGAGATCGGCGAGATGGATGGCGTTGAGGCCCGAGAGGCAGACCTTGTTGACCGTGGTCGCCGGAACGGACATCGGGATACCGGCCTTGAACGCAGCCTGACGGGCAGTCATCTGACCGGCGCCACCGAGCAGGACCTGCCCCATGAACACGTAGTCGATCTGCTCGGGCGTCAGACCGGCACGCGAGAGCGCCGCTTTGATCGCGATCGCCCCGAGGTCCGTGGCTTCAAAACCGGCCAGGGAACCGGACAACTTGCCGATGGGCGTACGTGCGCCCGAGAGAATGACTGATCCAGCCATGGACTTCCTCCACACAGGTAGTTCGAACCGATCGGGACCCCGATTCCGTCGCTGTGACGGTCCGGTTGGCCACTGGGCTCGGCGGGACGCGAATGCCCCGTGCCGAAAGTTTACCCATGGGTAACCCGGCCAACTACCGTGCCGCTCATGCAGAAGATCCTCGAGGCCATCCAGAACGGTGCTTCCGGCGCCGAACTCGCCGCCATTCCCCTGCCCGATTCCTACCGGGCGGTCGTCGTCCGCAAGGAAGAGCAGACGATGTTCGAAGGCATGGAGTCCGAAGACAAGGACCCGCGCCAGTCGCTCCATGTCCAGGACATCGAGCTTCCCGAACTGGCGCCCGATGAGGCGATCGTCGCCGTCATGGCCAGTTCGATCAACTTCAACACGGTCTGGAGTGCGATCTTCGAACCGCTTTCGACCTTCGGATTCCTTACGCGGCTCGGGCGCGAGGGCTACTGGGGAGCGCGTCACGATCAGGATTTCCACGCTGTCGGATCCGACGGTTCCGGTGTCGTGCTGCGCGTCGGTTCGGCCGTCCGCAAATGGGCGCCGGGCGACCGCGTCGTCATCCACTGCAACCATGTCGATGATCAGGACCCGTCGAGTCACAACGACTCCATGATCGGCGACAACCAGCGCATCTGGGGTTTCGAAACCAACTACGGCGGCCTCGGTGAACTCACGGTCGTCAAGGCCAACCAGTTGATGCCCAAGCCGGCGCATCTCTCGTGGGAGGAATCGGCGGTCAACGCCCTTTGCAACTCCACCAGTTACCGCATGCTCGTCAGCCCCAACGCCGCCCACATGAAACAGGGCGATGCCGTCCTCGTCTGGGGTGCATCGGGCGGCCTCGGTGGCTACGCGATGCAGTACGTACTCAATGGTGGCGGTACCCCGGTAGGAGTCGTCTCCTCTCCGGAAAAGGTCGCGCTGTTGAACGAACTCGGCGTCGAGCACGTCATCAACCGTCGCGAGGCCAATTACAAGTTCTGGTCCGACGAGACGACTCAGGATGAAAGTGAATGGCGTCGCCTCGGTAAGGACATCCGCTCGATGATCGGGCGCGATGTCGACATCGTGTTCGAACATCCCGGCCGCCAGACCTTCGGCGCCTCGGTGTTCGCAGCCGCACGCGGCGGCACGATCGTCACCTGCGCCGCCACGAGCGGATTCAAGATCGAATACGACAACCGCCATCTCTGGATGAAGCTCAAGCGCATCGTCGGTTCGCATTTCGCGAACTACGCCGAAGCCTCGGCCGCGAACGATCTCATCCGGGCCGGAAAGATCCAGCCCATCCTCTCGGCCGTCTATTCGATGAACGACACCGGCGAGGCCGCCTACCAGGTCCACAAGAACCTGCACGAGGGCAAGATCGGCGTCCTGTGTCTCGCCCCGACCGAGGGCCTCGGCATCGACGATCCGGAATTCCGCGAGCAGGTGGGCGAGGACCGAATCACCCTTTTCCGCCGCCACGGGGCATAGTCGTTACATGTCCATTTCCGTTCGACGCCCCGGCGATGACGAACCAGGAGTTCAGATGAGCGAATCAGCCGCCAACACGAAGCCCCTTCTCACCGAGATCGATCACATCGCGATTGCTGTGCCGGATCTCGGTGCCGCCATCGATTACTACCGCGAGACCTTCGGCGCAGTCGTCGATCACCGCGAGGTTGTCGAGAGCGATGGCGTCGAAGAGGCCCTTCTGAAGGTCGCCGAGAGTTACGTTCAACTCCTCACCCCCACCCGCGACGATTCGACCGTCGCCAAGTGGCTCGCCAATCGTGGCGGTCCGGGCATTCACCATGTCGGTTACCGGGTCGACGATTGTGCCGAAGCACTTGCAGCCGTCAAGGCACAAGGATTCCGCGTCCTCGACGATGCACCCCGCCCGGGTTCGCGCGGCACGACCGTTGCATTCATCCACCCGAAGGACGCCCTCGGAACCCTGATCGAGCTCGTTCAGGAATAACCGGCGTTCAGCAGTTGGCCGTGGACCAGGCCGAGATTTCCGCTTCGGCAGATGCCACTGCCGTGCGATCGGGATAACCGTCGAGTTTTGCGATCGCGTCGGGATAGCCGGTTGCCGTCTCCATCGTGCGTCCGACGAATTCGGCGTAGGTCCGCTCGGCGACCAGTGATCCGCGGATCTGTTCCGGGGGGGCGGCGAGAACAGCGCCCAGAAGATCAACGGTGAGTTTCGCGTCGATCAGAACCCTCTGACGTTCGTTTAACCAACTGGAACTGTCTGCGGGACGGAGATCGGTCGGCAGGAGTCTCTGGCCAAGAAGTTCGCAGGCATCCGACGGCGGGCCGATCGGCTCGTTCGGGTTGGGGGGCGGAGTCTCGATCGTCGTGGTCGAGGTCGCGTCGCTAGGAGCAGCGGTCGCCGATGTGGCCGTCTCCCGAGCCGTGGACGTCGATGATGACGATGACGATGACGACGACCCGCAGGCGGCGAGTCCCGAACCGACTATCAGGCACAGGGTCACCGTCGGAAGGATCCGTCTCATCGGGAAATATCCGCGTCGTCCCATCCCGTGACTCTATGTGTGCGATCTCCCGCTACCGTGCCGGCCATGGCGGACAACGGCTACACGGTCAGCGAACTCCTCACCAGCGCCCGCGACGCCATCAGTGATCGGCTCGGTGGACCGGTGTGGGTCGAAGGTGAGATCTCCGGGTTCAAGAAGGGGCGCAACAACCACACCTTCTTCAACCTCGTGGAGAAGGACGAGTCCAACACCGTCATCGCCCAGCTTTCCGTCGCCCTCTGGGCCGGGAACAAGTCCAAGGTCAACGGGCGTTTCAAGGACGTGGGCCCGATCCGCATGGACGACGGAGTCCGCGTGCGGATCATCGGTCCGCTCGAACTCTGGGTTCCCGGCGGCCGCATCCAGCTCTCGATGCAGGACATCGACCCGGAATTCACACTCGAACTCATCGCCTCCGAGCGCGACCGCGTTCTCCAGATGCTGCGGGCCGAGGGTCTGTTCGATCGCAACCGCCAACTGCCGGTGCCGTCCGTTCCCCTGCGCATCGGATTGGTCACGGCCACCGAAAGCGCCGCCGAAGCAGACTTCCTCAAGACACTCGCCGACAGCGGCCTCAACTGGGAGGTCGTGTTCGCCGATTCGCGAGTTCAGGGAATCGGCGCAGAGAGAACCGTCGCCGCTGCGCTGCGCACGGTCGCCGCCCAGGACGTCGACCTGATCGCGCTCGTGCGTGGCGGAGGTGCCCGAACGGATCTGGCCACGTTCGACCACGAACTGATCGCCAGAACGATCGCAGGTCTCGACGTTCCGGTCTTCACCGGCATCGGCCACGAGATCGACACCAGTGTCGCCGACCTTGTCGCCTTCGCGTCACACAAGACGCCAACTGCGTGTGCTTCCGCGATCGCCGACCTTGCGCTCGAAGCGGTGAACCGCGCCGAACTTGCATGGCAGGAGATCGTGGTCGCCCTCGACGCGACCCTCGACGACGAAAGTGAACATCTTTCGAGACGAGCCCGTCGAGCGACGTCCGCCACCCGCAACCGTCTCGTCATCGAGGACCATCGCTTGCAGGGATTCGGCGACCGCGTTCGCCGCAGCGCCGCCGGGGCGGTTCGGCATTCCGGATCACAACTCGATCTGGTCGAAGCCCGGGTTCGGGCCCTCGATCCGGCCCGGGCACTCGCCCGGGGCTGGTCGATCACGCGATCCGCCGCCGGTACCGTCGTCCGCAGCGTCAACGACATCGAACCGGGCGGGATTCTTGTCACGACCGTTGCTGATGGCACGATTTCGAGCATCGTCTCCGATGCGCCAACCGACAAGGACAATTCCTGATGGCAGCCAAAGCAAAGCCCGCCGACGACATCGGCTACGCGGACGCAGTTTCCGAACTCGAGGAGATCCTCGGCGAACTGGAAGCTGACGATGTCGACGTCGACCGCCTCGCCGAGCGCGTCCGCCGCGCCGCCGACCTCATCGAACTCTGTCGGGGCCGACTCACCGACGCGCGGGTCGAGATCACCCGCATCGTCGCCGATCTCGAGACACTCGAATCCGACGAGACCCTCGACGCGGAAGACGAGTGACGGGGTCCGCTCCATCTGAAGTTCCTCCGGCGCTGGCCGTGGTCGCCGCGCCGGTAGAGGCGCGTCTGCGTGAAGTCCTCGCCGCGGAGTCCGCTCGTTGGATCGAGGTCGATCCCGATCTCGCACAGCCCCTCGACGTCCTCACCCGATTTGTACTGACCGGCGGCAAACGGTTGCGACCGGCCTTCTGCCACTGGGCCTTCATCGGTGCCGGCGGAACGGCCGAAGATCGCGCCGTTCTCGATACCGGTGCCGCATTCGAACTCCTTCATGCGTTCGCGCTCATCCATGACGATGTGATGGATGGTTCTGCACGTCGCCGCGGTGAACCCACTGTCCACATGTCGTTCGAGGAGATCCACGACGCACCCGAATGGCAGGGCGAAGCGAGGCGGTTCGGCGAGGGAATCGCCATCCTCATCGGCGACCTTGCCGAGGTGTTTGCCGACAGGCTCATGACAGGAGCCGGTTCCGAGGCCTTCGGCATCTGGAACGAACTCAAGATCGAACTCAACATCGGGCAGTACCTCGATGTACTCGGAACGGCCCGCGGATCGGTGAACCTCGAGACCGCTCGGCGAATCGCCCAGTACAAGTCGGGCAAGTACACGATCGAGCGCCCGCTTCATCTCGGCGCTGCGCTCCTCGGCCGCCTCGACGAATTCCTCATCCCGCTTTCGCGCTACGGAAGCCCACTCGGCGAAGCGTTCCAACTCCGCGACGACATCCTCGGAACTTTCGGTGATTCGTCACTCACCGGAAAGCCCGTCGGTGACGATCTCCGCGAGGGCAAACCCACGCCGCTTCTCTCGATAGCGACGCAACGCGCCACGCCGCAACAACGCGTGGTCCTCCGCTCGATCGGCACCCCATCGCTCGGCCCCGACGACATCAACGAGCTTCAGGTCATCCTGGAAGAAACCGGCGCAAGGGCCGAGATCGAGTCGGACATCAGTTCGCTCACCGCGCAGGCCATCTCGGCGCTCGACGACATCGCTTTCGACGTTGAACCGCTTGACGCCCTGAGGGACCTGGCGATCTACGTCGAGAACCGCGACCGCTGAGTTACGTCGCTTTGGGCGGCACGAAAGACGCAACTGCTTCGGACAGCGACAGTTCGATCACACCAATATCGGCGGCGACCGCAGCCAACCAGTCGGGACGTATTCGGGCGCTCACGACAATCGGGTTCTCGAGTTCCGAATCCTCGAGAACGAAACGTACATAGTCGAGTGCGTAATCGGCCGGGCGCACGTCGCGGCTCAGTTCGAGAAGCGCGAACGGATCCGGCGTCGCGGAACCGACGGCCGGAAGAGCTTCGACATAGGGCGAAGGTGGCTGCGGGCCACCGCCGGCGATTCCCGATCCGTCGGCAAGCACGATGCCGCGGACGATCGACGAGCGGGCTCCGGCGACGAGTAGAGCAACCCACGCGCCCAGACCCCGGCCGACGATGGTGAGGTCTCCGTACGCGGCGATGACGGCATCGACATCGGCCATCAGCGCCTCGGGCATGTAGCCGCCACCCACGGGCACATCCGACTCACCGTGACCGGTGAAGTCGAGAGCGAGGACGGGTCCGGTCCATGCCTCGGCCCAGAACGGACGCTCCATCGGCGATTGCTCGCCGAGACCATGAAGCAGCAGGAGCGCCTGCCCTTCACCTTCGGCGAGCGTGTGGAGTGCGAGACGCAACGCGCCCGACGACAGGAACTCGGTGCGCCGACTCATTTGAATGGCTCCAGGAATTCGAGAACGAGATCGGCGATGTACCGCGGCTGTTCGATGTGCAGGAAGTGTCCGATGTCGTCGCAGTACTCGAGTCGGCCACCGGGCGGCAGGAACGGGGCGATGTCTTCGCGCCGACTCTTCCAACCCATGGGATCGTCCTGGACGCCCGACAGCACGCCGAGGAACGGCATCTCGAGAGCGGCCAGATGATCCATCGACCAACCCGGCCGCCACGGGCCGAAGCCACCGAGGTGGAGAACCGGATCGATCTTCCAACGCCATCCGAGATCGTCGTGTCGGGCACCGACGGTCACGAGATATTCGAGCCATTCGCGCGACAGCCGAGGGTTCATCGGTTGGCGTCGGCCGGCCAGTCCCTCGATCGTGTCGGGGCGACGCTCGAGTTCGTTGCGTCGACGCCGCCGATCAAGGAACGCTCCGAGATCGGCTCGGCGCATCCGACGTCGTTCACGGTCGTTCACATCCGGCGACGAGAACTGCGACGGGAGCCCGTCAAGATTCACGAACGCCTTGGCCAGCGAGGGACGACCGTCGAGAAGGTCGAGCAGTTGCCCGCCACCCTTCGAGTGGCCCAGCATCACGACCGGCTTGTCGGAAAGGGCGGTGATTGCGGCGAGATGGTCGCGCACATCGGCGGCCCAGCTGTAGAGGTGGGCGTGGTCGGAGTCACCGTGGCCACGCGCGTCCCATGCCACCACGCGCCATCCGCCGTCGGCGAGCATGGGAGCGAAGACATCGAACGTCCGGGAGAAGTCGAATCCGCCGTGGATGGCCGCGATCATCGGAGCATCGACATCGCCCCATTCGTTCACGGCAAGTCGGAGTCCGCTGCTGTCGACATGACCTGTCCTGTCCGGTGGGCGGGCCCCCGGGAAGCTGCGCATCTCATCGTTGTCCGGCACGAATTGGCAGCCTAGGCCCGACATTCGACCGGCCTACACTTCATTTCGATGAATGCTTCACCCGCCGAACTCCACCGGACCGCCGGCGAACGTCTCCAGAGTGACGGCCAGCGATATACGTCCAACCGGCGGGCGCTGGTCGAGGCGCTCGCGGTTGCCGACCGCCCCGTCTCCGTGACCGATCTCCTCGATCTGACCAGCGGACTTGCCCAGAGTTCCGCCTATCGCAACCTTGCGATCCTGGAGGAGGCCGGTGTCGTGCACCGGTTCGTGACCTCCGACGACACCGCTCGTTACGAACTCTCCGAAGACCTCACGGGGCATCATCACCATCTGATCTGCTCGAAATGCGGCGACGTCGTCGACATCGAGGTGCCGGCTGCGGTGGAGGACGGCGTGAGCCAGCTCGCCGTCGACATCGGGGCCGCACACGGCTACACCATCGAGCATCACCAGCTCGATCTGGTCGGCACCTGCAGCAACTGCTCGACCGCCACCCGCTGACCGGTACCCTCGCTGCCATGGGCATTCCCGCAGACGAGGCATCGCGACGACGCACATTCGCGATCATCAGCCATCCCGATGCGGGCAAAACCACGCTCACCGAGAAGTTCCTCCTCTACGGCGGCGCACTTTCGAGCGAGGCCGGCTCGGTCAAGGCCCGTTCCGGTCGACGATCGGCCACATCGGACTGGATGGCGCTCGAACAGCAACGCGGCATCTCGATCACGTCGACGGTTCTGCAGTTCCCCTACCGGGACTGCGTGATCAACCTTCTCGATACTCCCGGTCACCGCGATTTCTCCGAGGACACGTACCGGGTTCTTGCCGCCGCCGACGCTGCCGTCATGGTCCTCGACGCCGCCAAGGGCATCGAACCACAGACCCTCAAGCTCTTCGAAGTCTGCCGTCAGCGGGAACTGCCCCTGCTCACCTTCATCAACAAGTGGGATCGCCCCGGTTACGACGCGCTCGAGTTGCTCGACCTGATCGAGAAGCAGATCGACCTCGTCGTCACCCCCGTCACCTGGCCCGTCGGGATCGCCGGCGACTTCCGCGGCGTCGTCGATCGCCGCGACGGTCTCTTCACGCGGTTCACCCGCGTTGCCCGAGGGGCCACCGAAGCCCCGGAGGAGATCGTCGATCCCGAACGCGCCGCGGCCGACGAAGGTGCCGCGTGGGAAGCCGCTCAGAACGAGATCCAACTTCTCGACGAAGTCGGCGCCGATGTCGACCGCGAGCTTTTCCTCGGCGCACAGTCGACGCCCGCCTTCTTCGGTTCGGCTCTCACCAACTTCGGTGTTCGCAAACTTCTCGATGCCGTTGTCGATCTCGTCCCGTCTCCCGGGGCCCGCCCCGACGCCAGCGGCAACCATCGCGAGCTCGATGCCCCGTTCTCCGGTTTCGTCTTCAAGGTTCAAGCCAACATGGACCCGTCGCACCGCGACCGGATCGCGTTCATGCGCGTGTGTTCCGGCAAGTTCGAACGTGGCATGGTCATCACGCACGGAACCACCGGCAAGCCCTTTGCCACCAAGTACGCCCACCAGGTGTTCGGTTCCGAGCGCGAAACCATCGACGAAGCCTTTCCGGGCGACATCGTCGGCCTTGTCAATGCAACAGAAGTTCGTGTCGGTGACACGCTGTGGCTCGACACCCCGGTGCAGTTCCCGGCGATCCCCAGCTTCGCCCCCGAGTACTTCTCGGTGGCGCGCGTCCGCGACACCGGACGCTTCAAGCAGTTCCGACGCGGCATCGCCCAACTCGACGAGGAAGGCGTGGTGCAGGTTCTGCGCGACGCCGATCAGGGCGACCAGGCTCCGGTCCTCGCCGCCGTCGGGCCGATGCAGTTCGACGTCGCCGTCTACCGACTCGAGAACGAGTTCGGAGCGCCCGTGGAGCTTTCGCCGACCAATTACAAGGTCGCACGCCGCACCGATCAGCCCAGTGCCGACGCCTTGCGCGGCATGAGGGGTGTCCGGGTTCTCCAGCGGGCGGACGGTACTCTCATGGCATTGTTCGAAAGCCAGTACTGGCTCGAACGACTTGAGGGCGACAATCCCGATCTGGTGCTCGAGCGGCTCGTCGCCGAGGGAAGCATCGGCTGAAGGCGGGTCGACCAACTCTCCGCACCAGAATCGAGCGTCACATGCAGCACGCGAAGAATCCGCCGCGATCACCTTGGAAGGTTCTCCTGATCGCTTTGGCTGGCGTGCTCGTGCTCACCGGCGGAATCGCAATCGTCTCCCGCGACACCTCGTCGACGAGCGCCGACAACGCATCGGAGTCGACCGACACCAAGGCGCCCGCCAAGGAGACCACCACAACCACGGTGAAGTACGAGGGATGGGTCGATCCCGCCTCGTCGGGCCAGATGTGGAGTTCCAAAGTCCCCGGTGTCCTCACTTTCCGCGGAAATCCCACGCGCACCTATTACGGAATGGGCCCTGTTCCGACCACCCCGAAGATCCTCTGGACCTATCCGCAGAGCGGCGGGATGTGTGGCAGTTCCAGCGACGGCGGCGGCAAGCAGACATGGTGCGGCAGCGGTTGGACCGGCAATCCGAACGTCTACGAACAGAACGGTCGCACGATCGTGTCGTTCGGGGCATACGACTATTCCGTCCACTGGCTGGACTACATGACCGGCACGAACGTGCTCGCGCCCTTCAAGACGGGCGACATCATCAAGGGAACGGTCACGACCGATCCCGACGGCTACCCGCTCACCTACAGCGGATCCCGCGACAACTATTTCCACATCATCGCCACCGACCGAGGCGATACCCCCGTCGAACTCTGGAAACTCTCGGCCTACGACGGCGTGCAGCAGGTCTGGAACGACGACTGGGACAGCTCGCCTCTGATCATCGACGACTACCTGTTCATAGGCGGCGAGAACAGCTGGTTCTACATCATCAAGCTCAACCGCGGGTACGACACCGCCGGCAAGGTCACCATCAGCCCGCAGGTCGTGTTCAAGACCCCGAGCTGGGATCAGGAGCTCTGGAACACCATCAGCGATCACCAGTTCTCGATCGAGAACTCTGTCGCCATCTCCGGCAACACCGTCTATTTCGGCAATTCGGCCGGGCTCATCCAGGGCTGGGACATCAGCGGGCTCAAAGAGGGCAGGACCCCTACCCGCAACTTCCGTTTCTGGACCGGCGACGACACCGACGCTTCCGTTGTCATCGACAAGGACGGCTTCCTCTACGTCGGCGCCGAATGGGAACGACACAACGACCGCTCGGCCCAGGTGGGGCAGATCATCAAGCTCGATCCCACGAAGCCCGACAATCCCATCGTGTGGTCGGTCAAGGATCAGGGCGGCGGCAAGGGCGGCATCTGGGGCACCCTCGCTCTCGCCAACGGCATCGTCTACGCCGACACCAACGCCGGCCGGGTCCTCGGCATCGACCAGATGACCGGGCAGGTTCTCTGGGAGAAGAAACTCGGATCCCAGACCTGGCAGTCCCCCGTGGTCGTCGACAACACGCTCATCGTCGGCGATTGCGAGGGCAACCTCAACGCCTGGGATGTCACCAACCCCACCGTCGATCCGCCCCTCAAGTGGACCGTGAAGCTCAACGGCTGCATCGAGGCCACCCCGACCGTCTGGAAGGGCCGGATCTTCGTGGCCACCCGCGGCGGGCAGTTCTATGCGATCGGCGATCAGTAACCGATCTCCCCGGAGATCCCCTGCCCGGGACCCGTTCTCGCACCGGCATCGAACCGCGGGGTAATCTGCCCCGCTCGTGTGGACCGGTTGGTTCCCGCGCGCATATTCGAACGTTTCCGGCATTTCAGCCGGATCCAAGAACAGGACGGATTCGATGAACCAGGTCTTTGCCGCCGAAGGTGGCTACCAGGCGTTCACGCTTTCCGGCAGCGAGTGGGGATGGCTCATCTTCGCTGCCGCCGTAGCCGTGATTGCTCTCATTCTTGGCGTGATCCTCATGCGGGGCGTTCTCGCACAGGAGCAGGGCACCGAGAAGATGCAGGAGATTGCCGGCGCCATTCAAGAAGGTGCCCTCGCTTATCTCAAGCGTCAGTTCCGCACGATCGGCATGATCGTGATCCCGCTCGCCGCCGTGGTGTTCTTCACCTCGACCGCGATCAACAAGAACCCGACGCTGGAGAACCCGTTTGCCGGGGCCGAGGTCATGACCTTCGTCCAATCGGGCACCTTCCGCACCCTGGCCTTCCTGGTCGGCTGTGTGTTCTCGGCCTCGATCGGCTTCTTCGGCATGTGGCTCGCCGTGCGCGGCAACGTCCGTACCGCTGCCGCCGCCCGCCGCAGCGACTTCAACGCCGCCCTCAAGGTGGCCTTCCGCACCGGCGGCGTCGCCGGCCTGCTCACCGCCGGTCTCGGCCTGCTGGGCACCGTCGTCATCGTCATGATCTTCCAGAACACGGCGACCTCGATCCTCATCGGCTTCGGCTTCGGTGGATCGCTTCTCGCCCTGTTCCTCCGCGTTGGCGGCGGCATCTTCACGAAGGCTGCCGATGTCGGCGCCGACCTCGTGGGCAAGATCGAAGCGGGCATTCCCGAAGACGATCCCCGCAACCCCGCCACCATCGCCGACAACGTGGGCGACAACGTGGGCGACTGCGCCGGCATGGCCTCCGATCTCTTCGAGAGCTTCGCCGTCACCATCGTGGCGTCGATCATCCTCGGCGTTTCGGCCTTCCACGCCGTCGGACTCGACAATGCCCAGGCTGCAAAGGGCCTCATCTTCCCGCTGGCCGTCGTGGCCATCGGCCTTCTCGCCTCGATGATCGGCATCTTCGCCGTCAAGGGTCGTCAGGGTGAGACCGATGCTCTCGCCGCCATCAACCGCGGCATCTACGTCGCCCAGGCGCTCGCCATCCTCGGTGCCGCCGGCGTGGCGTTCCTGTATGTCGGCAATCCCGAAGGCGCAACGCTCTCGAACCTCGGCGCCCGTCTCTTCGGCGCCATCGTGACCGGCGTCGTGCTCGGCTTCGCCGCATCGAAGATCACGCAGTACTTCACCTCCACCACCACCAAGCCGGTGCAGGAAATCGCGAAGGCCGCACGTACCGGCCCCGCCACCACCGTGCTCGAGGGCATCTCCTCGGGTCTCGAATCCGCAGTGTGGGCCCTCATCGCCATCGCGGTGGCCATCGGTGCAGCACTGCTGCTCGGCGGCGGCAACATCGCGTTCTCGCTCTACCTCGTTGCCCTCACCGGCATCGGCATGCTGGCCACCACCGGCATCATCGTGGCCGAGGACACCTTCGGCCCCGTGGCCGACAATGCCGCCGGCATTGCCGAGATGGCTGGCGAGTTCGAGGGTGAACCCGAGCGCATCATGGTTGCCCTCGATGCGGTCGGCAATACCACGAAGGCCGTCACCAAGGGCTTCGCCATCGGTTCGGCCGTCATCGCCGCCGTGGCACTGTTCGCCTCGTACGCCGAGACCATCGCCAAGGCGACCTTCAGCGTCACCGAGGTGCTCGAAGCCGAACTCGACGGCACGCTGGCCTCGCTCGTCAAGATCAACGTCGCCGATCCGAAGACCTTCATCGGCCTTCTCATCGGTGGCTCGGTTGCGTTCCTCTTCTCGTCGCTCGCCATCCGTGCGGTCTCCCGCACCGCCGGCACCGTCGTCGAGGAAGTCCGCCGCCAGTTCCGCGAGAAGCCCGGAATCATGGATTACACCGAGCGTCCCGATTACGGACCGGTCATCGACATCTGCACCACGGCCTCGTTGCGCGAACTCGCCACGCCGGCCCTGCTTGCGGTGCTCACCCCGGTCATCATCGGCTTCGGTCTCGATTACTACGCTCTCGGCGCCTTCCTGGCCGCGGCGATCGTTACCGGTCAGCTCATGGCCAACTTCCTGTCCAACGCCGGTGGCGCTTGGGACAACGCGAAGAAGTACATCGAAGATGGCAACGAAGGTGGCAAGGGTTCGGAAACCCACAAGGCCGCAGTCATCGGTGACACCGTCGGCGATCCTTTCAAGGACACCGCCGGTCCGGCCCTGAACCCGCTCATCAAGGTCATGAACCTTGTTGCGCTTCTCGTTCTTCCCGCCATCATCGAGCTCCGCGACAACGATGTCCGTTTCGTCATCGCCGGTGCCGCACTGCTCGTGGTGCTTGCCGCGGTGATCATCTCGAAGCGTCAGGGAAGCTCGAACATCGATCCCGCCTCGGCGGCCATCGACGACGCCCAGGCCGCTGCCACCATGGCCGGCGATCGCAATGCAACGCTCCGTCAGGCCATCGATCTCTGGATCGCCGACCTCGACGGTGGCGAGGAAGACCTCGTCGACCAGTTGCGTGCCGTCAGGGCCTCACTGCCCGAAAGCTGAAACCGGGCCGGCCGCCTCGAGCGACCGACCATGACATGAACGAAGGCCCCGACATCGCGTCGGGGCCTTCGTCGTTCTGCTGCCTTGTCGTTCAGGGTGGTTCAGACAGGCGTCGTGGCCTCGAGCACGGGAGCGTTCACGATGTCGGTGCGCCGGAAGGCCCGTCGGACGAGCAATGCGTTGACGGCAACACCCGCCACCATGCCGATCACGATCGGATGGGTGGCGAAACTGGCTCCGAGGCCACCGATGATGACCGGAACGAACCAGAGCCAGAAGAAGCGGTACCAGGGGCGGGTGCGCTGGTAGGCGGCGAAGCCAACAGCGAGTCGGGCGTCGCCTTCGGTCTCCTGGGGACGACCGATACGCACGAGGCGACGGATCTGACGCCGTTCGGATTTGTCGGTCGCATTCCAACGACTGGCGAAATCCGGATCGACGGCCGATGCCTTGGAAACCTTCGCGGGTTTGGCGGGTTTCGAGGATTTGAGCAGTTTGCCGGTGTTGGAGGAAGAAGCCATGGCCGCACCATGCCCGACAATGCCCTGACATACAAGGCTTTGGGCTCTTTGGTCACATGACGTTCACACTTCGAGATTTCCGCTTCCACGGTGGCGTACTCGCCGACTGTTAACTTCCGCCTGTCGATGGGCATGGCGCTTTATTGACTTTCGTGGTCGAGAAAGGCCGGTTGTCATGCGCAGAGCATTGATTGGGTTCGTTTCCGCGGTTCTCCTTCTCGGAGGTTTCACCGCTGTCGCGTCGGCGACCGCCGGCCAGTGGAGCGACGCCGTACCGGTTCCGGGAATCCAGACCCTGACCGGAGGCGACGACAGTTCTCTGAGCGCAATTTCGTGCCCGACCGACGGCAACTGCAGTGGCGGCGGTTCGTACGTTGACGTCAACGGCAACGAGCAGGCGTTCGTCGTATCTCAGGTCGACGGGATCTGGGGCCCGGCCAGCGCGATACCGGGCCTCGAGATCCTGAACGTCGGCAACAGCGCAAGCCTCGCGTCGATTTCGTGCGCGGATGCGGGTAACTGCAGTGCCGGCGGCATTTACGACGATGGCCCCAACTCCCGCCAGGCGTTCCTGGTCTCTCAGGTCGACGGCGTCTGGGCGCCGGCCATTGCAGTGCCCGGCCTCGAGATCCTGCGCACCGGCAACGATGTGGACCTTGAATCGATTTCATGCGCAGGGGCCGGCAACTGCACGGCCGGCGGCAATTTCAACGACACCAACGACCTCTACGAGAGCTACGTGGTGTCGCAGGTCGACGGCATCTGGGGCCCGGCCGCCCTGGTTCCCGGCCTGGCTGCCTTGAACCTCGGCGGATTCGACGACATCAAGCAGATCTCGTGCACCGGCAACGGTTACTGCACCCTCGGCGGCATTTACGTCGACGGCAACGGCGATGATCAGGCGTTCGTCGCATCGCAGGTTGCCGGCGTGTGGGCCACCGCCACCCTGGTGCCTGATCTCGAGCAACTCAACGTCGACGGGCAAGCCGCGATCCTCTCGGTGTCATGCGCGAGTCCGGGGAACTGCTCGGCTGCCGGCAGGTTCCAGACATCGAACCACCAGCAGGGATTCGCCGCGACGCAGGTCGGTGGCTTGTGGGCCCCTGCCGCAGCGATCCCCGGACTCAACGAACTCTCCGGCGACCGGTCCTCGCGTGTCGAGTCGATCTCGTGCACGAGTCCCGGCAACTGCGTCGCCGGCGGCACCTACATCGGTGACGGCGACCGCGACCAGGGTTTCGTTGCATCACAGGTGGGCGGGATCTGGGGATCGGCCATGGCTGTCCCCGGTCTCACAGAACTCAACACCCTTGGAGATGCCTCGGTGGACATCGTTTCGTGTACCAGCCCCGGCAACTGCACCGCCGGCGGCACCTACGGCGGCGACGGTTGGTCCTATCAGTCCTTCGTTGTTGCACAGATCGACGGTGTCTGGGGTACCGCCATCCCGCTTCCCGGCCTCTCCGCTCTGACCACCGGCACTGGAGCGAGCCTTCGTGCACTCGATTGTTCGAGTGATGGCAACTGTTCCGCCGGCGGCATTTTCTACGATGCCGACGATTTCTCGATCGCATTCGTGGCCGACATCTCGACACCCCATCCGAGCCCTACCCCGGTGCCGGACCTGCCGATCGTCCCCGCCTTCACCGGCTGACCGAAGCCCGGACGCGAAACGACCCGGTGGAGCGAACTCCACCGGGTCGTTTCGTCCGGATCGGGATCCGGAGCAACCACGCAACTCCTAGTCGCGGGTGACGAGGCTCTCGTGCGTTCCCGAGAAGTCCGGGTAAGCGAGGATGCCCATTTCGGGGACGTCGAGGCCTGCGACCTCTTCGTCGGCATCGCTGCGGATGCCGCCCTTGGTCAGTGCGTTCTGGATCTTGAAGAAGGCGAACGCAATACCCAGGATCACCGTGCAGAGCACAACCATGCCGGCGAGCTGCGAGAGCAGCTGACCGCCACCGTTGCCACCGTAGAAGAACCCGGTGACACCGTCGGCGACACCTTCGGTCACCGAGGTGGTCGTGCCGTTCCAGCCGACACCGGCGCCGCCGGCATCGATGCCGTACTTGCCGTTGGCGAAGAGGCCGACAGCCAGCACGCCGAGCAGACCACAGACACCGTGGACCGAGATTGCGCCTACCGGATCATCGATCTTGAGCTTGCGTTCGATGAAGAACACCGCTTCGATCACGACGATGCCGGCGAAAAGGCCGATGCCCATTGCAACCAGGGGGTCAACGAAGGCGCAGGGGGCCGTGATCATCACGAGACCCGCAAGCATGCCGTTGGCCATCATGGCCGGATCGGGCTTGCCCGTGCGCTTCCAGATCCAGAGCATCGCCGAGAAGCCACCGAAGGCACCGGCGAGGGCGGTGTTGAGTGCCACCACGCCGATCTGCGGATCGCTCGAAGCGAAGGTGGATGCAGCGTTGAAGCCGAACCAGCCGAACAGGAGGATCAGCGTGCCGAGCATGGCCATCGGGATGTGATGGCCGGGAAGGGCGCGGGGAGTTCCGTCCTTGCTGAACTTGCCGATACGGGGCCCGAGAACGAGCGCACCGGCGAGAGCAGCCATACCACCAGCGGCGTGGACAACACCGGAACCGGCGAAGTCGACGTAGCCGTTGCCCCAGTTCATGGAGTTGCCGAGCTTGGCGAGGAATCCGCCACCCCAGGTCCATGCACCGAACAGCGGGTAGTAGATGGCGCCACAGAAGAGGCCCCACACGACGAACGACTTGAACTTCCAGCGCTCTGCCATCGAACCCGTCGGGATCGTGGCCGTGGTGTCCATGAAGGCCACCATGTACAGGAAGAACGCAGATGCAGCACCGGAGTAGGCGAGATCGGCACCGTTGAACCAGGTACCGCCCCAGCCGCCCTGCCACAGGAAGACCCAGTCGCCGCTGCCCAGAAGGGCTCCGCCGACTGCGTGATCAAGTCCGTAGTCGTAACCCGGAAGCAGGTAGCTGTAGCCACCGAACATCAGCGGGAAGCCGACAAGGAAGAAACCGACGAAGCCGAGGAAGAAAATGGCAAGGTTGGTGCTGATGACGTGTGCTGCGTGCTTGGCACGGCAGAAACCGGTTTCGACGAGCGCGAAGCCGGCCTGCATGAAGATGACGAGCGCAGCGCCGATCACGATCCAGACAAGGTTGCCCGAGCGGATGGCGTGATCAGCGGTTTTGGCGACGGTCTCGAGATCGGCAACGGGTGTCGCCGCATCGAGTGCCGTTGTTTCCTCGACCTGCGCGAACGCAGTGCCGGCCATCACGAACAATGTCGTGCCCGCTGCTGCAACTCCGGCGAGGAGTCGTTTGGCGTTCATAGTGCTTCTCCATCTCGTTCACCGGTACGAATTCGCACCATGGTTGATACGGCGGTGACCCAGATCTTGCCGTCACCGATCTTGTCGGTCCGGGCCGCGTTCATGATCGTGTCGACGACTGATTCGACATCAGCCTCGTTGCACAGAACCTCGACCTTGACCTTGGGAAGAAGGTCGACCTTGTACTCGGCACCGCGGTAGGTCTCTGTGTGACCGCCCTGGCGACCGAAGCCCTTGACTTCGTCGACCGTCATGCCCTGCATGCCGATGCCCTTCAATGCGTCCTTCACCTCCTCGAGCTTGTGCGGTTTGATAACCGCTGTCACAAGATTGACCATCGTTCCTCCTCGTTCGAAGCCCGCAGGCTTCCGCTGACATAACGGGGGGAACAACCACGCTGTCGCTCCCACGCCACCGACCGGTCTGGCCGCCTGACGCATTGATGACAGTAAAGAGGTCCGATTTCCCATCGGTGTTCGGACTGTTACGCCAATTCGTCACTTATCTGACGCGAATCTGACTATCAGTCGGCGACAGGCGGGTCCGGAACCTCGGGAAGGACGAGCGTGAACACCGCTCCCCCATCAGGGTGATTCGAGACCGAGACCGCTCCGCCGTGCGCCTTCGCCGTCTGATCGACAATGGCGAGACCCAGCCCGGAGCCCGGCTTCGATCGGGCCAGCGCCGAGCGATAGAAGCGATCGAACACGTGACCCTGATCTTCGGGAGCCACACCCGGCCCCCTGTCCCGCACCGAGACCGAGCCGGGGGAGACGACGACGTCGACGGCCGACGGAGCCTCGCTGAACTTGGCGGCATTGTCGACAAGGTTGCTGATCGCGCGCGCCAGATCGCGGGGTCGACCCACGATCGTCGAGGGGCTCGAGGTGAGTGTGATCTCGCGACCTGTTCGGCGACGGGCTCGCTCGACGATGCGCAACGTCAGCTGGTCGAGCGCTACCCGTTCCTCGGGTTCGTCATCGAACGTGTCGGTTGCGAGCTGCACGAGTTCGTCGACCAGCGCGCCAAGTTCGCGCGTTTCCGATTCGAGATCGTCGAGGATGGTCCTGCGGGTCTCTTCCGGAAGGTCCGGGTAGCGCTGCAAGGTCTCGACATTGGTACGCAGGCTCGTGAGCGGTGTGCGCAGTTCGTGACCGGCATCCTGCACGAGTTGCTGCTGCTGCTCGCGCGATTGTCCGAGCGCTGCCAACATCGTCGAGAAAGCGCGCGCCAGTCGGCCGGGCTCGTCGTTGCCCGCCGGCGGAACGTCGACATCGAGGCGACCCGTGTTCGCAACCTCTTCGGCGGCGTCGGTCAGTTGCACGAGGGGCTTCGTGGCTCTGCGGGCGATGAGCCAGCCGGCAAGGGCACTCGCGGCGGCCGCAAGCACGACGATCGCGACGAGCCACAAGCGAAGCGACGCGAGGACCCGGTTCGTCTCGCCGTAGTCGCGGGCGATCTGCACAGCCCCGCTCGGTTGGATGCCAACCGTTTCAACCCTGAGCACCTTGTCGCCCACACGAACCGTTCGGGTCTGCGAGCCGACACCACTGGCGGCGATTCTCCTGTCGCGATCGTTGATCGGCAGCAGCACCGATCCCGTTCCGGACTGGAATTCCCCCTTCGAATCGATGCACTGGATCTGGATTCCCTCGGCGTACTCGTTGCTCAGTTCGGGCGTTCGTGTCCGCGGCCGGGTGGTCGTGTTCGTGTTCGTGCCACACAGGATGGCGGCTTGACGGCCGTCCGGATCCTGGAAGCGACGGGCGGCGGTTTCGAGCGATTGATCGACTTCGGATCGCACGCGCTGATCGGTTGCCACATAGGTGGTCACGGCAACGAAGATCGCGGTCGCTCCAGTGAGCACGGCCATGGCCAGCGCGATTCGGGCCCGGAGGGTCATGACGCTCGCAGGGAGTAGCCAACTCCGCGGACGGTCTGGATGAGCCGGGTCTCGCCCGCTTCTTCGGTTTTCCGACGCAGGTAGCCGATGTACACCGCGAGCGCTTTCGACTCCGGTCCGAAGTCGTAACCCCAGATCTGGTCGTAGATGTTGGAGTGCGAGAGAACGACGCCGTGATTGAGGGCGAGCAGTTCGAGCAGATCGAATTCGGTCTTCGTCAGTTCCATCTCGCGCTCGGCGCGCCAGGCCCGGCGGGCCGCCGTATCGATCACGAGGTCGTCGACCCGGACCTCGACCGCGGTCTCGGGATCGGGGGCCGTGCGTCGCAACAGCGCCCGCAGCCGTGCCAGCAACTCATCGAGCGAGAACGGCTTGGCGAGATAATCGTCGGCGCCGGCATCGAGCCCGGAGACCCGGTCAGCCACCTCCGTGCGGGCCGTCAGGACAAGGATCGGGAACTTCACGCCGGCGGACCGCAGACGGCGGCACACGGTGAGACCGTCGACGTTGGGCATCCCCAGATCGAGGATCAGCAGGTCGACGCCTTCGCGGCCCGCAGCTTCGAGAGCAGCGGCCCCGTCGGAAACGGCCTCGACCTGGTAGCCCTCGAGTTCGAGGGCCCTCGTGACCGATTCGCGTACAGCCCGGTCGTCTTCGGCAATGACCAATCGTGCTCCCATGGACCCTTCCTATCCCCTCGTGGTGAGACCCCGGTAAGTGCCCCGGGGGTGCCTCGGTTGTGCTGGTTCAGAGACTCTCATCAAATCCTTACCGGAGCCGTCGATACTTGACTCCCAACCCGCTCTAAGGTCGTCCAGATGAAATCCCGCTCCCCCCTCAACATCCGTCCCGCCCGCTGGGTGACGACCGGGGCCATCGCCCTGTGTTTCGCAGTTGTCCCCGCCGTGGCGCTCACCGCCTGTGGCGATTCGAACAGCGATTCGTCCAGTTCGTCGACCAGTTCGATCGCAGTGAAGACCAGCTCGCTCGACAAGGTCGAGGTCTCCGGGCCGCTCAGCGAGAAGCCGACCATCGAGTTCAAGCCGGCCTTCGCCGGCGAGAAGGACGAGTTCCGGATCATCGAGGCCGGAACCGGGCCCGCCGTGGCCTCGGGTGACCGCGTCACGGTCAACTACGTCGCCGTGGGCGGCTCCGA
This sequence comes from Actinomycetota bacterium, assembly GCA_009703925.1. GTDB lineage: Bacteria > Actinomycetota > Acidimicrobiia > Acidimicrobiales > Acidimicrobilacustridaceae > Acidimicrobilacustris. Next base: position 6,951 of record WLFD01000010.1, on the reverse strand, counting down.
AGGCGCCGAACTCGACACCACCTGGGGCGGAGCACCCCAGAAGATCACCGTCGGCACGAGCGCCGTGCTCCCGATCATCGACGAAGCCATGATCGGTCAGCCGGTCGGGACCCGCGTTCTCGTCTCGTCCGATTCGACCGAGGCCAACGGCCAGTGGATCCTCTTCGTCTTCGACATCCTCGACGCCAAGGCGCTTCCGGCCACCGCCGAGGGTGAAGCGATCGCCCCCCTGCCGAACATGCCCGCCGTGACCATCGAGAACGGCGTCCCGACGATCGCCAAGCCCACCGGTGACGCCCCCACCACGCTGGTCGTCTCGCAGCTCATCAAGGGCACCGGCCCCGTCGTGGCCGCCGGCCAGACGGTGTCCATGCAGTACACAGGCATCATCTGGGCATCCGGCACCGTGTTCGACTCCTCCTGGACCTCGGGCGCCGTCGACTTCCCCGTCGGCAGCGGTCAGGTCATCGCCGGCTTCGATGAAGGCATCGTCGGCCAGACCGTGGGCTCCCGGATCCTCATCGCGATCCCGCCGGACAAGGGCTACGGGGCCGAAGGCAACGCGCAGGCCGGCATCACCGGCACCGACACCCTCGTGTTCGTCGTCGACATCCTCGACGCCTACTGAACCGACACCAGACCCGACACCGGCCCGACGGCCCCGGTTACAGACCCGGGTAACCGCTCATGAGGCTCGGCATCAAAGGTGAACCTGCACCCCCGACCGGTTTGGTCGGGGGTGCCGTGATTTCGGCGGCATGCGCCGCGACCGATTCCGGAGTCATGTCCCGGTCGGTGAATCCGTCGTTCACCGCGAAGTCGACGCGGGCCACGTGGCCGGCTCCGACCGCGAAGCACTCACCGGAAACCTCGCACGACGGGTGGGAGAGCCAGGCAACCACCGGCGCGACCTTGCGCGGATGGAGCCATTCGGCGAGTTCGTCACTCCACGGGATCGGCCCGAACCCGGTGCCGAGACGAGTCTTGGCGTAGGGAGCGATGACGTTGACGGCGATGCCGCAGGCTTCGCCCTCACCGGCCATGGCGATCGTGAGACCGATCACCCCGGCTTTCGCCATCGAGTACACGGTGCTGTTCGGGAATCCGCCGTAGCCAGCACCCGAGGAAACGTTGATGATGCGACCGCTGCCCTTCGCGGCCATGACGCGCCATGCAGGACGACTCACGTTGAGCGTGCCGAGCAGTTGCGTGGAGATCACGGTCGCCACGTGCTCGTCGGGGAAATCGGCGAACGGCTGCATGCGGACCTGGCCGGCGTTGTTGATCACGATGTCGACCGTGCCGAACGCGTCGAGTGCGGTCGCGATGATCCCGGCACCGCCCTCGGCCGTCGCAACGGTGTCGTGATTGGCCACGGCTTCACCTCCGGCGGCGATGATCTCGGCAACGACCTCGTCAGCGGGGTTGGCCACGGGGGCCGACGCGGTGTCGTCGGTGTCGCTGATCCCGACTCCGAAATCGTTGACCACGACCTTGGCCCCACGTGCCGCAAGGAGGAGCGCATACTCGCGGCCGAGTCCCCTTCCCGCTCCCGTGATGACCACAACTGACCCGTCGAATCGAAGTTCTTGCATGGGGAGAGTCTGGCGCAAAGCAGGGGGCTGCCCCTCGTCTACACTCGTCCTCTCGCCCGGCCTCGGCCGGTCACGGGGCTGTAGCTCAGTTGGCTAGAGCACCTGCTTTGCAAGCAGGGGGTCGTGGGTTCGATTCCCATCAGCTCCACCACCATCGCAGAACTACCGATGCCGCCCTTCCGGGCGGCATCGGTAGTTCTGGCTCCATCGGCTGGGTCGACCCCGTTTGCAACCATCGCTTGGGCAATCCTTTGCCATTCAGGGGTTTCGACTTTCCTGTTCCGCCCACTCTTCTGTTGCGAGGCCCATCGGGCCTGTCCGACCAAACAGGGGAATACCGAAATGAACCTCAAACGAACCGTTGCCGTCTCGGCCGTTGCACTCGTCAGCATGGGTGGTGCCGGCATCGCCATCGCCCAGACCAACTCCGATGACCCGATCCGGCCGGCCGTCGTCGAAGACACCGTCAGTTCTTCCACGACTCTCGCGCAGTCGGATTCCGCCACCGGGCCGGATGACACCCTCGTGCCCGCTCCCGACAGCGACGACTTCGATGACGACGATGACGACGACGACCGATACGACGACGACTCGATCGATGACGAATCGCAGGAGTCCGACAGCTCGGTCCACACTTCGCGCCGCTGATCCGGCCGAGCCGAAACCGACACATCGGTTTTGGGCACTTCGTTCACAAGCACTTCGCTAATAAGTACTGCGTTCGAAAACAGCTTGTTCAGAACTGTTTCGTCAACCACTCCCGGGCATCGGAAACGCAGGTGCCCGGGAGTGAGAAGTGGTCATCGCTCTCGTACAACTTCGTCGTGACATCGCCACCGAGGGCCGTCGCGGCGTCCGCGTATGCGGTCTGCCAACTGACAGGAACGACGGAACCGTTGTGGAAGCCGTCGACGGCCATGAAGATCGGACAACGCGGTTTCACCCGGCCGGCCGATGCTTCGGTCATGGCCGCCAGCCAAGCCGGCATGCGATCCGGCTTGACGTCCAGGATCGGTCCCTTGAACGAGTACAGGCGTCCGAGAGTGTCACTGAGATGGTGAACCGGCTGCGTGTTCCACGCTTTTTCCATGATCTCGATACCCAGAGGCGTGAAGACGTCCTCGAGGTTCAACTCGTCGGGAAAGGCGGTCGCGAGCGCCATCAGAGTCATGACCAGATGGCCATCCGGAGGAATGTCCGCACCGGTGAGTGCAGTGCTCAGGCCTGAGGGATCTCGCATTCCCATGATCGGAACTCCCGGCGACATCGGGACACTTCCGACCAACTCCAGTTCACCGAAATCGGCGTCATTGAGTTCGGCCATCGCCGCCGACGCGGCACCACCCTGCGACCAACCCATCGTTGCGAACTTCGTGCCGGCACCGATACCCATTTCGCGCCCGGCGTGCACGATGGAGACGGCATCGATCGCGTTCGTGCGGTTGACCGTGTACTGATGCATGCCGGGCGTTCCCAATCCCTGGTAATCCGTTGCGCACACGATCCAGCCCTCATCGATGAACTGCTGCACACCCGGCACGCCGTAATCGATCTGCGCGGTCGACTCGGCGGCAAAGTAGGTGCGGAGCTCACCGGCCGGATCCGGCTGCGCTGACGGGCACGAAGCGTCACCCATCCCCGTGGTTCCGTGGCACCAGGTCATGACGCGACCGTTCTCGCCCATCACCGTCGGGACGATGACAAGACCGGTCGACTCCGTTTCGCGACCGCGGAGGTCGTACGACCGGTGCCGGACCCGATGGGCCACGGCGTTTGCGAGATTCGTGGGAATGACCTCGTGCGAGATCAGCATCGGATTCGTCATCGGGAATCTTCGTTCGGCTTGGGGCTACGGGTTGACCGTGATCGTAAACGTGGTGGGTGTTCCGAGCCCGTTCGCCGAGCCCTTGAACTGGACCACGACGTTGGCGGTGCCTGTTGCGAGAGCCTTGCCACCTGCGTTGTAGGTGGTGCCCTTCTCCGTACGACCGATGGAATCGACCATGAACACCTTCTCGTTGTCGCTCGTGGCCACGAAGGTTCCGCCGTTGGGTTCACCCATGTCGAAGACCACGACGGTGCCGACCTTCACCGTTGCCGACGTCTGGTTCACGTTGAGAATGACCGGGGCCACCACGCCGCCGGTGGACGGGGCCGTTGTGGTCGACGAGCCGGATGAATCGTTGCTCGAGCTGCACCCGGCAACCGAAAGGGTGATCACGGACAGAACTGCGATTCCAAGTGCTGCTTTGCGACGTATCGACATGATGCCTCCGGGAAGAAATTGATGAAGAACTACAACCCTAGGCCAAGCCCCATGGCGCAGGCCGTCGCGGCGACTCGTCAATCCGACCCCCGGCCCCGACCGGTAGGTTCTCCATTCATGAGCAAACGACAGGCCCCGAACGCGTCATCCGCCAACACCGATGCGCGTCCGACGGCACCGACCGCCGCGCAACTGGGTGGACTCGGCCGTCTGGGCCGGTTCGTGTCCCGACATCACCGTCTGATCGCCGTCGTGTGGCTCGTCGTGGTGATCACGGCCGGATATCTGAACGCAACGTTCGGCGGCAAGACCTCCGACAGCTTCAGTATCCCCGGAACGAACTCGCAGGAGGCATACGACCTTCTCGGCGAGAAGTTCCCGGCCCAGAACGCGGCGACCGCGACCATCGTGTTCTGGGTTCCCGAAGGCAAACAACTCACCAGCGCATCGAATGCTGCAGCAGTGGCGGCAATCGTCGCTGCGGTGGAAAAGGTCGACGGCGTCGAATCGGGAAGCGTGAAGAATCCCATCACACAGAACCCGGCCGATCTCGGCATCGCGAATGTGCCGTCATTCCTCTCTCCAAACGCCCAGATCGGCTACACGAACGTGACATTCACGGACTCGCTGATCCAACTTCTCGAGACCTATCCGCCGAATGCCGAGAAGGACGCCACGGCATATCCGAATCCGTTCAGCGAACTTCAGAACGCAATCGACCAAGCACCGGCCAGCGACGTCCAGGCCAAGATCGGTGGCGGAATCGCCGACACCTGGAACCAGCCGGTCTCCTGGTGGGGCTCGCATGCCGATGAGGTCGGTCTCGGTCTCGGTGCGATCCTGCTGCTCGTCGCATTCGGTTCGGTGTTCGGCATGGCCATCCCGATCGCGACCGCGCTGTTCGGTGCCGTCACCGCCGGCGGACTCGTCCTGTTCATGGCCAGCCTGATCACGGTTTCCTCCGCTGCTCCGAAGGTCACGCTGATGATCGCGATCGGCGTCGGTCTCGATTACTCGTTGCTCATCGTCACCCGGTATCGGCAATTTCTGCGCGACGGTTTCGAGATCGACGATGCCGCAGGACTCGCCCTTGCCACGGCGGGCAAAGCGGCGTTGTTCGCAGGCCTCACCGTGGCCGTTGCCCTGCTCGGACTCCTCCTCGTTCCGATCCCTCTCGTCCAGACGCTCGGAGTTGCCGCGGCGATCGGTGTCGGCGTGATGATCGTCGCCGCGCTCACGTTGTTGCCAACCCTGTTCGGACTGGTCGGGCACAAGATCGACAGTTTCCGCTTTCCGTTCTCGTTCCGCGACACCAGCATCGATCCGGCATCGAGTTTCTGGGGCAAGTTCGCGACCCGGATGTCGAGACGTCCCTGGCTCACCCTCATGTGTGGAACCGCCATCCTTCTGCTCTGTGCTGTTCCGTTTCTCAGTATCGACTTCGGCATGCCGGACGATTCGTCCATGCCGACGTCGCTGTCGCAACAACAGGCCTTCGAACTCATGAGCGAAGGATTCGGCGCAGGGGTCAACGCTCCGCTGATCGTTGCGGTCTCCGCCCCCGGTTCAACGACTGCGACGCTCGATACGCAACTCGCGCCTGTCTCCGCTGCCATTGGCGCCCTGAAACCGGCCGGCACCGTCCCCGGCATCGACTACTCCGTCGGCCCGATCCCAAATGCCGCCGGCGATGCCGCGATCTACCAGATCATCCCGACGAGCGGACCGAATTCCTCCGAGACCCAGACACTCGTCAAGAACCTGCGCGCCGACCTCGCCACGGCAACGAACGGAACCGACATCGAGGCGTACGTCGGCGGTTCGACGGCAACCCTGATCGACCTCACGGCGCTGGTGGTGCACTACCTGCCCTACGTCATCGGAGCCGTGGTGCTCGGGGCGTTCCTGCTGCTCGTCATGGTGTTCCGCTCGATCCTCGTGCCGCTCAAGGCCGCGGTGATGAATCTGATCTCGATCGCAGCGGCATACGGCATCGTCGTCGCCGTCTTCCAATGGGGTTGGGCCAAATCCCTCGTCGGCCTGCACACGACGATTCCGATCGTGTCGTTCGTGCCACTGATCATGTTTGTGATCCTGTTCGGACTCTCGATGGATTACGAGGTGTTCCTCATGTCGCGGATCCGCGAAGAGTGGGAGAAGAGCCACGACCCGCGTGCGTCGGTCGTGCTCGGTGTCGCCAATACCGCCCGCGTCATCACGACCGCTGCCCTCATCATGATCGCCGTGTTCTTCTCGTTCGTCACGATCCAGAACCCGACGATTCAGGTGCTTGGTTTCGGCATGGCAGTCGCCGTCCTGCTCGACTCGACCATTGTCCGCATGGTTCTGGTGCCGGCAGCGATGGAACTGCTCGGGAAGTCCGCCTGGTGGTTCCCGAAATGGCTCGAGTGGTTGCCCAAGCTCAATATCGAAGGTTCACCGGAATTGCTTGAAGCCGAGCGGAACATGAAGCCGATGACGGAAGAACCGGTTCCGGTCGACGCCTGAACCGATTCGTGACCGAGGTGCGGTGAACCAGTTGGTTCACCGCACCTCCATAAATCACGGGTAGAGGATGACGCCGCGGATGTTCTTTCCGTCGCGCATGTCCTGGTAGCCCTCGTTGATCTGATCGAGGGTGTACGTCTTGGTGACCATGGTGTCGAGATCGAGCTGACCCTTGCGGTACAACTCGGCGAGGCGCGGGATGTCGGAACGCGGGTTCGCCGAACCGAACAACGAACCGACGACCTGCTTCTCCGAAAGCGTCAGATCGATCATCGGGATGTTGTTGCTGGTCTCGGTCCAGGGATGGATGTTGGTGACAACGATGCGGCCGCGCTTGGCGGTGATCGCCATGACCTGCGCCATCATGTTGCCGTCGCCCACGCCCATCGTCAGGATGACCTTGTTGCACATGCGGCCCCAGGTCTCCTGCTGGATGAGTTCGAACGCCTCTTCGACGTTGTTGGCCGTGTGCGTCGCACCGAACTTCTGTGCCGTTTCCCGCTTGAACTCGACAGGATCGATGGCGAAGATTCGTTCGGCACCGGCAAGGCGCGCGCCCTGCACCGCCGCCGATCCGAGTCC
>WLFD01000001.1 GCA_009703925.1 Actinomycetota bacterium | reverse complement strand
TCCATCCGGTTGTGGCCTTTTCGGTTGCAACCGGGTTGGAGAGGGCCGAATCGTCCTCTTTACCCAATTCGGGTCTCGGTGCGATCCCTAGGCTCGTGACAGTTTTCCGCGTGCGCCGCGGGCATCCCCGATCAGAGAAGAGGCCCCCCATGAATTCGTTTCGACTTCGTATCGCTGCAGTCCTGCTGATCGGATTCATGGGGCTGACTGCGGCCTGCGGTGGATCGTCGTCGGGCTCGGGAGCGACATCGACGACGCAATCATCCGGTTCCGGAGGCGACGCGGAGGATCTCGGTGGGGCACTGGATTCGCTGACCGGAGATTGTGCCAAGGCCGGCGCGGCGTATTTCTCGCTGAGTCTTTCGGCGGCCGCTGCGGCGATGGGGGTTTCGGATGCCGACAAGGCGCAGATCGAGAACGAGCTTGCGAATCTCACCGCCGAGATTCCCGATGAGATCAAGAACGATTTCGCCGTCTATTCCGATGCGCTACGGAAATACGTCGAGGCGATGAAGGGCATTTCGCTGGGAGATCTCATGGACTCCGAGGTTCAGGACAAGGCGACCGAGGCGGCGAAGCTCCTCGAGACACCAGAGGTCAAAGAGGCGCAGGCGAACATCGAGGGGTACTTCAACACCCGGTGCCCCTCGCTCTCCGGCGGCAGCTAGACCCGAAGGGGCTGCTCCCGACATCGGTTGATGATCGGCTGGGGTCGGGAGTGCAGGTGGTTGATGCGAGTGCCACCGGCGTAACCTCTCTTCCATGTCGAACCCGATGAAGCCTCACTCCTCCGATGTGACCGACGGCAAGAGTCGTGCCCCGGCGCGGGCCATGCTTCGCGCCGTCGGAATGACCGACGACGACTGGGACAAGTCCCAGATCGGGGTCTGCTCGTCCTGGAACGAAGTCACCCCGTGCAACCTTCCTCTCGACCGACTCGCGAAGCAGGCCAAGCTGGGCGTCCGCGCCGCCGGCGGCTTCCCGTTCGAGTTCGTCACGATCGCCGTGTCCGACGGAATCTCGATGGGTCACGAAGGCATGCGGGCGTCGCTCGTGAGCCGCGAGGTCATCGCCGATTCGGTGGAAACGGTCATGCATGCCGAACGTTTCGACGGACTGGTCACGTTCGCCGGTTGCGACAAGAGCCTGCCGGGAATGCTCATGGCGTCGGCCCGTATCAATCTCCCTTCGGTGTTTGTGTACGGCGGATCGATCCTGCCCGGCAACTGTGACGGCAAAGTTCTCGACATCGTTTCGGTGTTCGAGGCTGTCGGTGCAGAAGCCACTGGTGCGATCACCGAGGCGGAACTCGATGCGATCGAACGCAACGCGTGTCCCACCGAAGGCAGTTGCGCCGGAATGTTCACGGCCAACACCATGGCGTCGGTCGGCGAAGCTCTCGGCATGTCGCTCCCCGGTTCGGCATCCCCTGCCGCGGTCGATCGCCGTCGGGATGATTTCGCCCGCGCTTCAGGTGTGGCCGTCATGAACCTCCTGCGCCTCGGCATCCGTCCCCGTCAGATCATGACCAAGAAGGCATTTGAAAACGCGATCGCCGTCGTCATGGCACTTGGTGGTTCGACCAATGCCGTTCTTCATCTGCTGGCAATCGCAGCCGAGGCCGAGGTCGATCTGGAACTGGCCGACTTCAACCGCATCGCCGCGAAGGTTCCGCACATCGCCGACACCAAGCCCCATGGCGCCTATCACATGTTCGATCTCGACAGGGTCGGTGGAATCCCCATGGTGATGAAGGAACTCCTCGATGCCGGACTGCTCCACGGTGACTGTCTGACCGTCACCGGACTCACCGTTGCCGAGAACCTCGCCGCCATGTCGTTGCCCGGGCCCGACGGTTCGGTCGTGCATCGTCTTTCGGATCCGATCCACGCAGTCGGTGGAATCGCCGTGCTCACCGGTTCGCTCGCCCCCAAGGGGTCGGTCGTCAAGGTCGCCGGCATCGACTTCGATCGTTTCGAAGGCAACGCCCGCGTGTTCGATGGTGAGCAGGCTGCGATGGACGAGATCCTCGCCGGCAAGATCAAGTCGGGTGACGTCGTCGTCATCCGCTACGAAGGCCCCAAGGGTGGACCGGGTATGCGCGAGATGCTTGCCGTCACTGGTGCCATAAAGGGCGCCGGGCGCGGTGGAGACACAGCGCTCATCACCGACGGTCGGTTCTCCGGTGGAACGCATGGTTTCTGTATCGGACACGTCGCGCCTGAAGCCGTCGATGGTGGACCGATCGCGTTCGTCGCCGACGGCGACAGGATCGTCATCGATACCGTGAACCACACGATCGACCTCATGGTCGACGAATCGGTTCTCGATGCCCGCCGCGCCGAATGGGTCCTGCCCGAACCGCGCTACACGCGTGGCGTGCTGGCGAAGTATGTCCGTCTGGCCCAAGGTGCCGAGAAGGGCGCCATCACCCTGGCCTGATCCTGTTGTCGGGGCTCCGTCCGGCCCCGAATGACCCCAAAAACCAAGCTGGCTCGTTTCTGGTGCCTTCGGCAACCAGAAACGAGCCAGCTTGGAAAAGAACTGCGGTCCCGGGGACCGTGGGTCGGACGTGACCAGAAGCTGGACTCAGCCGACGGCGCCGGGAACGAGTCGGATGCTCACCGGATAGCGATACCACTCGCCCTTGTTAGCGGCTACAGCCGCGAGGATCGGGAAGACGATCCCGAGAACGAACAGGACCGGGAGGAGCAGCAACCCGATGAGGATGAGCGAGAGTGCGAACGCCACGACGTACCCGATCAGCAGCGTGATCTGGAAGTTGAGGGCCTCGGCGGCGTGATGACGTACGAAGGGGTCTTTCTCGCCATTGATGAGATAGATCACGAGTGGGGCGAGGAAGCCGGTGACGATTCCGAGCGCCTGGGCGAGGACAGCCATCGTCTTCGGATCGGTGCCGGAGCTGCTGGAAGCGACCGGGGCGGGATCGCCCCATGCCTGACCGTCCCACCAGCGGGAAACGCCCTGAGGGTCCGGATACCAGCCCGGTGCGGGATTCGAGGTCGGCTCTTGTGTCGTCATGGCGAAATGCTAAGCCGAAGCCCGGTCGAGCGGGGGAAATACCGGTTGCGGGACGGTTGGAAGACCGGATGGGTGGCAGGAGTTGCCCACCGACCGGTGGCGCTGACAGACTGAAAGCCTTATGAGCACAAAGGTTGTTTCCAACTCCACGCTCGTAGTACTCGTCTAGCACGCGCCGGCCCAGCCTGCGTGTGCGTCTCCGACCTCCCACTGCGGGAGGTCGTTTGCGTTACCAGCGGCCGCAGTTCGCCACAGCGCCCTGATCCACCCACCTTTTCGCACTTTCCCCGAGGATGACAATGAAGACAAATGGCGGTGCCGCACTCATCAAGGCCCTTGAACTCGAGGGCGTCGATGTCATGTTCGGTCTGCCCGGCGGAGCGATCCTGCCGGTCTACGACCCGATCATCGACTCGCCGATCCGCCACATCCTCGTTCGTCACGAACAGGGTGCCGGCCACATGGCCGAGGGATATGCGCACGCGACCGGTCGTCCCGGCGTGGCCATGGTCACCAGCGGCCCGGCCGCCACCAATATCGTCACCCCGTTGGCCGACGCCTACATGGACTCGGTTCCGATGGTCGTCATCACCGGTCAGGTCGGTACCGCGGGAATCGGCACCGATGCATTCCAGGAGGTCGACACGGTCGGCATCACCCGGTCGATCACCAAGCACAACGAGCTCGTGACCCGTGCCCAGGACATCCCGCGCATCATCCGCGAGGCGTTCCACATCGCCACCACCGGTCGGCCCGGTCCGGTGCTCATCGACATCCCGAAGGATCTCGTCGATCCGACGAACCCGAATTCGGCCCTCGACTGGTACTGGCCCGAGTCGGTCGACCTGCCCGGCTACAACCCCCGCCTCGACGGTGACCCGGAACTCATCGAGGCCGCCGCCCGACTGATCCTCGCCGCCGAGCGGCCGGTTCTCTACGCCGGTGGCGGCATCCTGAAGGCCCGGGCCGCCGAAGCGCTTCTCGCACTCGCCGAGATGCTCGACATTCCTGTCGTCACGACCCTCATGGCCCGCGGCGCCATGCCCGATGACCATCCGCTCTGTCTCGGCATGCCGGGCATGCACGGCAACTACACGGCCGTCACGGCGATGCAGGAATCCGATCTGCTGATCGCCCTCGGCTCTCGTTTCGACGACCGGGTCACGGGCAAGCTCGATGGCTTCGCCGCCAACGCCAAGATCATCCACGTCGACATTGACCCCGCCGAACTCGGCAAGGTCCGTCGTCCCGATGTCGGCATCACCGGCGACTGCCGCCTCGTGATCACCGAGATGATCAACGCGCTCAAGATTCTCGGGGGCGCGGACAAGCAGCCCGATCGCTCGGCATGGAAGTCGACGATCAGCGGTTGGCAGGAGAAGTTCCCGCTCACCTACGTGCAGTCCGAACCGGGCGACCTGCTCAAGCCGCAGTTCGTGCTCGAACAACTCCGCGACAACACACCCGATGATTGCATCGTCGCTTCCGGCGTCGGACAGCATCAGATGTGGACCGCCCAGTACTGGAAGTTCAACCATCCCTACACCTGGATCAACTCGGGTGGCCTGGGCACGATGGGTTTCGCGGTTCCCGCGGCCATCGGCGCCAAGGTCGGTCGTCCGGACCGCATGGTCTGGGCCGTCGACGGTGACGGCTGTTTCCAGATGACGGCGCAGGAACTCGTGACTGCCGCTGCCGAGCGCATCCCGGTCAAGATCGCGATCCTCAACAACGCCTATCTCGGCATGGTCCGACAGTGGCAGGAGATGTTCTACGAAGAGCGCTACAGCGAGGTCTACCTCTCGCCGGACCTTCCCGATTACAAGATGTGGGCCGAGTCGATGGGTTGCGTAGGCATGCGCGTCGAATCGCCGGAGGATGTCCTGCCGGCCATCCAGCGTGCCAACGAGGTCGACGATCGTCCGGTCGTCATCGACTTCCGCACCGATGCACGCGAGAAGGTCTTCCCGATGGTTCCCTCAGGCAAGTCGAACTCCGACATCGTCGTCGGACCGGAGGACTACTGATGAACACGAATCCCGGTGTCGCCCGTCATCACATCATCTCGGTGCTCGTCGAGAACAAGCCCGGCGTCCTGGCCCGGGTCTCGGGGCTGTTCGCCCGACGCGGTTACAACATCTTCTCGCTCGCCGTCGCCCCGACCGACGACGACCGGCGCAGTCGCATCACGATCGTGGTCGACGTCGAATCGGCGCCTCTCGAACAGATCGTGAAGCAGCTCGACAAACTCATCAACGTTCTCCGTATCGACGAACTCGCCCCCGGCGATGCCGTCGAACGCGAACTGCTGCTCGCCACGGTCGAGAGTCCCCAGGCCACCCGTCAGGGCTTCGCGGTTCAGGTCGAAGTTGCCGGTGCCCGGATCCTCGATGCCGGCGCCGACACCGTGACGGTGTCCCTCGAGGGAACCCCCGACGAGCTCGACCGATTCGCCATCCTTCTGGCCACCCACCCGGTTGTCGCCCTCCAGCGCACGGGCCGCGTGGCCTTGCCGAAGATCGGCTGATCCCGCAGTTTTCCGCAGCAGGGGGCCAACGCCCTAACCTCTGCACGTTGTTGGGGATACACCGCCACGCCCGGCGGAGATCCACCACAAGATTTTCAACCGACAGTTCGTTTCATCACCTCAGACAGGAGCACCCGTGGCCACCGTTTATTACGAAGCCGACGCAGACCGTTCATTCATCGCCGATCGCAAGATCGCCGTCATCGGTTATGGCTCGCAGGGCCATGCCCATGCGCTCAACCTCAAGGAATCCGGCGTCAATGTCGTCGTCGGTCTGCGCGAGGGTTCCTCGTCGGCGGCCAAGGCCGAGGCCGAGGGCCTCACCGTGATGTCGATCGCAGACGCCACCAAGTGGGCAGACGCGATCATGATCCTGCTTCCCGACACCGAGCAGAAGTCGGTGTACGAGGCCGAGATCGCCCCGAACCTCGTCGACGGTGACGCACTGTTCTTCGCTCACGGCTTCAACATCCGCTTCGATCGCATCGTGCCTCCGGCCGGTGTCGATGTCGTGATGGCCGCACCCAAGGGCCCGGGCCATCTCGTCCGTCGTACCTACACGGAGGGTGGCGGCGTTCCGTGCCTCATCGCCGTCGAACAGGACGCGACCGGTCACGCCCGCGAACTCGCACTGGCCTATGCCGATGCCATCGGTGGCACCCGCGCCGGTGTCATCGAGACGACCTTCACCGAAGAGACCGAGACCGATCTGTTCGGTGAGCAGGCTGTGCTCTGTGGTGGAGTGACCGCTCTCGTTCAGGCCGGTTTCGAAACGCTCACCGAGGCCGGTTACCAGCCGGAGATGGCGTACTTCGAATGCCTTCACGAGGTGAAGCTCATCGTCGACCTCATGTACGAAGAGGGAATCGCCGGTATGCGCTACTCGATCTCCGACACCGCCGAGTACGGCGATGTCACCCGCGGTCCGCGCGTCGTCACGCCGGCCACCAAGCTCGAGATGAAGAAGATCCTCGACGAGATCGTGTCGGGACAGTTCGCCGATGAGTGGATCGCCGAGTCCGAGTCGGGCCGCGCCAACTTCAATGCACTGCGCAAGGCTGGTGCCGAGCACCCGATCGAGAAGACGGGCAAGGAACTGCGCTCGATGATGCCGTGGATCTCGGCTGGACGTAAGTCCGTCGCCGAGACCTCGGGTGGCGCCCAGGATTGAGTTCCCGGGTCGCTCCCGAGCGGCGCGTAGTGATGTGGAACTGCACTGTCGGAGATACACGGAGGGGTCGGTTCGCCGGCCCCTCCGTCGCGTCCCGGACGACACCGGACTAATTCCGACTTGATTGGTCAGGTTTAGGCTCCTAGTGTCACAACTCGTTGATCGGAACCGCAGAGCGCTCTGGGCGTGGCCTGGTTTCGGTCCCGACACGCGACCAAAGGGAGTTCAGATGAGCGAGCAGTGGGGTTTCGAAACCCGTCAGATCCATTCCGGCCAGGAGCCCGATCCGACCACCGGTTCGCGCGCCGTCCCGATCTACCAAACGACCTCGTACCAGTTCCGCGACACGGCGCATGCCGCCAACCTCTTCGCTCTGGCCGAGATGGGCAACATCTACACCCGCATCATGAACCCGACCCAGGGTGTGTTCGAAGCGCGGATCGCCGCCCTCGAAGGAGCGACCTCGACGGCTGTCGGCATTCCCGGCGCTCTTGCCGTTGCTTCCGGCCAGGCCGCCGAGACCATGGCGATCATGAACCTCGCCGAGCAGGGGAGCCACATCGTGGCGTCAGCCGCGCTCTACGGCGGCACCTACAACCTTCTCCACTACACGCTTCCGAAGTTCGGAATCGACGTCACCTTCATCGACGATCCCGACGATCTCGATGCATGGCGTGCCGCTGTGCAGCCGAACACCAAGGCGTTCTACGGCGAGAGCATCGGCAACCCGCGCAATGACGTCCTCGACATCGAAGGCGTCTCCGGCGTTGCCCACGAGAACGGCGTTCCGCTCATCGTCGACAACACCGTCGCCTCCCCGTGGCTGATCCGTCCGCTTGAGTGGGGTGCCGACATCGTCGTCCATTCGGCCACCAAGTTCATCGGCGGTCACGGCACCTCGATCGGCGGACTCATCGTCGACGGTGGGACCTTCGACTTCTCGGCGAACGACAAGTTCCCGATGTACACCACGCCCGATCCCAGCTATCACGGCCTCAACTACTGGCCGGCACTCGGCCCGGGCGCGTACATCATCAAGGCCCGCGTGCAGATCCTGCGCGACATGGGAGCGGCGATCACCCCGTTCAACTCGTTCCTCTTCCTCCAGGGCCTCGAGACGTTGAGCCTCCGCATGGAACGTCACAACGCGAACGCCCAGGCTGTGGCCGAATTCCTTGCAGCCCATCCGCAGGTCGAGTCGGTCCAGTACGCCGGTCTCGCCTCGTCGCAGTGGCATGACCGTGCCGCGAAGTACGCCGAAGGCCGCGGCTTCGGCTCGGTTCCCGCATTCGTCATCAAGGGCGGCAAGGAAGCCGGCCAGAAGTTCGTCGAAGCGCTCGAACTGCACAGCCACGTCGCCAACATCGGCGATGTACGCAGCCTCGCCATCCAGCCGGCAACCACGACCCATTCGCAGCTCACCGAGCAGGAGCAGATTGCGACCGGCGTCGAGCCGGGTCTCGTGCGTCTCTCCGTCGGCCTCGAAACGATCGCCGACATCATCGCCGATCTCGAAACGGGATTCGCCGCTGCGAAGTGATTCTGGTGCGCATCTGCTCTGATGCGTCCGTGACTTTCGACGGTCCGCTCACCTCCGGGTGGGCGGACCGTTGCGCGTCATCACGGTGATCGTTGCCTGTTGGACGACTACGGTCTGCGACGAAGTACTGGAAGACAATCGAGGGGGACTCGTGCAGGCATCATTCGATTTCACGGACAAGGTCGTCATCGTCACCGGATCGACCAAGGGTCTCGGTCGGGCGATGGCATCGGGATTCGCCGCATCGGGCGCCAAGCTCGTCGTGAGCAGCCGGAAACAGGACCTGTGCGACTCGGTCGCCGCCGAACTCCGTGCCGCAACGGGTGCCGATGTTCTTCCGCTGGCCTGTCATGTCGGCGACTGGGACGCGATACCCGCCTTTGTCGACGCAGTTGTCGAACGGTTCGGCCGCATCGACGTTCTCGTGAACAACGCCGGCATCAATCCGTCGGGGGTCTCGCTGTCCGACACAGAACTCTCGCTGTGGCGCAAGGTGTTCGCCGTGAACCTCGAGGGTCCGCTGCGCATGTCCACCTGCGTCGCTCCGGTCATGCGCGACGGTGGAGGCGGCAGCATCGTGAACATCGCCACCGTCGGCGCGTACAGCGGTGGTCCCGGTGTCGGGGCGTACGGCGCGTCGAAGGCCGGTCTGATCAACCTGACGCGGACCATGTCGAAGGAGTTCGCGCCCTGGAACATCCGGGTCAATGCGATAAGCCCCGGGCCGATCCGCAGCGAACTCACCGATGGTGCCGAAGCGATGACCCCGGGATTCTTCGAACGCGCCGCATCGGTCACGTCGATGAAGCGGGTTGCGGACACCGAGGAGATCATCGGCCCGGTCTTGTACCTCGCCAGCGATGCATCGTCGTTCGTGACCGGCGAGGATCACGTCGTCGCCGGCGGTATGCCGCGCGGCTGAGCGGTTTCAGCGGGTTCGGCGGCAGTCGGGGATCAGGAAAGTTGTGCGACCACGTGGTCGACGCACTTCGTGAGGGCGGCGACGTCTTCCGGGTCGATCGCGGGGAACAGCGCAACGCGGATCTGGTTGCGTCCGAGTTTGCGATAGCTGTCGGTGTCGACGACGCCGTTGGCCCGAAGCACGGCACTGACGGTGTTGGCGTCGATCGAATCATCCAGATCGATGGTGGCGACGACGTGACTGCGCTTGGCTTCGTCCGTGACGAACGGCGTTGCGTAGGAACTGGCCTCGGCCCACGAGTAGATGATCTCGGCGGAACGATCGCAACGCGACGCGGCCCAGTGGAGGCCTCCGTTGTCGTTGAACCACTCGACCTGCTGCACGGCGAGGAAAACCGTGGCGAGTGCAGGCGTGTTGTACGTCTGATCCTTGCGGGAATTGTCGAGTGCGGTGACGAGATTGAGCGATTCGGGAATCCAGCGACCCGATGCGCCGATGCGTTGGATGCGCTCGATGGCAGCGGGTGAAACCGCGGCGAGCCACAGTCCACCATCGGATGCGAAGCACTTCTGCGGAGCGAAGTAGTAGACGTCGGTCTGGGCTGCATCGAAACGCAGGCCGCCGGCGGCGGAGGTGGCGTCGACGAGAACGAGGGACTCGTCGGCGCTGGTGCCGGCCGGGCGTACGAGGGGCATCGCCACACCGGTGGACGTTTCGTTGTGGGTGAACGCGTACACATCGATCGCCGAATCCGGGATGGCTTCGGGATGGGTGCCCGGCTCGCTCTTGATCACGACCGGGTCGTCGAGGAACGGGGTGGCCGCGGCGGCCTGGGCGAACTTGGAGGAGAACTCACCGAAGGTGAGGTGCTGGCTGCGGCGGTCGATGAGGCCGAAGGTGGCGATGTCCCAGAAGACCGTGGATCCACCGTTGCCGAGCATGATCTCGTAACCGTCGGGGAGGGCGAACAGTTCGGCAAGTCCGTTGCGGAGGCGGCTCACCATGAGCTTGACCGGCTCCTGGCGGTGGCTGGTTCCGAGATAATCGAGCCCGGCCGATGCAAGGGCGGCGACGGCTTCGGGACGAACCTTGGACGGGCCGCAACCGAAGCGGCCGTCGTTGGGGAGCAGGTCGGCGGGGATGGTGATCTTCGGAATCGATGTAGTCACGCACCCATGATCCCATCCGCGGGGTGCCCGGAGGAAATGAGCCACAGATCACGGCAAACCGGCTTCGGGCTCGAGGCCCCCAGCCGGTAGCGTCGGGGTCGCAACCCGTCCGTCAAACCGAGGATCACGTCAGCAAATGGCTTTGGAACGCTTGTCCCGCCGAGTCGGCGCAATCACAGAATCGGCCACTCTCGCCGTCGATGCCAGGGCAAAGGCCCTCAAGGCCGCCGGCGAGCCCGTCATCGGCTTCGGTGCCGGTGAACCCGACTTCCCGACGCCACAGCACGTGGTCGACGCCGCGATCGCCGCATGCAGCGATCCCAAGAATCATCGCTACACCCCGGCCGCGGGTCTTCCCGAGCTGAAGGAAGCCATCGCGGCCAAGACCCTCCGCGACTCCGGCGTCGAGGTGCTGCCGAGCCAGGTCCTCGTGACCAACGGCGGCAAGCACGCGGTTTACAACACGTTCGAGGCGCTCCTGAACCCGGGTGACGAGGTGCTGCTTCCGGCGCCGTACTGGACCACCTATCCGGAGCCGATCGCTCTGGCCGGCGGAATCTCCGTCGTCCTTCCCACCGACGTCTCGTCGGGATTCCGGGTGACGGTCGAACAACTCGAAGCCGCCCGCACGCCGAACACCAAGGCGCTGGTCTTCGTGTCGCCGTCGAACCCGACCGGCGCGGTGTATCCGGCCGACGAGGTGAAGGCCATCGGCGAATGGGCGCTCGCCCACGGGATCTGGGTCATCACCGACGAGATCTACGAGCACCTGACCTTCGGTGACAACGAGTTCACCTCGATCCTTGCCCTTGTGCCCGGTCTCGCAGATACGTGCGTCATCCTGAACGGCGTCGCCAAGACATACGCGATGACCGGTTGGCGCGTCGGCTGGATGATCGGTCCTGCCGATCTCATCAAGTCGGCCACCAATCTCCAGTCGCATTCCACATCGAATGTCGCCAACGTCTCGCAGCGGGCGGCGATCGCCGCGCTCGAAGGCGGTCTCGGTTGCGTCGACGAGATGCGCACGGCATTCGCCCGTCGCGCCGAACTCATCCACGGTCTGCTCAACGCGATTCCCGGTGTCACCTGCATGGTGCCGCAGGGCGCGTTCTATGCGTTCCCGTCGTTCGAGGGACTCCTCGGTCGCAACTTCGGCGGGGTCGTGCCGACCACGACTGCCGAACTGTGCGAGGTCATCCTGGATCAGGCGAAGGTAGCGCTGGTTCCGGGTGAAGCATTCGCTGCCCCGGGCTATGTGCGCATTTCGTTCGCAGTGAGCGATGCCGACATCACTGAAGGCATCGGCCGCATCGCCGACCTCGTCGCGAACGCAAGCTGAGCGTCTCGTGACCACCGCACCGTTCGGATCGTGGTCGTCACCGATCACGGCCGATCTCATCGTGTCCAAGTCGGTTTCGATCGGCGACGTGTATGTCGGTGGAACCGACGTGTGGTGGTCCGAAGCCCGTCCGGAAGAGGGCGGCCGCATCCAGCTCGTTCGCCATCGTCCCGGCCGCGACACGGTGGACATGCTTCCCGAAGGTTTCGGTGCGCGCACGCGCGTGCACGAGTACGGCGGTGGGGCTTGGTGGCTCCATGGCGACGATGTCGTGTTCGTGAACTGGACCGACCAACGGCTCTATCGGCTGGCCGGTGGCACCGATTATCCCGTGGCGCTCACGCCCGAACCGGCGACACGTCATGCTGACCGGTATGCCGATGGGCGCTTCACCGCCGACGGCCGTTGGGTCGTGTGCGTGCGTGAGCGGCACGCAGAAGGTGCCGAGCAGGCGATCAACGAAATCGTGGCGGTACGTGTTCATCACGACGGGGCGCCGGACGAACCCGTCGTGCTCGTAAGCGGTTCCGACTTCGTGGCGTCGCCGCGGGTCAATCCCGACGGCAATGTTCTGGCGTGGTTCCGTTGGGACCATCCCGACATGCCGTGGGACGGCACGGAACTCTGTGTTGCGTCGATGTACGACGATCAGGCCGACGCAGGTGCAATCGTTGTCGGCGACACGCACGTTGTCGCCGGCGGGCGCGACGAGTCCATCTCGCAACCCGAATGGTTGCCCGACGGTTCGCTGCTGTTCATCTCCGACCGCACCGATTGGTGGAACCTCTACCGCGTCGATGCCGCCGATGTTCGTTCGGTCGTCACCTCGGGTTCGGTTCCCGAACCGACGCCGATCGCTCCGATCGACGCCGAGATCGGCATCCCGCACTGGGTGTTCGACACATCCCGCTACGCGGTGCTCGCAGATGGTCGCATCCTCGTGGCGTGGTTCCGACACGGGGTCGATCATCTCGGCGTGATCCCTGCCGAAGGCGGAGCGATGGTTCCCGTCGAATCGCCGTTCACTGCGCTGTCGTCACTTCGGGCGTTCGGCCTCGGTGCGGTCCTGATCGGGGCGTCCCCGACGACCGAAGCGGTCGTCTCGGTCATCGACATTCCCACCTCGCCCGACATCGACGGCTCGACAGCGGTGTTCGTCAACCCGATCAGCGAGCCGCGCGATCTCGGCCTCGGAGTCGAATGGTTCTCCGTCCCCGAGTCCATCACGTTCGCCACCTCGGGTGATCGCTTCGCCCATGGCCTGTTCTACCCGCCGACCAATCCCGGGTTCGGGGCGCCGGAGGGTGAGCGCGCGCCACTGATCGTGCTCAGCCATGGCGGGCCCACGTCGGCAGCGCGACCGCAACTCAATCTCGGCGTGCAGTACTGGACATCGCGGGGTTTCGGTGTGGTCGATGTCAACTATGGCGGCTCGACCGGTTACGGGCGTTCCTACCGCCGACGTCTGATCGGGGAGTGGGGGATCGTCGACGTCGACGATTCCATCGCGGCCACACGCTTCCTCATCGACCGCGGAGATGCCGATCGCGATCGATTGATCATCCGGGGCGGCAGCGCCGGTGGGTACACCACCCTGTGCGCGCTCACCTTCCGCGAGGTGTTCGCCGCCGGCTGCAGCCTCTATGGCGTCGCCGATCTCGAGGCGCTGGCACGCGACACCCACAAGTTCGAGGCCCGCTATCTCGATTCGCTGGTCGGCCCGTGGCCGGCCCGCAGTGACATCTACACCGCACGCTCGCCGATCCACCACGTCGAAGATCTCGAATGTCCGCTGATCGTGCTTCAGGGCATGGACGACGAGATCGTGCCGCCGAACCAGGCGGAGATGATGGTCGAGGCGCTCGAGGCCAACGGTGTCCCGTGGGCGTACCTCGCCTTCGAGGGCGAGGGCCACGGATTCCGTCAGGCGGCGACGATCAAGAGGGCACTGGAGGCCGAGGCCTACTTCTACAGTCGCATTCTGGGATTCGAACTCGCCGACGAGGTCGAACCGATCGCCATCGCCAATCTCTGAGTCCGATGACCGGCGATCTCGTTTGGCGGGCGGGGGATCGGCCCGTAAGGATGGAGGGCTATGGCTCGCATCCTTGTAACTGAAACCATCGCGGAGGGCGGCCTCGACCGCCTCCGGGCTGCCGGACACACCGTCGATGTCCAGGAGGGTCTGAGCCCCGAGGAATTGCTCTCGGCAATCGTCGGTGCGAACGCACTCATCATCCGGTCGGCGACCGATGTCACGGCCGAGGTCCTCGCCGCCGGAACCGATCTCGTGGTCGTCGGTCGAGCCGGTATCGGGCTCGACAACGTCGACACGGACGCAGCGACCGAACGCGGCGTGATGGTCGTGAACGCCCCTCAATCGAACATCCTCTCCGCCGCCGAGCACACGATGGCGCTTCTTCTCGCCCTCGCCCGAAATGTTCCGCAGGCTCACGCCGCGCTGGTGTCGGGTCGCTGGGAACGCAGCCGCTGGACCGGCGTCGAGCTTGCCGACAAGACGCTCGGCGTCGTCGGTCTGGGTCGCATCGGAAAGTTGGTCGCCCAGCGGGCAATGGCCTTCGGCATGCGTCTGATCGCCTACGACCCGTTCGTCTCCCCCGAAATGGGGCGCAAGATGAACATCGAACTCGTCGATCTCGACACATTGTTGGCTACAGCCGACTTCGTGACTCTTCACGTCGCCAAGACGCCCGAGACCATCGGTCTCATCAATGCGACCACTTTGGCCAAGGCCAAGAAGGGCATTCGCATCATCAACGTTGCCCGCGGCGGAATCATCGTCGAGAGCGATCTTGCCGATGCGATCAAGTCAGGACACGTCGGTGGGGCCGCACTCGACGTCTTCGACAAGGAGCCCACCACGGAATCACCGCTGTTCGGGCTTCCCGAAGTTGTCGTCACCCCGCATCTCGGTGCAAGCACCCACGAAGCTCAGGACAAAGCTGGCGACACGATCGCCGAGATGGTCGGACTCGCCCTCGCCGGTGAGTTCGTGCCGTTCGCCGTCAACGTCAACGCAGCTGAAGCCAGTGAAACCGTACGCCCGTTCCTTCCGCTCGCGGAACGTCTCGGCTCGCTCTTCGCCGGCCTTGGCGGCTCGGTCGATTCCCTCGAGATCGCGTACGAGGGAGAGATTGGCGGATACGACACGCGTATCCTCACGCTGTCGTTGCTCAAGGGATTCTTCGCACGCACGAGCGACGAGCCCGTCTCGTTCGTCAACGCACCGAAGTTGGCCGAGGAGCGCGGCATAACCGTGACCGAGTCGAGTTCGACCACCGCACACCATTACGTCAATCTCGTAACCGTCCGCGGTAGCGGCCACAACATCGCCGGCACGCTCGTCGGCATGGAGGGCGAGGCCCGCCTGGTGATGGTCGACGATCACCGCGTGGATGTGCCGCCGACGAACAACATGCTCGTTGTGCGCAACGACGATCGCCCGGGAATGATCGGCATCGTCGGCACCATCGTCGGCGAAGCAGGCGTGAACATCGCGGACATGGATGTCGGCCAGGCCGCCAGTGGCGCCTCGGCGATGATGGTCCTCGCCACGGCCGCACCGGTACCGGCCGAGGTCTGCGCAACGTTGCGCGCCGTCGAGGGCATCGTCTCGGTCGACGCACTCTGATCGAATCGTCTCCTTCCGCCCGGGATCACCGATCCCGGGCGGTGGTTGCATTCGTCCCGCGTCTCCGGCAGACTCCTCCCATGCGTTCCACCGATTTCATCTCGGAGCTACTCCTTCGATAAGGCGAGTGCCACCTCTGGTGCTCGTCAGCCTCTCGTACCTCCGGGTTCGGGAGGTTTCTTCGTTTTGCGGTCCAGTTTTTCCGGAATCGGCCCCCACCGACTCCCTCAGAAGCAATCAACCCAGTGCAATCAACCCAGTGCAATCGACCAGAAGTGAAAGGCAGCCTTCGATGGCCTCCACCCCAGAATCCGCAACCCCTGCAACCGATGCCGACCGCGTCATCATCTTCGACACGACGCTGCGCGATGGCGAGCAGTCGCCGGGCATCTCGTTGGACGAGGGTGAGAAGCTCGAGATAGCGGAGCAACTGGCGAGGCTCGGGGTCGACGTGATCGAGGCCGGCTTCCCGATCGCCAGTCAGGGTGACTTCGAATCCGTGCAGGCCATCGCCCGAAGCGTCTCGGGTCCGATCATCTGCGGCCTGTCCCGCACGGCGCTGGGTGATGTCGATCGTTGTTGGGAAGCCATCGAGCCGGCGGCCCGACGTCGCATCCATGTGTTCATCGCTACGAGCGAGACGCACATGACACACAAGCTGCGTATGACTCGCGATCAGGTGAAGGCCGAAGCGGCGTCGGGCGTGGCTCGGGCGCGCGAATACACCGAGGATGTCGAGTTCTCGCCGGAGGACGCGTCGCGTTCGGACTTCGATTTCATGTCCGAGGTTCTGCAGATCGCCGTCGACAACGGAGCGACGACATTGAACATTCCCGACACGGTCGGTTTTGCGGTGCCCGATGAATATGCGCAACGGCTCGCCAATGTGCGCAAGGTGGTCAAGGGTGACTATGTCATCTCGACGCATTGCCACAATGACCTGGGTCTGGCCGTGGCCAATTCGCTTGCGGCGGTACAACTGGGTGCTCGTCAGATCGAATGCGCCGTCAACGGATTGGGCGAGCGTGCCGGTAACGCCGCTCTCGAAGAGATCGTCATGGCGCTGCGCACCCGCGCCGATTTCTTCGGTGGCATCGACACGGGCATCAAGTCCGAGGAACTGGCCCGCACCAGTCGTCTGGTCAGCCGCCTGACCGGCTATCCGGTGCAGTACAACAAGGCTGTCGTCGGGCGTAATGCGTTTGCCCACGAGTCGGGTATCCATCAGCACGGTGTGCTGAACGAGCGCACCACCTACGAGATCATGGATCCGGCCGCGGTCGGTCAGGGCGAATCGAAGATCGTCCTGGGCAAGCATTCCGGCCGGCATGCGTTCGCCGACACGCTCAAGAAGATGGGATACGACCTGAGCGGCGATGCCCTGAATCAGGTGTTCACCAGGTTCAAGGAACTGGCCGATCGCAAGGTCGAACTGAGCGACGCGGATCTCGAGGCATTGGTCGCCGAAGAGGTTGGAGACACGGTTCGCTATGCGTTCTCGCTGGTCGCGATCGATTGCAGCGGCGGATCGAACTCCACGCCAACAGCCTCGATCGTGCTGGACCATGACGGTGAGAAGCTCGAAGCGTCGGCCGATGGCGATGGGATGGTCGACGCCGCCTGCAAGGCGATCCGAATCGCGACAGGCATCGACGGCAACCTCACCGACTACGCGGTGACCTCCGTGACCGGTGGAGTCGATGCGCTCGCAGATGTCGCCCTGCGCTTCGAGGTCGACGGTGTGTCGATGCCCGGTCGGGGGTTGTCGACCGATGTCGTCGAGGCTTCGGCCCGCGCGTTCCTCAACGCGATCAACCGGATCGTCCGGGTACGCGATTCGGGGGAGAACCCGAACTCGGTTTCGCGGCCCGGTTCGATCACTCCCTGATCAACGGGGATTCAAGACCTCTGGATCACCACAGGGGCGTTTCGATCGACCAAAGCATCGACCCTGCCCGAGCGCCAACTACTTCGAGGTGGAGGGCATCCAGCTGGGCCGGGTCTTCTCGAATTCGGTGATGGCGGCTTCGTGCTGGAGCGTGATGCCGATGTCGTCGAGTCCGTTCAGGAATCTGTCCTGGGTGGCGTCGTCGAGCGGGAACTCGATGTCGATGCCGAGTGACGGGGCGGTCACCCTGCGCGTGGCGATGTCGATCGTGATCTCGGTTGTCGGATCGGCTTCGACGGCCCGGAGCAGTTGCTCGGCGATCTCGGGTGAGACGACCACGGGCACGAGCCCGTTCTTGGTCGAGTTGTTCCGGAAGATGTCACCGAAGCGCTGTGTGATGACAGCCTTGAATCCGTAATCCATGATCGACCACACGGCGTGCTCGCGGGACGAGCCCACACCGAAATTGGGGCCGGCGATCAGGATGGATGCGCCGCCGAACTGGGGGAGGTTCATGACGAACTCGGGATCCTCGCGCCATTCGGAGAACAGGCCGGCGCCGAAGCCCGTGCGCTCGACGCGCTTGAGCCAGTCGCTTGGGATGATCTGATCGGTGTCGACGTCCGAACGGTCGAGTGGCACCGCAGTGCCGGTGATGGTGATGACTGGTTCCATGATGTGCTCGGTCCCTCTTGTTCAGGCCAGATCGCGGGGATCGGCGAAAGTTCCGGAGATGGCGGTGGCGGCAGCGACAGCGGGAGAGACGAGATGTGTCCGTCCGCCCTTGCCCTGACGTCCTTCGAAGTTGCGGTTGGAGGTGGATGCCGAACGCTCGCCGGGAGCGAGCTTGTCGGGATTCATCGCGAGACACATCGAGCAGCCCGGTTCACGCCAGTCGAAGCCGGCGGCAGTGAAGATCTTGTCGAGGCCCTCGGCCTCGGCCTGACCCTTCACCGCGAACGAACCCGGAACCACCATGGCCCGGATACCAGGTGCGACCTGACGTCCTTCGGCCACGGCAGCGGCCGCACGGAGGTCCTCGATGCGACTGTTGGTGCAGGAGCCGATGAACACGGTCTGCACGGGGATGTCGCGCACCGGCGTGCCGGCGGTGATGCCCATGTACTCGAGAGCGCGGCGAGCAGCGTCGCGCTCGCCCGAGTCGGCGAAGGAATCGGGATCGGGGATGAGGCCGTCGAGTTCGATGACCTGGCCCGGGTTGGTTCCCCACGAGACGAACGGCCGCAGCTTCGTGGCGTCGATCGTGACGGTCTTGTCGAAGGTCGCACCTTCGTCGGTGGGCAGCGTGCGCCAGTACTCGACGGCAGCATCCCAGTCGGCGCCGGTGGGGGCATGCAGACGACCCTTGAGGTACTCGAAGGTCGTGTCGTCCGGGGCGATGAGCCCGGCCTTTGCGCCGGCTTCGATCGACATGTTGCAGACGGTCATGCGACCTTCCATCGACAGGCTGCGGATGGCCGAGCCTCGGTATTCGATGACCGATCCGATGCCGCCACCGGTGCCGATGCGGCCGATGATGGCGAGGATGAGGTCCTTGGCGGTGACGCCATCGGGAAGTTCACCCTCGACCTCGATGGCCATCGTGCCCGGCTTGTTCTGCGGCAGCGTCTGGGTGGCGAGAACATGCTCGACCTCACTGGTTCCGATACCGAAAGCAAGTGCACCGAATGCGCCATGCGTCGCGGTGTGACTGTCACCGCACACGATGGTCATGCCCGGCATGGTGAGACCCTGTTCCGGACCGATCACGTGAACGATGCCCTGACCGGGTGTTCCCATGGCGTGCTCGACGATGTCGAACTCGGCGGTGTTCGCACGCAGGACATCGACCTGCTTGCGCGAGATCGGATCGGCGATGGGCTGATCGATGTCGGCGGTGGGGACGTTGTGATCCTCGGTGGCGACGGTCAGTTCGGCCCGGCGTACGCCGCGGTCGCTGAGACGGAGTCCGTCGAACGCCTGCGGTGAGGTGACTTCGTGCACCAGGTGCAGGTCGATGTAGAGCAGGTCGGGTTCGCCGTCAGCCTGGCGGACCAGGTGATCGTCCCAGATCTTCTCGGAGAGCGTGCGGGCTTTGGCCATGGGTGCCTTCCCTCGTGTCAACCAACAGGTGTTGGTGCGGATACCGATCGAGTGTCTACGTCTGCGCTGTTCCCGAAACTCGGGTACTTGCAACTCACATACTTCTGTCGCACATACTTGTTTCGCACATACTTGTGTCTCACATGCTGAGACGGTAATCTTGCCCTGTGGGAAACAGTGTAGGTGGTGTCGGGGTCCTCGACAAGGCGGTCGAGGTCCTGTCGGCTCTCGAGGAACGACCGCGGTCGCTGGCCGAGCTGGTCGACGTCACCGGTCTGCCCCGCGCCACGGCACACCGTCTGGCCAAAGCCCTCGAGTCACACGGACTCGTCCGCCGGGAGCCGGACGGACGCTTCGCTCTGGGCACACGCCTGATCGCCCTGGGCCGGGTGGCTACCGATGGACTGCCGCTCGCACAGGCCGCCAACGAAGCGCTCCTGAACCTGCGGGACTCGACCGGTGAGAGTGTGCAGCTGTTCATACGGGAAGGCGATCGGCGTGTGTGCATCGCCGCCCTTCAGTCTCTGCACGGTCTGCGCACGATCGTTCCCCTCGGAGCGAGCCTTCCGCTCGATGCCGGTTCGGCCGGCAAGGTCCTTTCGGAGTTGCACGCACGCGCTTCGGAGGGCTGGGTGCAGAGCGTCGGCGAACGCGAAGCCGGTGTGGCATCGGTCTCTGCCCCGATCCGCGATTCGAATGGATTGGTGGTGGCGGCGGTGAGCGTCTCCGGACCGATCGAACGCACAACGCGTCAGCCGGGGCGGCAGTACGGTTCGGTGGTGGCCTCTGCAGCGCGACAGATCGAAGTCGATGCCGGATTGCGGCTCGAACCGTGATCGGGACTTTTCCGAACGGTACGTTGCCCCGATGACCGAACGCCCGATCGCCGCGATCGACATCGGAACCAATTCGTTCCACATGGTTGTCGCCCGCGTTGGCGCCGTCGCCGATGACGGCGGATCCCCTCGGGGTCCGGCTTTCGAAGTGATCGCCCGCGAAAAGGAAATCGTCCGCCTCGGTTCCGGTTCCGGTGACATGAAGCGCCTCGACGCCGAGGCCATCGACCGGGGAGTGGCCGCACTCATCCGTCTGGGCCGTCTGGCATCGGTCAACGATGCCGAGATCTTCGCCGTGGCGACGAGTGCGGTCCGTGAAGCCGAGAACGCCGACGAGTTCATCGACAGGGTGCGGGTCGAGGCCGGCATCGAGATCGACGTGGTCTCGGGCGTCGAGGAGGCTCGTCTCATCCATCTCGGCGTGCTCCAGGCCGTGCCGGTGTTCGACCGACGACTTCTGCTGATCGACATCGGCGGGGGCAGCACGGAGATCCTTGTCGGCGAGCGGGGCGAAACGATCGCCGCCGGCAGTCTCAAACTGGGTGCGATCCGCCTGACCCGTCGATTCTTCAGGGGCGAACGGTTGCATCCGGGCTCGGTGGAGGCCTGTCGCCGGCATATCCGCTCGGCGCTGGCCCCAATGGTCCGCGAGGCGGACCGGGCCGGATTCGAGGTCGCCATAGCGTCGTCGGGCACGGCCGAGACGATCGCGTCGCTTTCACACGCCAGAAACAGCGGGGGATCGCTCCGCACGTTCAACAACTTCGTGTTGACGAGATCCGATGTCGAGCGTTCGGTGGCGGATCTTGTGGCTGCCTCGACGAACGACGAGCGCCGGAAACTCCCCGGAATGGACCCGAGTCGCGCCGACATCATCCTTGGCGGAGCGCTCGTCCTCGAGCAGGCGGTGATCGAACTCGGAATCGATGAACTCATCATCTCCGATTCGGCCCTGCGCGAGGGCGTACTGCTCGATGCGCTGTCGCGTCGGCGGGGGGCGACGCTGCATCATCTGCACGATCTTCGACGTCGAAGCGTGCTCCATCTCGCCGAGGCGATGGATGAGGATTCCCGTCACTCCGCCCGCACTGCGGCGCTGGCCCTCGAATTGTTCGATGCCACAGCAGAGCTCCATGGTCTCGGTGACGACTCGCGCGAGCTGCTCGAGGCGGCTGCGCTACTCGCGAATGTCGGACTGTTCATCTCGCATTCGGAACATCACAAGCACAGTTATTACGTGATCCGGAACTCGGATCACCTCACGGGTTTCACCGATCACGAGATCGAATTGATCGCGCAGATCGCGCGGTATCACCGCAAGAGTGCACCCAAGCTGAAGCACCCCGAGTTCGCCCGATTGCGGGTCGAGGATCAGCTTCGAGTGCGGGCATTGGCCGGAGTCCTGCGCGTCGGAATAGCGCTCGATCGTTCGCATGCCGGTCATGTGAGCGCGCTGGTGGTGCGAGAAGCGGCACTCGACGCTCCCGATGGGGTGGCCGGTCTCGAGATTCTGGTGATTCCGAGCAACGGCGCCGACGTCTGGCTCGAGATCCAGGCCGCCGACGAGCGAAAGTCACTGATGGAAGAAGTCCTCGGGCATCGCATCGGCGTGGTCGTGCACCCGTAGCCATTCGGCCGATATCGACAATCTGGTGGCCTTGCGGATGGTCCCGAGTGTCAGCCGGGGGCCGGGACCGCCTCGTCCGGGCCGGGGTCGAGGATGCGGCCGGTGACATCGAAACAGGCCGCCGTGAGGGCGGGGACGAAAAGCTCCGGTTGGGTGGCACAGACATCATGGCGACCGTCGACGAGAAACGTCACCGATCCGTCGATCGCATCGGCGAGAGCCCGTTGCCGGATGGGCAGGACGGTCTTGTCGCGCTCGGTGATGACGACGGCAGTGGGCACATCGACGAGGCCGATCCAGTCGCGCGAATCGAAGGCGCCCACGGCGTGACCCGCCTCGACCATTGTCCTGAGGTCGTTGAGGCGGGCCTGTTCTCGTGCCCAACGGCCGAGGGGCGTGTCCTCGTACTTGGAGACGAGGAACTTCTCGGCGAGACGTCGGTCGATCCAGGGGGGAGTGGCGCGGATGATGGCGGAGACGCCGGTGGCGAGTCCGCGCAGGGCGCGTTCGCCACGGCGGTCCCGGAATCGGGCGGCAGTCGAACACAGGACGAGTCCCGCCACACGGTCGCGATGGCGTCGCCAGAGCAGTTGGGCGATGGGCCCACCCATCGAGTAGCCGACGGCAACGGCGCGTTCGACGCCGAGGACATCGAGAAGGGCGGCAGCATCATCGGCGCAGTCGTCAAGTCGGAACTGGCGGGAATTGCGGATGCCGTTTCCGTGACCGCGATGATCGAGAGCAATGACGCGGAAGTGGCCGGCGAGTGGTTGGTACGCGGCGAACCAGTTGAGCGCGGAGTTGGCGGTCCATCCGTGCAGGAGCAGGAGGGTCGGCGCTCCGGGGGGCCCCGGGAGTTCGCGCACGAATGTCGTGCCGCGCCGGGGCAGTTCGAGAAAGCGACCTTCGGGCAACCCGGGGGTGGGAAAGGGGGATTCGGAAATGGTCATGGCGCGCCGAGAACCGTGAGCTGCGCCATGGAGTCGATGTTCAGGACTCGATGTTCACGATCTCGACCTTGAGAACTCCTCCGGGAGCCTCGAAGTCACAGAGATCGCCGATCCGTTTGCCCATGAGGGCTTCTCCGAGGGGAGAACCCGGGGTGAGCACCTCGTGCTCGCCGCCCCGTTCCTCGATCGACCCGATGAGGAAGGTCTCGGCTTCGTCGTCGCCCTCGTAGCGGATCGAGACCGTGACACCGGGAACAACGGTGTCGGAAGCAACCGCATCGACGATCTCGGCATCGAGGAGCGTGCCCTGAATCTGACGGATCCGGGCCTCCATCTTGCCCTGCTCCTCGCGGGCAGCGTGATAGTCGCCGTTCTCCGAAAGATCGCCCATCTCTCGGGCGGTCTGGATCTTTCGGGCGATCTCGACCCGACCGTGGGTCGTGAGTTGCTCGAGCTCGGCGCTGAGCCGATCGTGGGTTGCTTGGGAGAGATGTTGGACGACAGCCATGGCGGAATGTTAGCGGTCGGGTCGGAAAATCCGGATATGGCCGGGAGGATGGGCCGGGCTAAGGTGTTCGGGATGTCAAGCAGGTGTTTTCCGGTCGTAATCATTTCGTAGCGCACGTCGGTTTTTGACGTGCGCCCTTCGGCCGTCCACTCGCGTGGGCGGCCTTGTTGTTGTATGCGGTTGTTGTATGCGGTTGTTGTATGCGGTCGTTGTCTGCGCCGCCCCGAGATCTTTTCCCCTGGAGCAAGAATGAGCCACAGAATCGGTGTCATCCCCGGCGACGGAATCGGCCATGAGGTCATTCCCGAAGCGTTGAAGGTCATCCGCGCCGCCGGAGTGGAACTCGACTGTGTCGATTACGACCTCGGTGGTGCCCGGTACCTGCGCGACGGCGTGGTGCTCACCGACGAGACCGTCGACGAATGGCGCGGCCTCGATGCGCTGTTGCTCGGTGCGGTCGGTACCCCGGATGTTCCTCCCGGTCTGATCGAACGCGGGCTCCTGCTCAAGATGCGTTTCGATCTCGACCTCTACATCAACCAGCGTCCGTTCATCGCCCCCGACGGATCGCACAACTTCATCGTGATCCGCGAGAACACCGAAGGCACCTATGCCGGCGAGGGCGGATTCCTCCGCAAGGGAACGCCGTTCGAGATTGCGACGCAGGGTTCGGTCAACACCCGTCACGGTGTCGAGCGTTGCATCCGCTACGCATTCGGACTGGCGCAGGGTCGTGAGCGCAAGCACCTCACACTCGTGCACAAGACCAATGTGCTCACGTTCGCCGGCGATCTGTGGGAGCGCACCTTCAACGAGGTCGCCCTCGACTTCCCGGACGTTTCGACCGCCTACAACCATGTCGATGCCGCCTGCATCTACTTCGTGGAGAACCCGCAGCGTTACGACGTGATCGTCACCGACAACCTGTTCGGTGACATCCTCACCGATCTCGGTGGTGCTGTATCGGGTGGGATCGGATTCGCGTCGTCTGGCAATCTCAATCCCGACCGAACCAGCCCGTCGATGTTCGAACCGGTCCACGGTTCGGCACCGGACATCGCCGGTCAGGGCCGAGCCAATCCGATCGCCGCGATCCTTTCGGCCGCGATGATGCTCGACTTCCTCGGCGAGACCGACGCCGCCGCCCGCATCCAGGCCGCATGTTCCGACAGCGAACTGCTCACCGGATCCACTTCTGAAATCGGCGACCTTGTCGCCGCTCGTCTGTAACCCGAGGGGAAACAATGCCTATTACACCGACCGCAAAAATCTGGATGAACGGTTCGCTCGTCGACTGGGCCGATGCCCAGATCCACATCCTGACGCACACGCTCCATTACGGCATGGGTGTCTTCGAGGGCGTGCGCGCCTACGAGACCCCGAACGGTCCGGCCGTGTTCCGGCTCACCGAGCACATGGCACGTCTCCACAATTCCGCGAAGATCATGGGCATGGACATGCCCTACTCGGTCGACGAGTTGGTGGCAGCGACGAAAGCCGTCGTGCACGCATCCGGCCTTCCCTCGGCGTACATCCGTCCGATCGCCTATTACGGCTACGGCGAAATGGGCCTCAACACGCTCCCGTGCTCGGTGGATGTCGCCATCGCCTGCTGGCCGTGGGGTGCCTATCTCGGCGAGGACGCGCTCTCCAAGGGCGTCCGCATGAAGATCTCGTCCTGGACCCGTCACGATCACAACACGATGCCGCCCGCATCGAAGACCACCGGCAACTACGTGAACTCGTCGTTGGCGAAGGTCGAGGCACTCAAGGCCGGGTACGACGAAGCGATCATGCTGAACCCGCAGGGATTCGTTAGCGAATGCACCGGCGAGAACATCTTCGTTGCCCGCGATGGGGTTCTGATCACTCCGCCGATCGCCGCAGGAGCGCTTGAAGGCATCACGCAGGACACCGTGGCCGCCATCGCCGACGACATGGGCTTCGAAGTCCGGGTCGACTATCTCACCCGCAGCGATCTCTACGTGTGCGAAGAGATGTTCGTGTGCGGCACGGCCGCCGAGATCTCGGCCGTCAACTCGGTCGACGATCGCACGATTCCCTGCCCCGGCCCGATGACGACGGCGATCGCCGAGGAGTACGGGCGTGTCGTGCGCGGTCACGTCGACCGTTACAAAGACTGGTTGGAGCATGTCAACTGATCCTCGTGCGGAAACGCCGATGCTTCCCGCATCGGTCGAGATCTTCGACACGACGTTGCGCGACGGCGCCCAGTTCGAGGGCATCTCGCTGACGGTCGAGGACAAACTCCGCGTCGCCGAACAACTCGATTGGCTCGGGGTCCACTGGATCGAAGGTGGCTATCCGCAGGCCAACCCGAAGGACGAGGAGTTCTTCCGTCGTGCCCCGCTGGATCTCAAGCTGAACACGGCGCAACTGGTGGCATTCGGCTCGACACGACGCCCGGCCGGCAAGGTCGATGTCGACCCGACTCTGGCGGCACTTGTGGGCGCCGGTACGTCCACGGTCTGCATCGTGGGCAAGAGCTGGGATTTCCATGTCACCGAAGCGCTTCGCACGACCCTCGACGAGGGCGTGGCGATGGTCGGCGAATCGGTTGCGTTCCTGAAGGCGGAGGGATTGCGCGTCTTCTTCGACGCGGAACACTTCTTCGACGGCTACAAGGCCAACCCCGAGTTCGCACTGCGAGTGCTTGAAGCGGCGATGGTGAACGGTGCCGATTGCCTGGTGCTGTGCGACACGAACGGCGGCTCGCTTCCTCACGAAGTCCAGCGCATCACGTCGGACATCGTAACGTTCGTGGGATCGAGCGCCGGTGTTGGCATCCACACCCAGAACGATTCCGGTTGCGCAGTCGCCAATGCGGTCGCTGCCGTGGTCGGTGGCGCCACGCAGGTGCAGGGAACTGTCAACGGTTACGGCGAGCGCACCGGAAACGCGAATCTCATGACCGTGGTTCCGGATCTCACCCTCAAGCTCGGTGTGGCGACGCTGCCCGAAGGCCGCCTCGAGCGACTCACCATCGTCAGTCACCGAATCGCCGAACTGGTGAACCTTCCGCCCCACTCTGCCGATCCGTTCGTCGGATCCTCGGCATTCGCCCACAAGGGTGGTCTTCACACGTCGGCGCTCGGCCGGGCCGGGGGAGCGACCTACGAGCACATCGACCCTGCGATCGTGGGCAATCACACACGGGTACTCGTCTCCGATCTCGGAGGACGCGCCGGCATGTCGATGAAAGCGGCCGAGTTCGGACTCGAACTCGATGACCGGGCGGCAGGAGCTTTGTCGGAGGAGCTCAAGCAGCTCGAGTCCGAGGGCTGGTTGTTCGAGTCCGCCGATGCGTCGCTCGAGTTGCGGATGCGTCGGGCGGCCGGCTGGGAGCATGACTCGTTCGAGCTCGAGGAATACCGGGTGTCGAGCGTGCATCGGTCCTCGTCGACCGATGGAGACGGCGTCGCGCTCGTCACGACCGAGGCATCGGTTTCACTCCGCGTCGGCGACGAGATCCTCTCGTCCGTTGGTGAGGGCAACGGGCCGGTCAATGCACTCGATGATGCCGTGCGTCGGGCGCTCGACGGCCGGTTCCCGTCTCTGGCCCGGATCCACCTGACCGATTTCAAGGTGCGAGTCGTCGATGGTGGCGCCGCCACCGGCGCAGTCGTCCGGGTGCTCATCGACTCCACCGATGGTGAACGGGTCTGGACAACGGTTGGAGTCGACAGCAACGTCATCGAGGCGTCGTGGCAGGCGCTGATCGACTCGCTGCAGTTCGGCCTGCTCCACGCCGGGGGCTAGATTCGACCCGTGGCCGCTCCCGATTACGTTCCCAAGCCGACCGATGACTCCGCCCGCGTGTACTCATCGCCGCCGCGTCGCCCTGAATCGTGGGTGGCCGATCGTCCGGCCGAACTCTCGGGCCGCCAGCCCCTCGGGGCCCGCCTCGGTGCCCCCGGGCCGGATCAGGGCTTTGCGCTCAAACTCGCACGCCAGTTCACCGGCAAGCTTGTGCTCGTCCCGTCCGAATCCGAAGCCGATGCGCTCTCGGGTTGCCTGGCCATAGCCATGCGCCGCTCCGCGATCTACGGACGCGCCCCCGTGATCCACGATCTGAGCCTTGCGCTCACTCTCTGGGGTTTTCTCGCCGAGGCGCCGGCCGATCTCGTGGCTGTTCGCTCGCAGGTGTTCGCATCTGTGGCGAGCCCGCATCATTACGTCGAGCGCCGGGCGATCGTCGACGGCGTGAACGAGGAGATCCTCCGTTCAAGCGTCGCCGACGTGGCCTCGATGGCCCGCGATGAACCCCGTCGGATTCTCGCAATGGCCCAGGATGTCCTCGCCGCCCAGCATTCGGCGGCAGCTACCGCTCACTGAGCCGGCAGCGCAGGTCATCCCGTTTCAGGGATGACCGTCAGGCCCCCGGAATGATGTCGATCGGCGTGCCGGCCGGCAGTGCATCGGCAAGTTGCGAGACAACCTCGTTTGTCATGCGGATGCAACCGTTCGAGGCCTTCGTACCGACGAGTTCGGGCTGGTTCGTCCCGTGGAATGCGATCACGGGGAGGCCGTCGTTGAACGTGTCGAGCGACTCGCTGTAGCCGTTGGTCGCGAGTACCCAGGATCCGTAGATCCCGGTGTCGTTGGACTGCTTGATCTTCTCGGTCAGGTAGAAGCGGCCGACAGGCGTCCGGGTCGAGTCCTTGCCGATCACGACGGAAGTTTCGACGAAGACATCGTTGCCCTTGTAGACGGTGAGTTGGAACTTCGAGAGGTCGAGGACCATGCGGTAGGAGACGGTTTCCAGAGTCACATCGGTGGCCTTGATCCAGCCTTCGGTCTGGTTCGGACGGGCCGGGATGAGGACCTTGAGCCAGTCGCCACTCGTCTCGAGAACCTCGAACACGAGCGGGTTCTTGAAGTACGTCGGATTCGTGTACTCGAATCCGTCAGCCGTCTTCTTCACGCCCGCGGAGTTGAGGCCGTTGCGGGGGATGGCGGGAAGGGCGTTCTGGGCGATCGTGGTGGGTACCGCCGGAGTCGAGGTCGTGACACCTGCAGGGGGTGCGCTGACGACATTGATGGACTTGCCCTTGACCGTCGCGGCCTGAACCGTCGGGAACGCTTCACTCGAGGTCACCGTGGTCGAGTCGTCCGCGGGTGTCGATTTGTCGCCTCCGGAACAGGCGCCGGCGCCAGCCACAAGGGCCAGCGTGATGCCGAGAGCGCCGACGAGGCGCAGGATCCGGTTGGGTGAGGTGGGGGTCATCGCATACTCCGGTGGGACAGTTGGATGGCGGGGGGATTGGTCTGGATTCCGGCACGGCCCCGGGGTACGGCGACAATGGGGCCGGAACTGCAGGCGCCGGAACTGCATCTGGGGCCGTTTCGGCTCATCTGCGGCCCGACGGTACCATCGAACTCGTGACTTCTTCCGCCGTCCGCGTCCGTTTCGCCCCATCTCCCACGGGATACCTACATATCGGAGGTGCGCGGACGGCCCTCTTCAACTGGCTCTTCGCCCGCCAATGTGGCGGTGAATTCATGCTCCGCATTGAAGACACCGATTCGGAACGGTCGAGGCCGGAACTGATCGACATCATCTTCCGGTCGCTCGAATGGCTCGGACTGGACTGGGATGGAACCCCGGTCCATCAGTCCGAGCGCGGTCATCTCCACCAGGCCGCGGTGGACAGGCTCCTCGGTACCGGCGCTGCCTATTGGTGTGATTGCACCCCCGACGCGGTCAAGGCGAGGGCGGAGGCCCGAGGCGGAACCCCCGGCTACGACGGTTTCTGTGCCGAACGGAATCTCGAGACCGGTGAAGGTCGGGTGGTCCGGTTTCGGGTTCCATCCGAGGGTTCGACAGCTTTCGAGGACCTCATCCGCGGTCGCGTGAGTTTCGAGAACGAGAACCTCGAGGACTTCGTGATCCTCCGCTCCAACGGAACCCCGATGTTCCATCTGGCCAATGCCGTCGACGATGCCGATCAGGGGATCACCCATGTGGTGCGTGGCGAGGATCTCATCAACGTCACCCCGAAGGTGATCCTGATCCGCGAGGCGCTCGCCATCGAGGGCGATCTCACCTTCGCCCATCTGCCCCTCATCGTGAACGAGAAGCGGCAGAAACTCTCGAAGCGACGCGATGACGTTTCGGTCGGGGATTACATCGACCGCGGTTATCTGGCCGAAGCGATGGTGAACTACCTCGCCACACTCGGGTGGGGTCCGCCCGACGACATCGAGATCCGTCCGCTGGCCGAGATCGTTTCGCTGTTCCGCCTCGAAGACGTCAACAAGAGCGGCGCCTTTTTCGACGTGAAGAAGCTGCAGCATTTCAACGGTGAGTACATTCGAAACCTCTCCGCGCCGCAGTTCGTGAACAGTTCGACGCGATGGCTCTACGAAGACACTCCGTGGCCAGCCGAGCGGTTCGACATCGCCACCTTCGAGGTCCTCGCTCCACTCGTCCAGGAGCGGGTCAAGCTGCTTTCCGAGGTTCCCGGCTATGTCGACTTCGTGTTCAATGCCGATCCGACCATCGACGACGATTCATGGCAGAAGGTCATGGTGAAGGGTGCGGAACTTGCCGCTGCCGTACTTGATCACGCAATCGCCGGATTCGCCGATTGCGACTGGACGGCGGCCGGTCTCGAGGCGGCGCTGTTCTCCTACGCCGACCAGCACGAGATCTCGAAGGGGAAGGTGCAGGCCCCGGTGCGCGTTTCGGTCACCGGTCGCACGGTCGGCCCGCCCCTGTTCGAATCGCTCGAGGTTCTGGGCCGGGACGAAACACTCCGTCGTCTGAACGCTGCGAAAGAGCGCCTGTAGGGCGTTTCGATGTTCCTTGCGCGCTGGGCGATCCGCATCGTCTTCGGTCTGATGGCGATCGTGGTCCTGTATCTCGGGATCACCTTTGCGCAGGTCTGGTGGGCGTCGCGCGGGAACGACACCTCACCGGCTTCTGCGATCGTCGTGATGGGGGCAGCGCAATGGAACGGGGTTCCGTCTCCGGTACTGAAGGGCCGACTCGATCACGCGGTCGACCTCTACCGACGCGGGGTGGCTCCGGTGATCGTCGTGACCGGAGGCAAACAATCCGGTGATTCGGTCACCCAGGGCCTCAGCGGTTTCGCCTACCTGCGCGATCAGGGGGTGCCGGAGGCGGCCATCAAGATCGAGGTGGACGGGACGAACAGCTTCGAGGAGCTCTCCGCGTCGGCTGCGATCCTCCGCAAGGCGGGGACCGGCGACTCGGTGGTCATCGTGTCCGATCCGTATCACGCATTGAGGGTCGAGGAGATAGCGCGCGAAGTGGGATTGAAACCGCATGTATCGCCCACGGATTCCTCGACATCGCTGCGTCCGATGCTGCGCGAAACGGTCGCAGTCGCGATCGGCCGCCTCATCGGATTTCGTCGTCTGGCGTCACTTCGCTGATGCAGTTGGTATCGGAGTGGTTCCAGCCGGTATCCTTCGGAAGCCCTTCGGGGGTGGTGTAATTGGTAACACGAGTGGTTCTGGTCCATTTGTTGGGGGTTCGAGTCCTCCCCCCCGAGCTTCGAGACAGGCGTCGGCCCGGCCGGCGCCTGTTGCGCGTACCGACCCGAGGGTCTTTAGGCTGGAAGCGATGACAGATTCACAGGCCAACGCCATCCGTTCTCTCTGTGTGTATTGCGGTTCGTCCGTCGGTGTCGACCCGCTTCATCAGGCGTCGGCAGCGGCCTTGGGTCGCGTGATGGCCGCAGAAGGTGTGCGCCTCGTCTATGGAGGCGGGTCGGTCGGATTGATGGGCGTGGTGGCCGATTCGGTGATGGAAGCCGGAGGCGAGGTTCTCGGCGTCATTCCGAAAGGTCTGTTCAAGACCGAGTCCGGGCATCAGGGAATCACCGAACTCGTCGAAGTCGATTCGATGCACGAACGGAAACTTCTCATGGCGGTCGAATCCGATGCCTTCGTTGCTCTCCCGGGAGGGCTGGGGACTCTCGAGGAACTGGCGGAGATCACGACCTGGGCCCAGATCGGGATCCACGACAAGCCGGTGGGTGTCCTCGACACCGACGGTTTCTGGGCACCCCTGTTCGAGTTTCTCGACCAGACGGTGACCGCCGGCTTCCTGCGCCCGGCCAATCGGGAACTCATCGTCCGGATCGATGATGTCGACGATGTCCTGCCGATGCTGCGTCAGCGCCGGCAGGGGAAGCGCGAGCCGCTTCTGACGATCGACGAGATCTGACCGGGCAGGCATCCGGAACGGAGACGTCCCCCGATGTGGGATTTCTGCCGTCCGCGGGGGAGAATCTGCCCATGACAAATGTCGACCTTGCGGTGATCGGAGCAGGCCCTGCCGGTTCGGCGGCCGCAACATGGGCGGCCAGGGGCGGAGCTTCGGTGGCGCTGTTCGAAAAGGCGACACAGGGTCGGGACAAGTCCTGTGGCGACGGACTCACACCCCGTGCCGTCGCCGAACTGGAGCGTCTCGGTGTCGACATCTCCGACTTCCACCGAATCGACGGCCTGCGCGTCCAGGCCGGTCGCGCCGAGCGCGAAGTGCTCTGGCCAGATGGCGCGTTCCCTCCTGTCGGCGCCGTCGCTCCGCGTGCGCAGTTCGATGCGCGCGTCATGCAGTGCGCGATCGACGCCGGGGTGGCGATCCACGATCGCTCCACCGCCGAACCGATTCTCGAAGGGGACCGCGTCGTCGGAGTCCGGGCCGGCGATGTCGAGGTGCGGGCGAAGTTCGTGATCATCGCCTCCGGGGCAGGATCGGCTCCGGCCAAACTCCTCGGCGCGAACCGCATCCCCGAATCGCCGTTCGGTCTCGCGATCCGCGGCTACGCGACCTCGACGAAAGCCGATGACCGTTACATGGAAGCGTGCCTCACCGTGAAGGGCCCCGATGGCTCGCTGATTCCCGGGTACGGATGGGTGTTTCCGGCCGGAAACGGCATCGTGAACATCGGTGTCGGCGCCCTGTCGACGATGCGCAACTTCTCCGATCTGAACCTCAACACGATGCTCGAGGCGTATCGGGCGCAGGTGTGCGATTCGTGGGGCCTCGGCGAATTCACGGCCCGGCCACGGGCGTGGCGTCTTCCGATGCACGTCGAACATCGCGGCGGACCGGGTTGGGTCGTCGTGGGCGACGCTGCCGGTCTTGTGAACCCGTTCAACGGCGAGGGGATCGATTACGCACTGGAGTCCGGCCGTCTCGCCGCCGAGGCATTTCTGTCCGATGCATCGACGGCACCGGTGGTCTACCAGTCGGTTCTGGCCACCGAGTACGACCCGTTCTTCGCGACCGCCCGCCGGTTCGCCTGGGTCATCGGCCGACCCCGACTTCTGCGGTTCCTGCTCGGCATCGCGTTGTCCACGAAGTTCACGATGAAACTCGTTCTCGACATCATGGCCAACCTCGTCGACCACGAACATCCGGGTCTGGCCGGTCGGTCACTCACCATCGGCGGCAAGGTGCTGTCGTGGTTCGATCCATTGCTCACCCGCACCAAGAAATCGAAGTCGGCAAAAGACTGATCCCCCGGATCGTTTGACTAGGGTTCGACGATCAGGAGGGGGAACATGAGCGATTCACCAGTAGCGATTGTCACCGGAGCGAGCCGGGGTATCGGCCGCGAGGGCGCCTTGGCGTTGGCCGAGGCCGGTTTCGATGTCGTCATCAGTGCACGCACCGTGCACGAGGGCGAGGGCAAGGCCGAACCGAATTCGGTGCGCGAGGACGTGACGCTGGCTGTGCCAGGCAGTCTCGAGCGCACCGCACAAGAGATCGAGGAACGCGGTCAGCGGGCGTTGATCCTGCCCCTCGACCTCATCGACCGCGATGCCGTCGTGTCATTGCCGGCCAAAGTGCTCGACGCATGGGGTCGAATCGACGTGCTTTACAACAACGCGATCTATCGGGGCGTGGGAACACTCGACCGCATCGAGGATCTGACGATGGAATCGATGACGGCCCTGATGACCGGCAACTTCATGCATCAGGTGCTTCTCATCCAGCAGGTCCTTCCGCACATGGTCGAGCGGGGCAGCGGATCGATCATCAACATGGTGTCCGGTTCGGCTCGCCTCGATCCTCCCGGGCCTCCCGGCGAGGGTGGTTGGGGCATCCTCTATTCGGCGTCGAAAGCGGCCTTCGCCCGCGTCGCCGGTGGCATCAACGCCGAATACCGCTCGAAGGGCATCAAGGCGTTCAACGTCGATCCCGGCAACGTCGTCACCGAGGCCCGCAAAGCGGCCAAGCCCGACGACGAATACTCGGGTGGATTCGGCAGTGAACCGGCCGAAGCAACCGGCAAGGTCGTGGCCTGGTTGGCGACCGATCCCGGTGCCGACAAGTTCATGGGCAAGTGGATCTTCGCCCCGAAGCTCTGCTCGGACCTCGGCCTGCTTCCAGGCTGGACGTTCCAGGCCCCGCAGTGACCGATGCCAGATTGACCGATGCCGAGATCATCGGAGTGCGGGACCGTCTCGAGATCCGCGCCTTGGTGGATTCCTACGCGTTCTCCGTTGACAGCGGCGAGCACGAACGTACGGCAGGGCTGTTCGCCGCCGATGGCGAACTGCGGATCTTCGAACGCGGCAATCCTGTTGCTGTGCGCGAGCGCATCGGTCGTGCCGAGATCGCCGCGGCAATGCAAGGGCTGTCGCGTTACGAACTCACGATCCACTTCGTAGGCAACCATCGCTCGGAGATCGATGGCGACGAGGCAACCGGCGAGACCTACTGCGTTGCAAATCACGTTCGAACGGTTGATGAAGGTGGCGGTCCCGACGGCCGCTCCAACTACGTGATGCACGTTCGCTATCTCGATCGGTACACGCGCACGGATGAAGGCTGGAAGATCAAGCAGCGCCATCTGATGCTCGAGTTCACTGAAGACAGGCCGGTCACCGGGCCGTAACCGGTCGAAAGCGTTGGTTTCAGTTGCCCCGAAGTGTCGAGACCGGCGACGCGTCGGCAAGTTCGAGGGCGAGGTCGGCGAGTGCGGCCACGGTCGAGGCGATGGGTGCAGTGTCCTCGTCCGGTCGGGTGGCACGGATGCGGGCATGGGCGCCCTCGGTGATCACTGCCAACTTGAACACGGCGAGCACCCGATAGACGTCGATGTCGCGCAGGGAGCGGCCACTGGTGGTCTCGTAGCGGGCAAGAAGGTGGTCGACCCCGGGGAAACCCGAATTGACGCGGTGGGGTTGGGGTGACCGGTTGCGCCACATGAGTTCACCCGCCGCTTCCCAGTAGACCGAGACCATCCCGAGATCGGTGAGCGGATCACCGAGCGTCGACATCTCCCAGTCCAGGACGGCAACCATCCGGGTCGGATCGGTCCGACTCCACATCGTGTTGTTGAACGAGTAGTCGCCGTGAACGATGGCGGAGTCGGTGTGTGCGGGAATGGAACGGTTGAGGCGGCGGGCCACCTCGTCGATGGACGAAAGGTCCTGCTGTTTCGATTTCTCCCATTGCGTGCACCAGCGGTGGACCTGACGCTCGAGGAACCCCTCGGGCTTTCCGAGTT
This sequence comes from Actinomycetota bacterium, assembly GCA_009703925.1. GTDB lineage: Bacteria > Actinomycetota > Acidimicrobiia > Acidimicrobiales > Acidimicrobilacustridaceae > Acidimicrobilacustris. The sequence continues at coordinate 23,848 of WLFD01000001.1, read as the reverse complement.
GTCCGAGTCCGACGGCCTCGAAATCGACGGCATGCAGGCGGGCGAGAACGTCGATGAGTTCATCGGTGGCGGCTAGAGCCTGACCAGGATCGAGGTGGGCGACCGCATCGGCATCGGAGTAGACGATTCCGTCGACGAACTCCATCAGGTAGAACGGCGCTCCGATGATTTCGGGATCGTCGCAGAGGGCCACCGTCTGCGCGACGGGAACAGCGGAGCCGGCCAGACCCTGCTGCACACGGAACTCGCGGCCCATGTCGTTCGCGGTAGCGAGAAACGCTCCGACAGGCGGCCGGCGCAGCACCCAATCGTTGATGTCGTCACGGACGCGGAAGGTGAGGTTCGACGAACCTCCGGAAAGGTGCGAGATGGTGACGGGACCGCGTGCCCCGGGGACGTTCGCGTCGATCCACTGTTGCAGTGCGTCGGCGGGAACGGCTTCCTCGATCGAGTCGGGATTCAACGCACCGGTCCGGAGGTGACGATGGGGTTGGGGAAGTCCACGACGCAGCGGCTGCCACTCCAGATCGAGACCATGCACTTGTTGCAATGGACGCAATTGCCTTCCGTCTGTGTGCCTTCCTGCATCCTGTTGATGAGATCCGGTTCGCGCAGCACGGCACGGCCCATCGCCACGAAGTCGAAGCCGTCGGACATCGCCTGCTGAACGGTTGCGAGGTTGTTGATGCCGCCGAGGAAGATCAACGGCATGTCGAGTTGGGCGCGGACATCGAGGGCCATCGGGCGGAAGTATGCCTCCTCGAACGGATAGGAGGGCATGAACTTCTTGCCGAACAGTTTGAATCCGAAGCCCATGACTTTCGGGAGGGCTTTGGCGAATTCGTCGCGCGGTGCATCGCCCTTGAACAGGTAGATGGGATTCGCCAGCGACGAACCACCGGTCATCTCGAGTGCATCGAGATGACCGTCGTCCTGAAGCATCTTCGCGAACGCCGTGCTTTCGGGCGGCTTGAATCCGCCGGGCACGCCGTCATTGAGACTGATCTTCGCGGTGACGGCGACATTGGCGGGGGCCGCGTCGCGGACGGCGGCAACGACCTGTCGGGCGAAGCGGGCGCGGTTCTCGAGTGAGCCGTTCCATTCGTCCTTGCGCTTGTTGAATTTCGGGCTCAGGAACGAGGACAGCAGGTAGTTGTGGGCGAGATGGATCTCGATCGAGTCGAATCCGGCTTCGACCATGAGACGGGTGCCGTTGGCGTAGTCGTCGGTGACCCGTTCGATCTCGCTCGACGTGATCGCCTTCGAGAACTTGCCGGCCACGGGGCTGAACAACTTGCCCGGAGCAAGTGACGGAACGCCGTTCTTCTTGGCGTTGGCGACGGGACCGGCATGGCCGATCTGTCCGGCGACGAGAGCCCCTTCGGCATGGATCGTGTCGACGAACTTCTTGAGGCCGGGGAGGGCGGCCGGACGCAGCCACATGCAGCCGTCGTCGGTTCGTCCCTCCGGAGCGACAGCCAAGTAGGCGAGCGTCGTCATGGCGACGCCGCCGCGGACCGGACGTAGATGGAAGTCGATGAGCTCCTGGGTGACGAGTCCTCCCGGTGTCACGCCCTCGAAGGTCGCGGCCTTGATGAACCGGTTCTTGAGCGAGAGCGGGCCGAGGGTGGCGGGAGCGAACGGATCCGGAGGTGTGAAGTCGTTGGTCACCGGACTCACCAGAGTTCGTTGACGTAGGTGTCGGTTCCGACGACGGTGCGGAAGAACGGGGCAACGAGATGGACATCGGCGAGTCCCGCGGCAGCGACGCCATCGGTGTAGGCCTTCATCCGATCAAGCTCGTCGGTGACATCGCCGCGGACGAAGATCAGCTGAACAAGACGCTCGGGGCCGCCGGCCGGAGTACCGAGATCCATTGGCTGGTCGGCGGCCGGATTCGCCACCGGTTGCCATGACGAAACGATCTCGATGTTCGAACCGGTCATGAGCTCCGAATAGGCGCCCTTCAGGAGTTCGGCATGGACGCTCTTGGCGCTATGGCCGTCGCGGGCATCGAACCAGACAGCGAAGATGCCGTCGTAGGCACTGTCGAGGGCGACGTCGACGGGAACACCGTCGGCATCGCGGTTCGCTGCGCCGATGCGATCGAACAGGTTGGTGTGGGTGTGCTTGCGCTCGGGGAAGCCGCGTCCGTTGCTGTAGAGCCAGGTGACGGTGTCCTCGCCCCACTTGGTCCATTCCTCGTGATGACCCTCCTGGACCCAGTAGATCGCCACGTAGGAACCGGAGTCGGTCGGATTGGCGACAGCCGTGTCGCCCTCGGGCCAACGGAGATCTTTGAGTGAGCGGGGTGCCACCCATCGGGAACCCGACATCTGCCACGGGCCGACCATGCAACCGGCGTAGTAATGATCGCGCTCGTACCAGCGGTTGTACGCCGACTCGAATCCCTTGTTGGGATCGACCATCGTCAACAGCATGCTGCCGACCTTGACCGGGTAATCGTCGATTCCGCCGGCTTCGAGTGGGTACGTCATCAGATGCTCTCCCGTGGTGGCTTCACGCATGATCTTCCATGCTCGACCGGAGACCCCCCGGCGACGACAAAACTAGCCCGGTGGATGCAGCCGCGGCGGGGGAGGATCGGTGCTGCTCAGACGTTGCCGTCGCCAACGACCGAGACGCGGTACATGAGGCGGCGTCCCTCGAAGTCGGCGAGAGCGAGGTGCATGGTCGAGCGGTTGTCCCACATGAGCAGGTCGCCATCGTTCCAGCGATGCCGATACACGAACTGTTCCTTGATGGTGTGGCGGTGGAGGTAGGCGAGGAGCATGTCACTCTCGTCGGGAGGTAGGCCGACAATGTGCCGCGTGTAGGTGGGATTGACGAAAAGACTCTTCTCGCCGGTGACCGGATGTGTGCGGACAACAGGGTGGGCGGTTCGCCGATCGGCCGCAATGGCGGCGGCATACTGCCCGGCGTCGGCCAGTCCGAAGCGAAAACGGAGTTCGGTGGTGCGGCTCAGATCGTGGATGGCGGTGAGACCTTCGAGATGGTCCTTCATCCGGGGCGAGAGTGCGTTGTAGGCGGCGGTGCTGCTGGCGAAAAGGGTGTCGCCGCCAGTGGACGGGAGGATCTTCGCGTGGGTGAGCGTGGCCATCGGGGGCTCAGCCAGAAAGGTCTCGTCGGTGTGCCACATGCTGGCAGTTGTCCCATCCGCGGAATCGAGGACGCTCACCTGTTCGCGGGTGCCGCCGAGGTTGGGAAAGAACGCATGAACCTCGATCTCGCCGAGGCGACGACCGAACGCCATGTGTTGCTCAGGGGTCATGTCCGGGGCATTGATGACGAGGATCTGATGGGTGACGAAAGCGTGGACCAGTTCATCCATCGCGGTCTGATCGAGATCGCCCGTCAGATCGAGCCCTCTGACCTCGGCGCCGAGAGCCGGTGTGAGCCTTACGAATTCCATGATCCGATTTTGACACGTTCCGGCACCGCTCATAGGTTCGACCTCGCCGTGTCGATCGACCGGCGACGAAGTCTCCCCGGGGGAACATTGCCATGGCTGATCTGTTCAATTACAAGGGCAAGCGTGTTGTGATCACCGGAGGAGCGACCGGTATCGGTGCTGCCCTGGTCGACCTTCTCCGAACTCTCGATGTCGAGCACATCACGGTTCTCGACATCAAGAAGCCGGCCGGTGATGTCGATGTCTTCATCGAGACGAACCTCTCCGACAAGGATTCGGTCGATGCGGCCATGGCGCAGCTCGACGGACGCATCGATGTTCTTTTCTCGAACGCGGGCGTTGCCGCCAACGCCGGTGTGCGCGCATGTATGGCCGTCAACGTCGCCGCCTCCCGCCGTCTTGTCGACGGACTCCTCGACCGGATCACCGAAGGCGGAACCGTCGTGTTCACGGCGTCGATGGCAGGCAACGGATGGCCGGCACAGGTCGCCGAGATCAACGCGTTGCTCGACATCGCCGATTGGGATGAATTTCTCGACTGGTGTGAAGCACATCCCGAGGTTGTCAACGATGTCTACGGGTTCTCGAAGATGTGCATGCAGGTGTATGTCATGCGCAAGTCGCACGAGGCGATCCGCCGCGGCGTGCGTATCAACAGCATCTGCCCGGCGCCGGTCGACACGCCTCTCATGAAGGACTTCCGCGAGACCATGGGTGACAAGGTCATCGACTGGAGTGTGACGGTTCAGGGCAACGGTCGAATGGCTGTCGCCGCCGACATCGCTCCGCCCCTCGCCTTCATGGGCAGCGATGCAGCCAGCTTCATCAACGGTGTGAACCTTCTCGTCGATTCCGGCTTCACCGCCGCGATGACAACGGGCCAGGTCGACTTCAGCGGACTCGCGTAGTCGGTCGACGGAGTTCTCCCGTGACCTCCATGCATCCCGACGACGAGTTCCACCAACCAACCTCCGACGATCCGGAATGGACCGAGACGTCCTGGTTCACGTTCGCCGTTCCCGAACGCGGTCTGTCCGGGCAGCTGTATCCGTACTTCAAACCGAATCAGGGAGTCGCCGCCGGCGGTGCCTTCTTCTGGGACGGTCGCGCCGATCGGCCAGAAACCTGCATCTACGCGAAGCAGTTCTGGCATCTTCCGTTGCCGGATCAGCCGCTCACCGATCTGACACTGGCCAACGGCATTCGCTACAAGTGCCTCGAACCGCAGCGCAAGTGGGTCATCGGCTATGACGATCCCGACGGAGGCGACGAGATTCATGTCGATCTCACGTTCACGGGGATCGTCGCTCCCAACATGCTGGGTGCTTCCCATGTCGATCAACCCGGTCGATACGAGGGAACGATCGTTCTGCACGGCGAGACCATCGCGGTCGATTCGTTCGGGTTCCGCGATCGGTCGTGGGGGCCGCGACCGCAGTTCGGTCCGGGAATCCACGGTGGTGTCAGCACCAATGGGGGGTACAGCTACGCAACGGCCTCGGAGGTCGACGCATTCCACGTGATCACGATGGATTTCGGAACCGGATGCATCGCCATCCACGGTTCGCTCCTGCGCGACGGGGAGTGGTCGAAGATGGCGAGCGGCGAGAGACGGGTTCTCGAACGCGATGCCGACGGATTCCCGCTACGGGTGATGTTCGACGGCATCGATGAGCTCGGCCGGTCGATTCATGCCGAGGGAGCGACGCGCAACTCGATGGGGTTCCTCATCAATCCGAATCTCTATTCGATCAACTGTCTGACCGAGTGGTCGTTCGACGGTGTGACCGCATGGGGTGAGGATCACGACAACTACAGCTTCCCGGCGGCGCGCAAACTGCTGCGAGAAGCCAGGGGCCAGAAAACGTGGTGACTGAACGTAGGACCGCACTTGTGACCGGTGCTAGCAGGGGGATCGGCAGGGCCACGGCGCTGGCGCTCGCCGACATCGGATTCGACGTGGCGATCACCGCGCGAACGGTGAACGACGGCGATCCGTCCGCACTGACCAGCGACGGACAGATTCTCCCCGGGAGTCTTGCAGCCACCGCCGCCGAGATCGAGGCCCGCGGCGGCCGTGCCGTTCAGGTTCGACTCGACCTGCTCGAGCGCTCCGCACTTGTTCCGGCTGTCGAGATGGCGATCGCCGAACTCGGACATCTCGATGTCGTCGTCAACAACGCGATCTTCGTCGGGGGAGGAGGCCCGAAGTCGTTCCTCGACACGGACCCCGACGACCTCGTCAACCAGATGTGGGGTGACCTCACCGCTCAGCTGCTTCTTCTGCAGCCTCAGGTCGCGCATATGGTCGCCCGCGGTGGCGGCGTCATTGTCAACATCGGCTCGGGGTCGGGCAAGTGGAAGCTGAAGTTCCCGATCGGAAAAGGCGGACCGCAGCTGGTGTATTGCGCGGCGAAAGCGGGATTCCACCGGGCCGCCGACCGGATCGCCTTCGAGTACGGCGAGGACGGAGTCACGGCGTTCACCGTCGATCCCGGATTCGTTGCGACGGAACGCACGCGCATGGTCACCGAGCTTGGGGAGATCGCGTCCCGAGGTGTCGAACCGTCGGTGGTGGGTGCCGCCATCGCATGGCTGGCCACATCCGGACCTTCCACGTTCGAGAACGGCACCTATCACGAGGCGCAGGCGATCGCCCGCGAGCTCGGTCTGCTCGAACCGCTCCCAACTCCCGACTGACCCCCGAACTTCCAAGCTGGCTCGATTTCGGTCGCTCCAGCGACCAGAAACGAGCCAGCACGGCTATTGGGGCCAGCACGGCTTTTGGGATCGGTCAGAGGCTGGGGCGGACCCGGGTACAGACGAGTTCGATGTGACGGTCGACGAGGTCTGCGGGCATTCCCGCGACGCTGGCCCACAGGTAGACATGCTCGACCGGTGAACCTTCGGTCGCATCGCGGATGGCGGCAACGGCATCGTCCGGAGTGAGAACCCTGAGCCCCGGAATCTGTCCGTTGTTGGTGACCCCGGACCGCAGCTTCTCGACGGTGATCTCCCGGGGAGTGTCGCGGCCCGTTCCCGCCACGGCGGCGGCCCTGTAGGTGTTGAGCTGGTGTGCGTAGTGCGGGAGGATGCGCTCGAACGCGCTTTCCGGATCGTCGGCGACGATGATGTCCATCATCCCGCCAGTCCGGGCCAGCGCTGTGTCGTGGCCGCCCTCGATCAGACCTTCCCGGTACGGCTCGAGCAGGGCCCGATCGAGGCTCAAGAGACCGACCCCGAGGCGACCGGCCCGACGCGCGCCCTGAGGACCCTGGTAGCCGAGCCAGATCGGAAACGGGTTCTGGGCCGCCGGGGGAGTGACGATGCCATTGTCCAGAAGGCGGCGGATCTCGGCGACAGCGGCATCGGTGAGTCCATAGCGTTTGGTGATGTCGGTCGCGTAGATCTCGTACTCGGGAACGCTGTACCCGGCACCGATGCCCAGTTCGAGTCGGCCGCCGGAGATCTGGTCGACGATGGCTGCTTCCTCGGCCACGAGTACCGCCGGCCGGAGTGCGGCGACGAGTACGGCGGTTCCGATACGGATCCGCGAGGTGCGCGCTGCGGCCGCGGCCGCGAATGTGAGCGGTTGCGGCAGATATCCGTCGGCGAACAGATGATGCTCGGAGAACCAGACCGAATCGATTCCGAGTTCCTCGGAACGCACGATCTGATTGAGGGCATCGCGGTACACGGTGGTCCACGGCGATGCCCACGGCTCCGGGTTGCGGAGATCGAAATACAGGCCCAGTTTCATGGCCGGGGAACCGGGAGTTTCGCTCAACCGCCGACGGGTGCTTTGCCGACGAGAGCGTCGTGGCCGATTGCCGGTTCGATGAACGAACGGAAATCGGGGCCTCGGCGCAGGTGATGGCCGCCGTCGCAATTGATGGCGGTGCCGGTGATCCAACGGGATTCGTCACTCACGAGGAAGCGGACGAGGTTGGCGATGTCTTCGGGTTCACCGACGTCGTTGAGAGGCGTGTTCTCGATGTAACTGTCGTAGACGGCGGATTCTCGCGGGATGCCTTCCATGATCTCGGTCGAGATGAAACCGGGACGAACCGAGTTGAAGCGCACCTTGACCTCGCCGAACTCGTCGGCGGCGTTCTTCATCATCTCTTCGATACCGGCCTTGGCGACGCAATAGGCGCCGAACATCACGTGGGTCTTGTGCCCGGCCAGCGACGACATGCCGACGAACGAACCGCCACCGGCAGCGACGAGGTGGGGAACGGAGTACTTCACCGAAAGCATCGTGCCCATGACGTTGAGGTGGAGCACCCGGATGAATTCCTCGGTGTCGAGCAGATGGTACGGGCCCATGCCTCCACCACCACCGGCGTTGGCGACAAATCCGTCAAGACGTCCGAAGGCATCGACATGACCGGCGACAAGTGCGGCGACATCGTCCTCGACGGTGACATCGGTGACCTGATGACGGATTGCCCCGGTTGCGCCGGATGCCTTGATCCGCTCGGCGACATCCACGAGGCGGCTTTCGGTGCGCCCGCAGATCGTGACGTTCATTCCGTCATTGGCCAGGCGGGTTGCGCAGGCGGCGCCGATTCCGGTTCCGCCTCCGGTGACGATCGCGGTGCGACCAGCGAGAGACGCGTTGGTTGATGAAGTCATGTCGATACCTCGGGTGGTGTTGGTGAGCCGACACGGATGTCGGCGGGAAGAGTGGGGATCAGCGGGTGCCGCGGACGAGACGTCCGGGGCGAGCGCCGGTGTCGGCGTCGTTGCGGCGGGTGACGACACCGTTCACGATGGTGTGCGTGTACCCGGTTGCTCCCTGCAGGAGACGCTTGCCTCCGGCGGGAAGGTCGTAGGCCATGGATGGACGGCCGATGGCGATCGTGTCCATGTCGATGATGTTGATGTCGGCGCGCTTGCCCTCGGCAAGAAGTCCACGGTCGGTCAGGCCGAACAACTGGGCCGTGTCGAAGGACTGCTTCTTGACGACGAACTCGAGCGGAAGGCCCGGTCCGCGGGTCCGACCCTTGGCCCAGAACGACAGCAGATACGTCGGGTACGAGGCATCGCAGATCATGCCGCAATGTGCGCCGCCATCGGACAGACCGGCGACTCCCGCGGGATGGAGGAGCATCTCGCGCACGGCGTCCTGGTTGCCATGGGAGTAGTTGAAGAACGGAACCATCGTCATGGCCGTGCCGTCGAACTCGCTGTAAGCGTCGTAGAGAACTTCGAGCGGATCACGGCCCTGAGCGGCGGCGAGAGCGGCGATGGTCTGATCAGCGGTCGGCTCGTAGTCGACATGGGCACCGAGGTTGTAGGTGTTGCCGACCATCCCTTGGGCGAGTCCGTTCATGCCGTCGAACAACACGCTCGGATTGGCGGGGAGATCGGTCTCGGACAGGATTGCGGCCTTGACCGAAGGCTTGATCAACTCGAGTGCAAGCTCCTGGGGCGACATGCGACCGGCGAGTTCGATGTAGGTCGGGCGCTTCGAGAATGCGTGGTGTCCGGCGAAACCGAGGAGCATGCCGAACGGGCGGGCTGCCACCTGGGGGAAGATCGGCGAGCCGGCATCGTGAGCCGCCATCGATTCGGCCATGATCTCGCGCCACAGTTCGGGTGCGGCATCGACCTGGATGAGAGCGAACGAAACCGGGCGATCGATCTCTGCGGCGAGACGACGCATCCATTCGACTTCGACCTTCGGGGCGATGATGTCTTCGCCGGCGGCACCCATCGGTGCGAGCTCGAAAACGGCGTTGCCGCCGCGGGCCATGGCCCGACCGAGACCGAAGAGTTCGTCCTCGGCGGCAAAGGTGCCGGGGACGGGCTCGCCGTTCATGGCGCGGTGGCCGAGTGTCCGCGACGTCGAGAACCCGAGGGCCCCGGCTTCGACGGCTTCCTGCACATGCTTGGCCATGAGATCGATGTCTTCGGTCGACGCGGCTTCGTTGCGTGCGCCCCGATCGCCCATGACATAGGTGCGAACAGCGCTGTGTGCGATCTGCACGCCGTAATCCACGGCGAGTTCACGCTCGTCGAGCTTGTCGAGATAACCGGGGAAGCTTTCCCAACCCCAGGTCATGCCCTCGGTGAGGGCGGTGCCGGGGATGTCCTCGACGCCTTCCATTAGCGAGATGAGATCGGCTTCACTGCCGTGATGCACGGGGGCGAATCCGACGCCACAGTTGCCGCTGACGACGGTGGTCACGCCGTGGGTGCTCGACGGCTCGAGTTGCTCATCCCACGTGACCTGACCGTCATAGTGGGTGTGGATGTCGACGAAACCGGGCGTGACGATCTTGCCGGTGGCATCGATCGTCTCGACGGCATCGCCCTCGAGGCCGCCGCCGCGCTTGATGGCAACGATCTTTCCGTCCTTGACGGCGATGTCGCCGATGAACCGGTCGGCACCGGAACCATCGACGATGGTTCCACCTGTGATCTTCAAGTCGTACATGGCGAAATCTCCCCTTGAGTTCTTGCGGTCACGGTACTACGCGGCACGGGTCCCGGCCGAAGGGAGAACTGGGTTCAAGTACGGTGCTCCCACGGTTCGCAAGGCGCTGGACCGCACGGGTTCAAGGGGTGGAAATGGGTCGATTCTCAGGACGTCGGGCGATCGTGACCGGTTCGAGCCGGGGGATCGGTGCGGCCACGGCCGAACGGCTCGCTGCGGAGGGTGCCGATGTCATGTTGACCGCCCGCACCGTTGACAGGCACGACCATCTCGCCGGCAGTCTCAACGAGACCCTCGAGCGCTGCCGCAGATTCGGTACCAATGTGCAGGTGGTCGCGGCGGATCTCACCGATCCCGATGATCGCCTCCGGATCGTTCCGGCTGCCGTCGAGGCTCTTGGCGGTCCCATCGACATTCTGGTGAACAACGCGGCAGCGGCGATTTACGGATCATTGCTCGACTACCCGCAGAAGCGTCGTCGGATCATGTTCGAAGTCAATGTGTTCGCCCCGCTCGATCTCATGCAACAGGTGTTGCCGTCGATGATCGAACGCGGCGAGGGCTGGATCGTGAACGTTTCGAGCGCAACCGGTCGCATGATCGAAGGTCCTCCGTACGCATCGGCCGGTGTTGCGGGAACGACGGGCTTCTACGGGTCATCCAAGGCGGCGCTCAACCGGATGACGAATGCGATGGCGCTCGAGGTCGCGGCGCACGGCGTGCGGGTCAACACGGTCGAGCCGCGCGCCGCCGTGATGAGCGAGGGTGCGCAGGCGCTCGTCGGCGACATCGTCCGCGATGATCAGATCGAATCGATGGAGGCGATGGTCGAATCGATCATCGCCCTCGCCGACTGTCGTGCGGAACGCAGCGGTCATGTCCACGTGAGTCTCGATCTTCTCGACGAACTGGGACTGACCGTCATGGATCTGGACGGGCTTGCTCCATATCCGGGTGGCCAGCGGGTTCACCATGGCTGAGGTCGAAGCGTCGGGAACCGGGCCGGCCAGATCGGGTCTCGTCCTTGTCTCGCTGATTCTGGTGGCGCTGGTTGCCAATCTGAATCTCTCGGTGGCCAACGTGGCTTTACCCGAGATCGCCGATCGCTTCGACGCATCGCAGGTCGGGGTGAACCTCGTCGCCGTCGGTTATTCACTCGGTTTGGCCTGCTCGGTGCTCTGGCTGGGAGCGCTCGGTGACAGACACGGCCGCAAGCGCATGCTGATTCTCGGCACAGCGCTCGCGATCCCAGCGTCGGTCTTCGCGGCGTGGGCGCCTTCGATGGCCACGCTCGCCATCGCCCGGCTGGCCGGTGGCCTTGCCGCGGGTATGGCATACCCGACGACGCTTGCACTGATCGCCGCTTTGTGGACGGGTCATGCCCGTACCCGTTCGATCGCCCTGTGGTCGGCGATCGGAGGAGCGTCCGCCGCTCTCGGTCCGCTCGCCGCCGGTCTGGTGCTCGTACATTTCTGGTGGGGATCGGTGTTCCTCATCACGGTGCCGCTCGCTCTGATCGCTTTGGCGGGAGCGGTGCTCTTTGTTCCGGCCCATGTCAACGAGACCACCGAACGCGTCGACAACCTCGGCGGGATTCTGTCGGTGGTCATGGTCGGAGCGATCGTCCTCGGCATCAACTTCGCACCACAACCCGGCATGTTGACCCAGTCGCTGCTCCTCGGTGCCGTCGGTGTTCTGGCTGTCGTCGCGTTCGTCATCAGGCAGAAGCGTGCGGCCGAACCTCTCTACGACCTGGGCTACGCCGGTCGTCGAACCTTCTGGGTTGCGGCGGTCGCCGGCCTGCTCGTGTTCGGCGCGCTCATGGGTGCGATCTTCGTGGGCCAGCAGTATCTGCAGAATGTTCTCGGCTACTCGACGTGGACTGCAGGACTGAGCGTCGTGCCGGCTGCGATTGCGATGGTTCTCGTCGCTCCGCGCTCGGCGACGCTGATCCAGCGATACGGATCCCGGATCACGCTCCTCGCCGGGTATGCATTCTGTGCGGCGGGTTTCATGGTGATGTGGCTTCTCTGGGGATCATCGACATCGTTCGCGACGGTGGCTCTCGGCTACGTGCTCCTTGCCATCGGTGTGGGGCTCGCTGGCACGCCGGCGTCGCGTGCCCTCACCAGTTCGGTGCCGGTCCGAAAAGCGGGGATGGCGTCGGGCACGGCCGATCTTCAGCGCGATCTCGGCGGCGCAATCATGCAGTCCGTGCTCGGTGCACTTCTGACGATCAGATACGCGTCGTCGTTCGATGCAGCGATCGCTGATGCACCGCAGGGTTCGGAGATCACCGGTCAGGTCACCGCCCAGCTCACCAAGTCGTACGCCGGCGCCGAATCGGTTGCGGCCAACTATCCCCAGTACTCGGCCCAGATAGTCCAGGCTGCAAACGAGTCGTTCGTGGCCGGCCAGAAGTGGGCGTTCTTCGTCGGGCTCCTGGCCATGGGGATGGGCGTTGTCGTCGTGTGGCTCGGGTTCCCGGACAAGGTCGACGAAGCCATGATGTTGGCGTCCTACGAGAAGGATGACGCCCTGGTCGACGCCTGAACGCGAAAGTGCGGCCCCGCTCCGGAGAGACGGGACCGCACGTTCGCAATCGAAAGCCGGAACGACCCGACTGATTCAGTCTTGGGAAAGCGGTGCCGGATTGCGACGCACTCCGGGGCTGAACTCGACCGGCATGTGCTTGACGCCACCGATGAAGTTCGAACGGAGCATCTCGACATCGCCGGCAAGTTTCATGTCCGGGATGCGGGACATGATTTCGCGGAAGATGAGCTTGAGTTCCATGCGGGCCAGGTTGGCGCCGAGGCAGAAGTGCTGTCCGCCGCCACCGAACGCGATGTGCTCGTTGGGCCAGCGGTCGATGTCGAACTGGTACGGGTTCTCGAAGACTGCTTCGTCGCGGTTGGCCGAGATGTGCCAGATGACGACCTTGTCATCCTTCTTGATCTCCTGGCCGTGGAGCACGGTGTCGGCGGTTGCGGTGCGACGGAAGTGGTACACCGGCGTCGCCCAGCGGAGGATCTCCTCGACGGCGTGATCGAGCTTGCCATCGATGTCGTTGGCCAGCATCTTGTACTGGTCGGGGTTCTGCATGAGCGCCCACATGCCCCACGAAGTCGTGTTGCGGGTGGTCTCGTTGCCAGCGACGGTGAGAAGCATCATGAACATGTCGAACTCGAACTCGGTGAGGCGATCGCCATCGACCTCGGAGTTGATGAGCTTGGTGACGATGTCGTCGCGCGGGTCGGTCTGACGCTTCTGCGCAAGATCGTTCACGTACATGAACAACTCGGCGGAAGCGGTAGCGCCGTCTTCGTCGGCGAATTCGGGATCGTCGAGGCCGATCATGCGGTTCGACCAGTCGAACAGCATCATGCGGTCTTCCTGCGGAACGCCCATGATCTCGGCGATGGCCTGAAGGGGAAGTTCCGATGCGAGATCGACGACGAAGTCGCACGAGCCGCGCTCGATGATGTTGTCGACGATGAGAACGGCACGGTGTTCGAGATACTTCTCGATGAGTCCGATCATGCGGGGGGTGAAGCCCTTGTTCACGAGCAGTCGGTAGCGCGTGTGCTTCGGCGGATCCATGTAGAGCATCATCAGACCGCGGGGGTCCGAGCCGGTGGCACCGGGGAACTCGTCGGGGGTGAGGATCGAGATACCGCCGGTCTCCGAGGAGTACAGGCCGGTGTCGCGGTTGACCTGGACGAGGTCCTGGTGCTGCACCACGTTCCAGAAGCCCTGAGCTCCCGGATAGTCGTGCCAGCTCACCGGAGCTTCGGCGCGCAGACGGTCGAACATTTCGTAGTGCTCGAGGCGCTGGAAGCGGTCGAGATCGAGAAGGTCAATTCCTTCGAGAGCCATGGTTCCCCCTGATCGGGATGTCCTGCCCCGAGGGCAGGAATCATCGGACCCGTGACAATAACTGACGCCGGAGTCCCCGGGTAAGTCGCGTCCGGTGCGACGGGAACCTGAACCCGGTTCGACCGGCACCAAATGGCACCCCCAACGGGATTTGAACCCGTGCGTCCACCTTGAGAGGGTGGTGTCCTAGGCCGCTAGACGATGGGGGCCGGTGTTGGCGCTGCTCCCGGAGGGTTCTAGATCCTCACAGGGCAGCGGCGAAAGCATAGCGGTCAGACCCGATCGGCCACCAACGAGCCCTGATCCGCTCCGGTCCGGGCGAAATCGGTGGTGGTCCGGATGTGCTGAACTTCTCGACGATGCAAAGTCTTCGAAGTGTGGCCGTTGTCGGCGCTGCAGGAGCGAGCGGACGTCAGCTCGTGACCCAATTGCTCGACCGTTCGACGATCCACGCTGATGCGCGGCTCCAACTCGTCGGTCATCGAGGGGGCGCTAGTGAACATGAGCTGCGTGGCCTCAGGGCAGATCTGCGGGACGCTTTCGCCGACGATGCCCCGACGATCGATCTGACTGTGGACGCCGATGAGGTCGACGCCGACGTTGTTGTCATGCTCGCCGGAGCGACGGTGGCCCGGGATTTGTCGGTTGCGCCGGACAGGGCGGCTCTGGCTGCCGTGAATGGGGCGATGTTCGAGGAATTCGCCGATGCTCTGGCGGGCCGTTCCGGTGAACCACCGATCGTCATCGTGCAGTCGAATCCCGTCGAACTGGGAGTGCAGGTCTTCAGCGAACGGCTGGGACGCAGTCGTGTCATCGGTGCCGGTGCCTGGTCGGACTCGCTTCGGTTCCGCCGGGAAATCGCCGATTCTCTGGGCGTTCGTCGTGCAGCCGTCGACGCGATGGTTCTCGGCCAACATGGCGACAACATGGTGCCGCTCTGGAGTCGGGTGTCGGTCGAAGGGATCGATGACGACGTGTTGAGCACGTGGATCGATTCGCAACGCGACGGTCGCGATCCGTTGGCGCTGGCAACGGAAATCGCGGACAACAAGAGTCGTCTTCTGAAAATGGTGGTCGATGGTTCCGCCGAGCAGGCATTCTCCGAATGCGCGCTGCTACCGGCGGATCTTCGTGCTGCGGTGAAGCCATTCCTCGTTCACTTCACCTCCGGGCACACAACCGAAATTGTCACTGCTCATGCGGTGGCGGAGGTCCTGGAGATCGTTCTTTCCGGGGAATCGCGGGTAATGCCATTGCAGGTGAATCTCGCCGGCGAGTTCCACGACATGCACGGAGTCTGCGCTGTCCCGGTCGTCCTCGGCTCCGACGGGTGGAGCGATGCTGCCATGCCCGGGTGCACGGATCAGGAGCTCGCAATGTTGTTGAGCGCGTTCGCCGCGATCAACGGCCGCTGAGCCGCACTCTCAGAGTTCGGACTCGCGGTTCGGTTCGGGCGGAAACTGAACATCCGGTGCGACGCGCAATGCGCAGACGCCTTCGATCGCCCCGACACCGCGGACAGCCACAACACGGGGTGAACCGGTCTGGACCCAGTCGGGCACACCGTCGAGAGCGGAGGGGTGGGCGAGGAGCTCACCGGGACCGGCTTCGTCGCACAGGCGGGCGGCGAGGTTGACGGGGCGTCCGATGTAATCGTCGCCGTCGAACAGGAGGGCGACACCGCTGCATACGCCGGCGCGCAGATCGATGGCGAACGATTCGAAGCGGCCGGTCAGTTCGGCAACGGTCGCGACGACCGGTCCCGGTTTGGTTCCGACCAGGAGGACACCGTCGCCGAGCCACTTCGCGACGCGGGCACCGCGTCGTCCGGCAACTTCCTTCACCGCGGTCCGGAAGACCTCGAGGGCCCGGACCGCTCGGCGAGGGCCGTGACGTTCGGTGAGTGCGGTGAATCCACAGATGTCGATGAAGGCGAAGGTCCGCTCGAGCTCGATGGGGCCGCCGGTGGGCGGAAGGAACTCGGGGCGCTCGGTCCCCATGCCCGAGGCGGGAGCATGGGTATCGGGCGGCTGTGGATCGGCATCATCGTGGCGATCGGAATTGGGGGTATCGGTCGAAAGTGCGTCAGGCATAACCCCCCGACATTCCCACACCCGGGCACTCTTCCGCGTGATGGATTCCGTCGCGGCGCTACTGTTTGCCCCAATGGCCATCGGGGGACGCAGCGACCAAACCCGTCAGACCATGATCGAGACGGCGGAGAAACTGTTCGCCGAGCGCGGTTTCGACGGGCTTTCCCTGCGCGAGGTGGCCCTGGCCTCGGGCCAGCGGAATCATTCGGCGGTCCAGTATCACTTCGGGTCGAAATCCGGTCTGATCGAGGCCGTGTTCGAAGCGCGGATGGCCCCGATCGACGCTCGTCGGCGGGAGATGCTCCTCGAACTCGACGGGGTGGGTCGATCCGGGGACGTGATGGGCCTCGTCGACGCCATGGTCCGCCCGTTGGCTGAAGCGGTCATCATCGATCCGCCGGGATGGTGGGGAAGGTTCCTCGGTCAGGTCTACCGGACCTCGCCCGAGCTGATGACGACCGAGCGTCCGACGATGGGGGCGCTCGCCGAGGCCGGACGACGACTCTTCGAACTGCTCGTCGATGTTCCCGGCGAATTGCGCGGACATCGTCTCCGATTGGCCCTCCGTTCGAACGTCCAGATGCTCGCCGATCATGAATATGCCCTCGGAAAAGCGCCGGTCGATCACACGGGTACGCGGTCGGCGATCATCATCGCCGAACAGGTGGATCTCGTTTTCGCGATGCTGACGGCACCGCCGTCCGAGGCGCTGCGCGACGCGATCGCCCGGAGTTAGCGGCGTCGCCGAGCCAGCGCTTCCTGGGCGGCGCTGGCGACATGCACGCCTGACGAATCGAAGATGCGTGCGATGGAAAGTCCGCGCGCATCGGCCATTCCATGTCCGGCGAGATCGAAGCACAGCCAGTCGTCGACGCGGAGGGGACGGTGGAACCACAGTGCGTGGTCGAGACTCGCCGTCATCAGCTTGTCCCAGTCACCGATGAGGCTGTGACCGGTCAATGCCGCTCCAAGCAGGTGCTCGTCGGAGAGATAGGCGAGCGCGCAGGCGTGCAGGACCGGATCGTCGTCGAGCGATTCGCGGGCCCGCATCCACGCAAGTTTCGCCATTCCGAATTCGTCGCGTACCGCCCGCGTCTGGAAGAAGAGCGGCGTTTCCTCATCGGTCAGATCATCGGGGGACGGAGCGCCCTCGGGAATGAACGTGGCGAGAATCTCCTCCGAGTCCTCAGGTTCGTGGAAGCTGGCGATCAGATTGAGAATGACGCCGCCCTGCTGTGATGCGACCACCTGACGGGTCGAGAACGAGCGGCCGTCGCGGATCCTCTGCACCTCGTAGAGCACCGGTGCGGGTTCTTCGCCCTGACGGACGTAGTAGGCGTGCAGGGAATGTGGAAGTTGTTCCGGGCTCACGGTGAGCGACGCGGCCCGCAGGGCCTGGGCGATCACCTGGCCGCCGTAAAGCCGTCCCCAACCGGTGAATCCGCTCGGGGCGAGAAACGCATCGGGACTGACGGCATCGAGCGACAGCAGGGAGGCGAGATCGGTGGCGGTGGGGAGTTCGAGTGTCACCCCGTCACCTTGCCACGGCCCGATCGGTTACCGGGAAACCGCCTGCAGCGGGAGATCCAGGGTCGATCGTCATTCGAACGGAAATTGTTCGAGTATCCACCGGTCTCCTGCGGCGGACCTTTACGGTTTTCCCGTCGTCAACGTTGGCGACGTGAATCGACAACGGGGAGAAACGATGCAACAGGGCAGGAAACTCGCGGCTGAAGCGATCGGTACCTTCTGGCTCGTGCTCGGGGGCTGTGGCAGCGCAGTCATTGCGGCCAAGCTTCTCAACGGGCCCGACGGCGTGGAACTGGGCATCGGGCTGGTGGGCGTCTCTCTCGCCTTCGGTCTGACCGTGCTGACAATGGCCTACGCCGTGGGTCACATCTCGGGTGGCCATTTCAACCCGGCCGTCACCATCGGCCTGTGGGTCTCGAAACGTTTCCCGACAAGGGACGTGCTCCCCTACGTCATCGTCCAGGTGATCGGCGCCATCCTTGCCGCCCTTGTCATCTGGGCCATCGCTTCGGGGCGCGCCGGGTTCGATCTCAAGGTCGACGGTCTCGCCGCGAACGGCTACGGCGAGCATTCACCGGACGGCTTCAACCTCGCGGCAGGGCTGCTCACCGAGGTCGTTATGACGGCGGGATTCCTGTTCGTGATTCTTGGAGCGACCGCCAAGAAGGCGGTCGGCGCGGCCGCTCCTGTGGCGATCGGCCTTGCCCTCACGCTGATCCATCTGATCAGCATTCCGGTCACGAACACCTCGGTGAACCCGGCCCGCTCGACCGGCCCGGCTGTCGTTCAGGGCGGGTGGGCACTTGGTCAGTTGTGGATGTTCTGGGTTGCGCCGATCGTCGGTGCGCTCATCGCGGGTTTGGCATGGCGCTTCATGAGTCCGTCGGACAGCGTGATCGACGACGAAGCCGCCGAGGCGAAGGTCGCCTAGCGAATCGGAACGGGTTCGACCGTCCGGGGATCCTTTGCGCTCAGGCGCGGATACCCGGACGGCGCTCGTCCCACGGGGCGGCGGCCTCGAGTTCGGAGGCCAGTTTGATCAGCAGGTCCTCGCGGCCGAACGGGGCCACGAACTGCACGCCGATCGGAAGTCCGGCGTCGTTCCACCAGAGCGGGAGTGATATCGCAGGCTGGCCGGTGACGTTGAACTGCGCGGTGTACTGCATGAGATCGGTGACCCGTCCGAGGCCCTCGACCGGATCCGACAACCATCCGATGGGTGGCGGGGGACCGTTGAGGACCGGGCAGCACAACAGATCGAAACCGTCCGGGTCGACGGAATTGCGCCACCACGACGCCATGCGCCGCGACCAAGCCTGTTGCCAGCGAACCGCATCGAGATACTGCGGGGCGGTGATGGACCGGCCGATGGTGGCGAACATCCAGTTTCGTTCTTCGACATCGTCGGCATCGATGTCGCGACCGATCAGCCGCCCCCACGTGTCGAGATCGTGGGCCACGCTGGCGGCGACAACGATGGTGAAGGTGTCGGTGAAATGGGCATCGGACATCGCCGCGGGATACTCGGCGCTCACGAGGTGTCCGAGTTGCTCGAGAAGAGCGGCGGCATGGTGGACCGCGGCGGTGGCATCGCTATCGGCCGCGACGCCGGGCAGCAGGGGGCGGTCGAGAACGCCGATGCGCAGACGCCCCGGATCGCGTCCGAGCTCGGCGGTGAGCGGGCCGGGAAGGGCGGGAGCTGCGTAGGGATCGCCGGGCATCGGTCCCGAGATGGTGTCGAGAAGCGCGGCGGCGTCGCGCACCGATCGCGTGAGGACGCCGTGAACGGTGGAGCCGGCCCATGAATCGCCGACGTCGGGTCCGAGCGGCACCCGTGCACGTGTGGGCTTGAGGCCGACAAGGCCGCATTCGCTCGCCGGAATCCTGATCGATCCACCACCGTCGCTGGCATGTGCAGCCGGGACCATCGCCGAAGCGACGGCGGCAGCTGAACCGCCCGATGAACCGCCGGTCGAGTGGTCGGTGTTCCACGGGTTGCGGGCCGGTCCGTGTGATTCGGGTTCGGTCGTGATCGTCGTTCCGAATTCCGGAGTGTTCGTGCGACCGAGAATGACGAGTCCGGCGGCGCGGAATCGGGCGGTGATGTGATCGTCGCTTTCGGACGTCCAGTTGATCTGCTTGAGGAACGCGGCTCCTGCATGCTGCGGATCGCCGGCGCTGAGGGCCGCGAGATCTTTCAGCAGGAAGGGGACGCCGCGGAACGGACCGTCGGGCAGCGGCCCCTCGCTCTCGGCGCGGGCCCGCTCGAACCGCTCGTGTACGACCGCGTTGAGGGTCGGGTTCAGACGTTCGATCCGGTTGATGGCCGCCTCGACGAGTTCCTTGGGCGAGACCTGACCGGTGTGGACGAGTTCGGCCTGTGCACACGCGTCGAGATCGGCGAATGGATCGGTGTCTGCCATGTGAAGAACGCTATAGCGCCGTGAAATCCGCTGTCGGAGGAGTCGGGGTGGCGTTGGATCCGCCCCCCCGCCCGGTTCAGCGGCTGATCGGAGTTCGCAATGCCAGGAAGATCGCGGCCTGAATCGGTTGCCAATCGATTTCGATGCCCTCGGTGAGCGTCTTCTCGAGCACGAAGATCCCATAGATCATTGACGAGGTGAGCCACCACGAAAGCACCTCGGGATCGAGATCATCCCGCATGGTCCCGGCTTCTTGGGAATCCCGGAAGATACCGGCCACCCGGGCCAGAAGATGGTCCTGCATGGGGGCGAGGAACGCGGCGACCTGCGCCTCGGACCCTGCCGCTTCGCGGGCTTCGAGGCGCAGGGAACGGTCGCGGATTCCCTCGGGTGATCGCGCCCGTTCGGCGAGGGTGGTGAGGAGTATGGCGCTCTGTTCGAACGATTCGGAGGCGGCCAGAGCGGTGCTGAGATCGATGCTGTCCCGAAGATCGGTGACGAAGATTCCGTGGAGCAGAATCTGGTTGAAGAGATCTGCTTTGCCGTCGAAACGGTTGTAGATGGCTCCTGTGGTCAGGCCGGCGGCTCGTGCGATTCGCGCTACGGAGGTGTTGTGATATCCCTCCGTCGCGAAGATGGTTGCTCCGGAATCGAGGAGGGAAAGGCCGATTGCGTCGAGAGAACTCGGATCGGGTACTGATGGCCCCGGATCCGGTCGCACGGGTACCCGGGCTTCAGGTTTGGCGATGGTGTCGAACGGAATGTCGAGCACGGCGAGGCGGATCAGGTGGTCGACGGTGGAGGAACCGCCCTGCGGGGGTGTGCTTACGAGACTGAGAAGATGGTTCCCGATCCGGCCGGAGTGAGCGAGCATCGCCTGCGCACGCGGATCCTGACCGGGTCGGAGACGATCCGAAGTTTCGGCGACCTTCCGAGCAGCGAGGGCGGAAGCCAGACGGTTATCGGCGAACGGTTCGACGAGGAGTCGGGCCGCAGGGTTGTGACACGCGGCCAGCTCGAGCTCGTGAAGGGTGGCCAGAAGATCGCGGTCGATGACGGCCCCGGTTGCTTCGGTAAGCGCAGTCGGGTTGTCCTCGACCCAGAGTTCGGCGTCGAGGTCGTCGATGGCGGAACCGAGGTCGGGCTCGAGTCGTTCCGCAACGAGAGTTTCCAGAAGGATTTCCTTCGTGGGGAAACGGTTGTAGATGGCACTGGTCGCAAAGTTGCAGGTGGTCGCGATCGATGTAAGTGCTGTCCCGTCGTATCCGACCTTTCGGATCTCCGACGCCGCAGTATCGAGGATCTGGCGGCGAAAAACCGCTGATCGCTCTTTGCTTACTTTGACCATTGCATCTGTTATAGCAGGTCCGCCGCATTTCTCGAATTCAAATGAAAATTATTCATTTGAATTCGGGTGTCAGCTGTACGGATTCTGACCAGCTGGCCAATCATCCTCCGGCGGGCTCAGACCGTGTTTCCCTTGATGGCCTGTCCGGCCCGGACGTCCTTTATGACTCCGGTTGGATCCTTCGCCACCCGCCCCATGACCATGACGTACTGAACGCCGGCGGACATCTGGGCGGGCTTCTCGACCGTGGATGTGTCGGCGATCGTCGCGGGATCGAACAGTGTGATATCGGCGTCTGCGCCCATCTGCATGCGGCCCTTGCGGCCGAGCATCGGGACGCGTGCGTCAAGTCGTCGGGCCGGGAGGATCGTGCACTTCGCGAGGGCGTCCATCAACGAGATGACGCCGAGATCGCGCACGTACGGGCCGAGGAGACGCGAGAAACAGCCGGACCCGCGCGGATGGTTGTTGTTGGACGACTCGGGAATGGCATCGGAGCCGACCATCGACCATGGCGATTTCACGGCCGCGATCACATCGTCCTGCGGAATCGCGTAGGCGACGACGAGCTTGTTCTGGGCCTGGTATTTCTTGAAGCTGTCGGCCGTGAGTCGTTCGTTGCTGCCGGCAAGTTGAAGATCGCTGTACGTGATCCGGAAGCGCGATTGCCAGTCGCCGGCGAAGCGGGCCGAACCCAGGTAGGTGCCCCAGAATGTGTAGGGATAGAAACAGCCGGTGACGTCGAGTCCTTCGGAGCGGGCGGCGTCGATTTTTGCGATCGCCTCCGGCATCACATGCGTGGCCATCGATGGAATGTGGTCCACATGGAGCGAGACCCCGGTCTCGCGTGCGACGCGCAGGACTTCGTCGATCGCGTCGAGTGAACCTTTTCCGGCCGGCCCGGGCGAGGAATAGCGGATGTGGGTGAACAGGGGCATGTCGGCGGCCTGGGCAACGGCCCCGAGCGCGAGGTATTCGTTGGTGTCGATGTAGGGCGCGTACTCGGGGTCGATCGAAAGACCGATCCATCCGTCGTTGATGGCCTTGTCGAGATCGTTGCCGAGACGCGAAAGCTGCGCGGGTGACGCCGTGTTCCTGATGCCGATGGAATCCCGATACCACTGATCGGAGAATGCTCCACCGAAATGCACGGGAGGCGCGTTCTTGCCGGAGTGCGCCGCGAAGAAACCGGGAGCATCGACAGGCGTCTTGATTCCGTGCATACCGAGGTTCGTCGTGACGCCGTCGCCGAGCTTGTACCAGACGCCGTACGGATTGGGTTCGTAGGAAAGGATGTCGATGAATCCCGGGGCGACCACGAGGTTGGTTGCGTCGATGGTCTTCTTGCCGGTCAACGTCGATTCGCTGATCAGGGCAATGGTGGAACCGACAAGTCCGACGTTTGCGATCTGGTCGAAGCCGGTGTCGGGGTCCATGACGCGGCCTCCGACAATCACGACATCGAACACCGTGTCATCGGGAGGAGGAGTCGGCGAGCCGGCGAGTTGGGGCGGAAGGATGCGATCGGGTTCCCGAACCGAAACCGTCGACGTCGATGATCCCGAACATCCGGCGGCAACGGCTGCGGCCGTCGCAAGCCCGGCTCCACCGAGGACCAGAAATCTCCGTCTGTCGAGGGAGATCCCGGAGGCTTCGGCAGAGTTCGTCACGGGTGAAATCTACCCGGGCAAGGGTCTCTGAACGTGTCGCCCGGCGTCAGCGGGCGATCGACGAGCCCAGATGGATCGGGAGTCCCGGTGCGATGCCGAGTTCGGCGGACGCTGCAGGCGACATCAGGCCGACGGCGGTCGCGGCATCGGCCGTACGCGGGAGGCACGCGTTCCAGTCCCGATCGGACTCGATGGCCGCGAGAAGATCGGAGCGCCATCGGGACGTGTCGGAGCGATCGAGAATTGCCGTTCCAGCAGCGTCGTGGATGCCCACTGCCGATTCGACACCGAGTTGTTGCGCCATCCACCCGGTGGGGACGGTGAACGACCGGGCCTGTTCCCACACGGTGGGTTCGGTTCGATGCACGAAGGACAGCAGCGCCGCGGTCGAGCCGGCGCCGGGGAGAACGCCCGTTGCGGCGAGCCATGCGTCGGCACCGCCGTCGATGCGCGAGACGAGCCAGTCGCCATCGGTGGCGGAGGCTTCGTGTGATCCGAGCAGCGCCGGGCCGACAGCGTCGCCCGATGCGTCGAGGATGACGAGTCCCCCGGGAGTGAGGGCGACATCGAGCATCACGGTGCGGATCTCCGCGTCGGTGATCCCCATCGCCGCGGCACCATCGACCGCATGACGGGTTGCATCGACAAGGGCCCTCCACCAGTGGGCAGGATCGGTTTGGTGATCGACGGGCACGGGATGTTCGCTGCGACCTTCACCGACATCGGTCCGGGTGGCAGTGTCGAAGACGGCGACCTTGGTGGATTCGATCGACCACTTGATCTCGAGCACGAGTGTCATGTCACAAGCGTGCCACGGGAATCGGGTGAATCGGTCGTTCTGCGCCATGTTCCATGTGGATGATGCGACGCGGATCAGTCCGTCGGCGCGAGCAACCCGAGAGTCGCCCAGACACGATCACTCGCTCCCGGTTGGAGCACGGCATCCAGGACATCGAGGACAAGTTCGCGCGGAGGAAGTTCGCCCTGGACCCAGCGGGCGAACATGCCGGCGTCCATCCATGCGGCG